>CAYQMC010000198.1:0-5457 GCA_964418285.1 uncultured Chryseobacterium sp.
GAGGTGACCGTTGGCTGGACCGACCAGTGGTTCGGAAGCTGCCCCTACATCCTGGTGCGCACCTGGACCGCTACCGATGCCACGGGTGCCGTGGAGGTATGCATCCAAACCATCACCGTGGTGGACACCAACCCACCTGTGCTGATGAATGTGCCTGCCGATGCAACCGTAAGCTGCTCGCAAGTGCCCGAACCCGATGGCGATGTGTGGGCTGCTGACGACTGCAAGGAGACCTACCCTGTGATGGTCAACGACATCATCCATCCCGGTGACTGCGCCAACAGCTACGTCATCGAGCGTATCTACTCGGCCATGGACGACTGTGGCAACACGGGTACGGCCACCCAGTGGATCCAGGTGGTGGATATGGATGCTCCCATGTTGATCGGTGTGCCTGGTGATATCACCGTAAGCTGCACCGAAGTGCCAGAGCCCGCAGTGGTGACCGCCTTCGACATGTGCGACCCCAACGTGGAAGTGACCATGGAGGAGACCGTGTTCCCCGGCACCTGCGCTGGTGACTACAAGCTCCTCCGCATCTGGACCGCCATGGATGCCTGTGGCAATGTTGCCTACGGAGCGCACCTGATCACCGTGGTCGATAACGAAGGCCCGACCTTCTCATGCGCACCAAAGCCGGTGACCGTGGATTGCCAGAACATTCCAGCACCACTGGATTGTGAGGTGAGCGACAATTGCGGTGGCGAAGTGACGGTGACCATGACCGAGACCAAGACCGGCGACGGTTGCAAGGCCGACTACACCATCACCCGCACCTACACCGCGGTGGATGCTTGTGGCAACACCAGCAGCTTCGATCAAGTGATCAATGTGGTGAATGGTCCGACCTTCACAACGAAGGACGAGAACGAGTCCGCACAGATGATGGTGATCGCTGCACCGAACCCCTTCCGCGACGAAAGCGTGATCCGCTTCGAGACCATCGAAGCTGGTACCGCCACGGTGGAGGTCACGGACATGCAAGGTCGCCGGGTGGCCGAACTGTTCAACGCACACGTGAGCGCTGGTCAGCTCGTACAAGCCACCTTCCGCCCTGTGGAGAATGGTAGCGGCATGTTCCTGTACCGCATCAGCGTGAACGGCAAGGAAGTACGCGGACGTCTCCTGTGCCAACCTTAAGCTCCATACCCTGCTGACGAAGCCCCTGCCCGATGTGGCGGGGGCTTTGTCGTTGGGGGTGGTGGTACTTTCGCTCCCTGATAACCCACCGTGGAAACGCACCCGCCTCTTGCCGAACGCATGCGCCCCGAGACCTTGAACGAGGTGGTGGGCCAGGAACACCTTGTGGGTGAAGAGGGCATTTTGCGCAGGGCATTGGCCGGGGGAATGCTTCCGAGCATGATCCTGTGGGGACCACCCGGCGTGGGGAAGACCACCCTTGCACGCCTTATCGCAGAGGAGCTGAAACGGCCGTTCTTCACACTAAGCGCCATCAGCAGCGGTGTGAAGGATGTGCGGGAGGTGATCGAAAAGGCCGGTGGCTCGGGACTCTTCTCGCGCAGTGCCGTGCTGTTCATCGACGAGATCCATCGCTTCAGCAAGTCGCAGCAGGACAGTCTGCTGGGTGCTGTGGAGAAGGGCACCATCACCTTGATCGGCGCCACCACGGAAAACCCGAGCTTCGAGGTGATCGGGGCGCTCCTCTCCCGCTGCCAGGTGTACGTGCTGAAGCCCTTGGCCGAAGAGCAGCTGATGGCACTGTTGCAGCGGGCCATGCAGGAGGACACGTACCTGAAGGGCCGGTCGATCGTATTGCAGGAGCACACAGCGTTGATGCGCGCCAGCGGTGGCGATGCGCGCCGCCTGCTGAACACCTTCGAGCTGTGCGTGAAGGCCGTGGCCGAGGAAAGTGTGGTGATCACCGACGAGCTCGTACAGCAGGTGGTGCAGACCACGGCAGCGCGCTACGACAAACAGGGCGAGCAGCACTACGACATCGTGAGCGCCTTCATCAAAAGCCTTCGCGGCAGCGACCCCAACGCTGCGGTGTACTGGCTGGCGCGCATGGTGGAAGGTGGCGAGGACCCGCTGTTCATCGCCCGGCGCATGGTGATCCTTGCCAGCGAGGACATCGGCAACGCCAACCCCAACGCCTTGCTGATGGCCACCACCAGCATGCAGGCCGCGCAGATGATCGGGTGGCCCGAGAGCCGGATAATCCTGAGCCAGTGCGCCACCTTCCTGGCTTGTTCACCCAAGAGCAACGCCAGTTATGTGGCCATCGGCGAGGCGCAGGCAGCAGTACGGAACACGGGTGATCTGCCGGTGCCGTTGCATTTGCGGAATGCACCTACCAAGCTGATGAAGGACCTGGGCCATGGCAAGGACTATTCCTACAGCCACGATGGCGAGGGCAACTTCACCGATCAGGAATTCATGCCCGAAGCACTGCGGGGAAAGAGCTTCTACAGGCCGGGAGCCAACCCGAGGGAGCAGGAGCACGCGGCCTTGATCACGAAGCTGTGGAAAGGCAAATACGGTGGTTGAAGCGGCGATCAGTGCGCGCGTTCATCCTCGAGGAAGGACTGCCGCATGTCGTAGATGATTCCCAGGCTCACCATCAATCCGCCGATGCCTTGTTCCAGCATCTGCCAGAGCACATCGGCTGCTATGTGCACCACGCCCGGTTTGGCGAAACTCATGCCCAGCCCGAAGATCAGGAGGTAGACAAAGAAGCCAACGGCTGCCCCGATCAGAAAGCTCATGAATGGGAAAGGCCCCTTCAACGATATCCACTCATACTCGATGGCCTTATGGGTGCAGAAGGTGAGTACCAGGCCGATCACCAGATAGACCAGGACGGCAAGCACCGAATACAGGGTCACAGGCACCCGTAGTTCCTGCAGATCCATCAGGACCACCCCGTGCCACAGGAAGGACAGTATGATCATCATAACTGTCGACAGCAGCCAAGGCAGCAGGATATGGCGACGGAACAGCATTGGACGAACTTCTACCGAAGGCTCAATTTAGCGCTTGGCCTATGAACACGTCCTGACATTCGACAGGCTCACCGTACTTTGCACTACGGAATGCGGAACAAACGACTACCCCTGCGTAATGCCTGTTTCCTGCTGATGGGAAGCCTCCTTTTCATGGCGTGCAGAAAGGACAATTCACCTGCCCAATGGGATGTTGATGTTTTGGTCCCCTTGGTGACCACGCGCTTCACCATTGCTGATATCGTCCCTGATTCCTTGCTCGTGACGGATGGAGCAGGCAACGTGACCCTGCTGTATTCCAGCGAACTGTTCGCAGTGGACCTGGACACTGTGCTGAACGCACCGGATACCACCTACTTCTATCCTGGTGCCATCACCTTTCCCGGCCCAGTGGAGTTCCCACCCGGTACAGGCATCGTGGACGAGAACAACGTAACGCGCTTCGACTTCGACGACATCGCATTGCGACACTTGGTGCTGAGCGAAGGTGTACTGGAGCTTACGCTGACCAACAAGATCGCAAGTACCGTTCTTGGGAATTTCACGCTTCCAGGCGCCCTTTTCCCCAATGGGGATAACAGCCTTTCGGCAACAGTGGGTTCCGGCTCTCCAGCTTCACCAACGGTATCCTTCCAAACACGTAGCCTGGCCGGGGTGACCATGGATCTGCGGGGGCCGGAATTCAATGCCGTGAACACGCTCCACACGATCATCGCCATCAACCTGGACCCCAACGGGCAAGGTGCCACCCTGACGGATCAGGATAGTGTGAACGCAGTGGTGACCTACCGAGGATTGAAACCCGCGTATGCCCGGGGCTTCTTTGGTAGCCAGACCATCGAAGTGGAGCCCACCGAGAGCGAGCTCGATCTGTTCAACAGCATTGTTGGTGGAAGCTTGGACCTGGACGATGTGGCTTTGCGCGTGAAGCTCGTGAACGGGCTCGGTATGGATATCCAGGTGGACCTCTCCTACCTGCGTGCCGTCAATAGCAGAACAGGCGCCACCGTGGACCTTTCCAACACCCTTTTCCAAGGTCCCATCAATCTGTCAAGGGCCACCGACCTAGGGAGTGGGTTCACCCCCACGGTGTACACCAATGCGATGGACAATACCGACAGCAACGTCGACCTGTTCCTGGAGAACCTGCCGGACAAGGTGAGTTATGCCTTGGACCTGCGTTTGAACCCTTTGGGCGACATCAGTTCCGGGAACGATTTCGTGTATGCGGACAGCAAGGTATCCGCCGAACTGGAATTGGAAGTGCCGTTGCGTATCATCGCGAGCGGCTTGACCTTGGAGACCTTCGTGGATGTGGATGTGCCCTCTGGTTTCGCCAGTGGTGACCTGCGTTTCTTCGCGAACAATGGATTTCCCTTCCATGCTGCACTGCAGGCACACGTGGTGGATGAGAACGAGCAGGTCCTTTCGACCGTGACCGTTGATGGCAGCATTGCATCGGGACTTCTTGGCCCGGACAACCTGGTACAGACCTCCGTTGACAGCCGGTTGCGGACCAGTTTGGATCGGACGCAGGTGGATCAGCTGAAGAACGGAGGACGCCTCCGCTTGCGTGTGGTGTTCGATACCGCCGATCAAACGCAGCACCTGCAGATCCTGGATCGTTACGAACTGGATCTGCAAGTGACCTTGGGGGCCAATTATGTGGTGAACGGCGAATGAGACGTTGGATCCTCCTTTGTTCCGTAGCGGTGCTCTCGCTGGAAGTGCGCCCGCAGATGCTTGTGCTCCCCGTGGACAGCCTGGTGGATCGTCCTGCTGAACGGGGACATTCCATCACGGTCGAAGCGTGGGGTGAACAGTCAGCCAATACCGTTTACAACGAACTGCTCCTCGGGCTCCTGCGCGGGGGGACGCTGGATCGTGCGATGCGTGAGCGAAGCGCCGATGCCACACGTGCCCGCAACAGTTTGGGCTACGACCTGGGTGCGCGGATCCAATGGATCGGCAACGATAGCCTGTTCGGCAGGGCGGGGCTCAGACCCATGGTGAACATCGGCTACCGCGATGTACTTGGCACCCGATTCACCGAGGACCTGTTCGCGATCGCGTTCTTCGGGAATGCCGCGTACGAGGATCGTACAGCAGAACTGAGCGGCACTGCCCACTTGGGCATGCGCTACCAGACCATCGGCTTCGGTGTGGCCACTGCCGATCGACGCAGTTACCTGCGCGTGGAGCTCGTGAACGGCCGATCCATGAACGCAAGCGACCTCCCTGTAGCGGAAGTGTTCACCGGCATTGATGGTCGCGTGCTCGAAGCCGACCTGGATGGCACTTACTGGAACAGTGACACGGCCGGTAGCGGTCTGGGCATGAGCAAGGGACTTGGCCTGGCACTCAGCGGGCGTTGGTCCACGCGTGCATTGTCCGGCGATCTTCCGGTGGAGATCGGTATTGCTGTACAGGACCTGGGGTTTGTGGTCTGGGATGATCGGTCCGTACGGCTATCGCGCGACACCCTGATCAACTT
>CAYQMC010000199.1:0-4471 GCA_964418285.1 uncultured Chryseobacterium sp.
ATCTTGCCGAGTTCCATGGCCGTGTACTTACGTGCAAATTACGCCGGTCCGCAGCCCCCTGTGGGCGCGAATTTTGAACACAACATGCCGTTTTGTTGATAAGCCCGCGGGCGCCTCAGCGCTTCTCGTTGATGATCAAGGAGATGCGATGGGGTCCAAGCGCAAGGAGAAGATCAAGGCTTCCAATTCACGAACGTATTCGCGCTTGTCGAATTGTGGCGCATACGCGAATCCTTCCACGGTCACCAGCCGGCCACGCGCCTCATCCACGGTGGTAAGGCTCACGAAAGGCCCGCCCATCTTCGCGCCGTGCATGCCATACAAGCCGCGCATGAAGAAAGCGTAGCGCCCATCCAGGGACACGGCTTTGCTGGTGGGCATCAGGTCCATGTCCTCGAAACCGCGCTGCACGTTCATGTACGAACCGGCATTGGGTCCTTCCACCAGCACTTCGGTCACACGGTCCCGCTGGTCCACCAGGAAAGGCACAGCGAAGGTGCTGTCGCTGGTGTAGGGGTGGGTATGTACCAGCACACCCTCGATCACGTTGTGGTCCAACCCTCCGCTGGTGACGATCCGGTCACGCTGAAGCCATGTGGCGCTGTCGTTCTGCTTCATCACACTGTACCCTCCGGGAATATCCATCCGCAGGCCGTGGTGGGCCTGCAGGGCGTTCACCAAGGCATCATCGCGTTCGCGGGCCAGGCGCATGCCCACCCGAGCGCGTTGGTGTTCTTCCAAGAGGTCGGCAGCGTTGTATCCTTCCTGCTGCATCAGCGCGATCCAGGCGGTGGCATCCTTGGCGGCCAGGCGCACCACCAGTTGCCCACGCGCATGGCGGTCCCGCTGCCGTTGCATGCCAACGGAATCGACCCCCGGCCCGATCGCCGCAAGCAGCACACTGTGGTGCACGGCGAGCAGGGTCCCGAAATTCTCGGGCGTGGTCTGCGCAAGCTTGAAGCGCGGCTCGCGCTGTGGCAAGCCCTCGATGGGCTGTTCCAGGATGCTGCGCACCGTGGCACCGGGCTGCCCCTCCCAATCGCCCTTGCTCATCACCACCAGCACTTCGCCCTGCCCACCGGCCGAATCGGGCAGGTAGTCCGAACCGCCCGCACATCCCCCCAGGATGGCGGCGAAGGCCATGGGTATCAAGGTGCCTGCCCTCATACTTTCGGGGTGGTGTGCAGCACCAGTTTCTGGCCGGTGCGTATCATGTCGCTGCGCAGGCCGTTCCAGCGTTTCAATTCGGTAACGGTGACCCCATAACGCCGTGCGATCACCCCGAGCGATTCGCCCGAGCGTACCGTGTGGGTGCGTACCGCGGTGCCTGCCGGTTTGGGCTGCGCGGTGGACTGGGCTTTGGATGCGGCGGCCTCGGCACCTTTGGTGCTTTGCAGGTAGCTATAGCGCAGGGCCTCTTCGTTGGCCACAAAGATCCCTGCGGCATCCTTGGGCAGGTAGATGGTAACGGGCTGGTCCACATCGGGCACCAACCCGCGCTTGAAGGTGGGGTTCATCTGCAGGATGTCGGCCTCTTCGGCGCCGGTAAGCTGGGCCAGTGCTGCAATGTCCAAGGGGTAGCATACCTGCAGGGTGTCCATCTCGTAATGGCAGTAGGTGGGACTTATGGGATAGAGGTTGTGGTCCGCGTGGTGGGCAAAGAGGTAGTTCACCGCGATGAAGGCCGGCACGTAGCCCCGCGTTTCGCGCGGCAGGTGGTCATAGATGGCCCAGTAGTCCTTCTTGCCACCGCTGCGGCGGATGGCCTTGTTCACATTGCCCGGGCCACAGTTGTAGGCGGCCATGGCCATTTCCCAATCGTCGTACAGGCCGTGCAAGTGCTTCAGGTAGCGGCAGGCGGCCTCGGTGCTCTTGTACACATCGTGGCGCTCATCGATGTAACTGTCGGCTTGCAAGCCGAACATCTTGCCGGTGGGCAGCATGAACTGCCACAGGCCAACGGCTCCGGCCCTGCTGCGGGCAGCGGGGTTCAGGGCACTTTCCACCACGGCCAGGTACTTCATTTCCAGTGGTATGCCATGGCGGTCCAGCGCCTGCTCGAACACGGGGAAATACAGTTCCGCCAGTCCCAGCATGCGGGAACTCATGTCGCGTTTGCGGGTCACATACAGGTCTATGTAGGACTGCACCGCGCGGTTGTAGGTAAGGTCGAAGGGTGTGGTGGCATCCAGCACCGCCAGGCGGTGGCGCATGGTCGGCTCATCCCAGGTGGGCACGTGGTCCGGTGCGAAGCCGTGTATGTTGTGTGCCACCGTGTCCACGGTGAACGGCGAATACTTGATCCAGGGCAATTTGGCCAGTTCATCGAGTCGTGCGGCCACAGGGTCGTCGGGCAGCAGGCGCAGCGCCGCGCTGTCTCCTTGGGCAAAGGCGCCCAGGGGCAGCAGGCAGGCGAGTATGAGCGTGCGTGGGTACATGGTCCGGTTCTTCAGCCATGCCGGCCGGCAGGCTTGCACGAAGGTACTTGTACTACGCAGGAAGGCTGCCGTTGGTATGCGGCGGGTCGTACACAGTGCAGTGTTGGGGGAATGTCGCACAGGCATCCTGCCTGTGTCAGTTCCAACACAGGCAGGTCCGATGCATATCGGATGCCTATGCGACCTTATGCGTAGCTCAGAACAGCGTATCCGCAGCAGCCAGCAACAACGCCTCCTCGAAAGGGCGCCCGGTAAGCTGTATGCCGAAGGGTAGCCCGTTGCTGTGCGTGCCGGTGGGCAGGCTGATGGCGGGGGTGCCGGTCAGGTTGGCCTGTACTGTGAAGATGTCCTGCAGGTACATGGCCACCGGATCGGTGATGGCGCCGTGGGCAAAGGCCGTGGTGGGGCAGGTGGGGCTCAGGATCAGGTCCACCTGCTGCAGGTCGGCCAGCGTGCGGTCGCGCAGGATCCGGCGCACGCGCTGGGCCTGGGCATAGTACGCATCGTAGTAACCGGCGCTCAGTACAAAAGTGCCCAGCAGGATCCGGCGCTTCACCTCGGGGCCGAAGCCCTCGGTGCGGCTCAGGCGGTAGGTCTCATCAACCCCCTTGGCCAGCGCGCTGCGGTGCCCGTAGTGTATACCGTCGAAGCGCGCCAGGTTGCTGCTCGCTTCGGCCGTGGCCAGGATGTAGTAGGTGGGCACCTGGTGGTCCAGCAAGGGCACATCCAGCGGCACCAGGGTGTGCCCCTCGGTCGCAAGGCGATCGATGTGGGCTTGCAGGTGGGCCACCACTTCGGGGTCCATGCCCGCGCGCTCCAGCCCTTCGCGGTAGTAGCCTATGCGCAGCTTGCCGGGATGCTCCAGGGTGATGGGCTCCAGAGGCTTGCGGCTGGTGGTGCTGTCGCGCGGGTCGTGCCCGGCCATGACGGTGTACAGGGCCGCGGCATCGGCCACGGTGTGCGTGAACGGCCCGATCTGGTCGAAGCTGCTGGCGAAGGCGATAAGGCCATAGCGGCTGATGCGCCCGTAGGTGGGTTTAAGGCCCACCGTGCCGGTGAAGGATGCCGGCTGGCGGATGGAGCCACCGGTATCGCTGCCCAGGGCGGCATGTACGATACCCGCTGCCACGCTGGCCGCCGCGCCACCGCTGCTGCCACCGGGCACTTTGCTGTGGTCCACTGGGTTCAGCACGTTGCCGTAGGCGCTGTTCTCGTTGCTGCTGCCCATGGCGAACTCGTCGCAATTGGTGCGGCCCACGATCACCGCATCGGCGGCCAGCAGGCGCTCCACGGCAGTGCCGCTGTACAGGCTGGTAAAACCTTCCAGCATGCGCGATGAAGCACTTACGGTGTGGCCCTTGTAGCAGAGGTTGTCCTTGATGCTTACCACCATGCCGGCCAAGGGACCGGCCTCGCCCGCCTGCACGCGGGCATCCACCGCAGCGGCTTGCTCCAGCGCGCTGGTGGGGAACAGTTCCAAGAATGCGTTGAGGTCCTTGTGGGCTTCGGCAGCAACAAGTGCTGCCTGGGTAGCTGCCACAACTTTTCCTCCCTGCGCCAGTTCGGCGCGCGCCTCGGCGAAGGTCCTGGCCATGCGCTTACTTGCCTTCCTCCTTTTTGTCGTTCAAGTCACCGTCCTTGGCGTTCTTGAACTCCTTCATGCCCTGGCCCAAGCCACGCATGAGTTCGGGTATCTTCTTGCCACCAAAAAGCAGCAACAACACCACCACGACCAGGACGATCTGCCAAGGGCCGATAACGCCGAGCAGGATGGACAGGGGGAGGAGGGATAGGGCCATGGGGCTGGGGAATGAGTGGCAAAGGTAGGGTCCGGCGCCCTGTTCCGGCATATTGTGCTGCAAGTAGGTTTCCCATGATCCGCTGCTTCCGTGCAGGGCCAGGGCCAATAGCAACACCCGAGGGTGCGTTGGGATCGACCATCTTAGCCCACCTTCTGCGGCCAGGCTTTGCCCAAGGCCCCTTAGCCGCCAGATGGACCCTGCCATGAACGATCCTGAATTGAACAGCAAATT
>CAYQMC010000199.1:4481-5421 GCA_964418285.1 uncultured Chryseobacterium sp.
GTGCTGGGGGTGCTGGAAGCCATGGGCGGGCTGGACCTGCACGACAAGCGGAGCCGTACGGATTGGACCATTGAGCTGGTGAGCCTGCTTACCCTGCCCACCTTGGTGCAGCCGGGTATCTTCCTGCTTACGCTGTGGGCCGGTACAGCCTGGTTCCCGCAGTACGAGGACCGCTTCGTGGACCTGGCCATTGGCTGGCAGGTGCTTGCATTCCTGGTGTTGGACGATATGACCCAGTATTGGTGGCATAGGCTGTCGCACGTGGACCGCATGATGTGGAAACTGCACCGGCCGCACCACGTGGTGGAGGAAATGGGGGTGCTGGTAACGTACCGCAATGCCCTGCTGTACTATGCCCTGATGCCGGGTATCTGGTTCTCGGCCGCGTTGATCTACCTGGGCATGGGCCATGTATACCTGTTCTACCTGCCGGTGAAATTGGCGGTGATACTATTGGCCCACAGCGAGACCCGGTGGGACCGCTTCCTCTACAAGCACAAGGTGCTGGCACCCCTGGCCTGGGTAATTGAACGCACGATATCGACACCAAGCACCCATTTCGCGCACCATGGCCTTACGGCGGAGGATGGTGTTTCGCACCCCAACGGGAATTTCGGCAACCTGCTCTTCATCTGGGATGTGCTCTTCGGCACCGCCAAGATCACCCGCCGGTACCCGACCCTTTTTGGTGCTTGGAACCGGATCAAGGAGCCGTGGTATGTGCAGCTCTTTTTCCCGATCCTGCGCTCGAATCGACCGGAGAGCGAACTGCATGCGCTGATCACCAGGAACGACCACGACCCATCGGCAACCTACAAGGAAATGACGCGGTAGTGATCCCGGAAACCATTGTGCCTACCGGAACAACCACGGCCCGGGATCCTGCTTCACCAGCCCATCGGCGGTGATCTTCCAGATCTCCAGGTGGGCCTTGCTGCCG
>CAYQMC010000200.1:0-5365 GCA_964418285.1 uncultured Chryseobacterium sp.
GGCGTTCACGTGAGCTTCAGTCCGGTCGTTGACGTCAACAACAACGCGGCGAACCCGGTGATCAATGACCGCAGTTTCGGAGAGGACCGCGAGAATGTCACGCGCAAGGGCATCGCCTACATGCGCGGGCTCCAGGATGGGGGAGTGCTGGCCACGGCGAAGCACTTCCCTGGTCATGGCGATGTGGATAGCGACTCGCACTACACCTTGCCGCACATCGTACACGGCCGCGCGCGATTGGATTCGCTCGAGCTCCATCCCTTCCGCCGCATGGCCCGGGAAGGACTGGGTGCGGTGATGGTGGCGCACTTGGAAGTGCCTGCCTTGGACAGCACCAAAGGAATGCCCAGCACGCTCAGCGCACCCATCGTGACCGACCTGTTGCAGGGCGAACTGGGATTCCAAGGCCTCATCTTCACCGATGCCCTCAACATGAAAGGGGTTGCCAATGCCGACGAGCCCGGGGAGATCGAATTGCGTGCGCTGAAGGCCGGCAATGACGTGATGCTCTTCCCCTCGGACCCGGTGAAGGCCATCGAGCGCATCAAGAAAGCGGTGGCCGATGGCGAACTGGATAGCGCTGTGGTGGACCGCAGCTGTTTGAAGATCCTTCGGGCCAAGGAATGGGTGGGCCTGGCGAACCAAGCCCCTGTGAGCTCCAAGGGGGTGTATGCCGACCTCAACGACCCACGTGCGGAAGCCCTGCGGAGATCCCTCTACGGAGCGGCCATTACCGTGGCGAAGGACCACCGCGGACTCCTGCCTTTCAAGGAACTCGATACCCTGCGCGTGGCTTCCCTGGTCATCGGCGACAAGGTTGGTAACCCCTTCCAGAAGGCCCTGCAGCGCTATGGTGAGGTGGCTACATTCCAGTGTGGGAAGGCCCTCGGCCGCGATAGCCTGAACGCCCTTCTGAGCAGGTTGGTCCCCTACGATCGGGTCATCGTATCGATACATGGTACCACGTACAGGGCGAAGAAGGAGTTCGGTATACCGGAAAGCGCCATGGACATCGTGCGCCAGATCGCTGCCCGCAAGCCCACGGTCTTCGCATTGTTCGCCAATCCCTATAGCCTGGCCAAGGCCTATGGCGCGCACCTGCAGGCCACCACCGTGGTGGCGTATGAGGAGACCGAGGACAGCCAGAACATGGTGGCCGAGGTGATCTATGGTTCGAGCGGTGCCAACGGGCGACTGCCGATCAGCGCCTCCTCCTTCTTCGCGGCCGGCGATGGACTGGTGCTGAAGGGTATCGGTCGTTCAGGTTATGCCCCACCCGAGTCCCTGGGCTTGTCATCGGCTGATCTCCAAGCCATCGACAGCATCGCTTTGAGCGGTATCGCCCAACAAGCGTATCCGGGGTGCCAGGTGCTTGTGGCCGTGGATGGCCAGGTGGTGGTGAGCAGGAACTACGGAAGTCCCACCTACGAGAACAAGCGTCCGGTAGCCAGCGATGATCTCTATGACCTGGCATCGATCACCAAGGTGGCCAGCACCACGGTGGCCCTCATGCACTTGGTGGACGAAGGCAAGCTGGACCTGGACAACACACTTGGCCATTACCTGCCCGAACTCCGCCAGAGCCATCCTGCACACGCCCGCATGGAACTGCGCGACATCCTGACCCATCAGGCCGGCTTGAAGGCGTGGGTGCCGTTCTACACCCGACTGGTGCAAAAGGATGGGGGATATGGCCCCGGCGTGGTAAGCGACAAAGCCTCGGCCACGCACACCCTGCGGGTTACGGAAGACATGTACCTGCAACCGGTCTATGCGGACAGCCTGTTGCGTTGGGTACTCGATACGCCCTTGGGCAAGCCCGGTACTTACCTGTACAGCGATATGGGGTACTATCTCCTGCAGGAGGTGATCGAACGGTTGAGCGGCATGGGCTTGGACCGTTACGTGTCACGCACATTCTATGCGCCCCTGGGTGCCTGGACCCTTGGCTACCAGCCGTTGGAGCGTTTCGCGCTGGATCGCGTGGCTCCCACGGAGTACGACAGGATCTTCCGCAAAGGACAGGTCCAGGGTGATGTGCACGATCCCGGAGCGGCCATGAAAGGAGGGGTGGCCGGACATGCTGGGCTGTTCAGCAGCGCCAACGACCTTGCCAAGTTGATGCAGATGCTGGTGGACGGGGGAACGTACGGGGGCGTTCGGTATTTGAGCGAGGAGGTCATCAAGGAGTTCACCAAGTGCCAGTTCTGCAAGCCCGATGGGAGTGGAAACCGCAGGGGGCTCGGCTTCGATCGTCCAGCGAACGGGGGCAAAGGCCCAACGTGCGAGTGTGTGAGCTACGCAAGTTTCGGCCATACGGGCTTCACCGGAACCATGGCCTGGGCCGATCCGGAGACCCGTGTGGTCTACATCTTCCTCAGCAACCGGGTGTACCCCGATGCCGAGCGGAACAAGCTTGCGGAACTGGACATCCGCACAAGGATCCAGGAAGTCGTGAGCAAAGCTGTTGCCGCGCGGGTGGTGGCAGAGCCGGTTGCTGGGAGCAGCACGAAGTAGGGCGCCAGGGCAAGCCGTACACGGCAGCCGCCTTTCCGGGGTTCCGTTTCCATCATGGGTTCCGGCCCGTTCCACGAAGCCCTGCAGGCTTCCGTCGAAAAGGCTGGTGCACCCTGCAACTTGCACGGGTAGCGGCCGTATCGCTTCGTGTACCAACACCCGCACAGCATGAGGAAGCAGAGAACCACCCGCACCGCACGGACCACGCTATGGTTCGCGGCACTTCTGTCCATGAGCAGCACTGCAATGGCTACTCCCCCCGGAGCTCCACCAGCCGATGAGGCGGTGGTATTGACCGGTTGGCTGCATGTGGAGGACTACACCATGGCCGATGTGGTCCTGGAGGTCCATGTGAACGGCGCCGTGCGTACGGCATCGGTTTCCGAGACCGGCCGTTTCACATTGAGCCTGCCGGCCGATGTGGAGGCGATCCTCCGTTTCGAAAAGCCCGGCCACCTGAGCAAGGAGGTCGTGGTGGATACCCGCCATGTGCGTGATGGCTCGTTCGATCAACGCGTACGGCGTTTGAAGTTCGCCGTGATCATGCAATTGGAACGGCACATGGGCAATTGGACCTACAACGGTCCTGTCGGCTCCATCGGATTCGAACAAGGTGGTGGCTGTGTGGCCGTACAACACGACCGCAGCCTGGTGCCGGCCGATCGCCACAAGCCCATGGTGTTCTAAGCCCAGACGTACACCCATCCGCAGCGGGGATGCACTTCAGGGTGTGTCCCCGCTGTGCGTTCCAAGCGGCATGGCCGGGTAAGCGTTGTGGTCGCCGGTGCTCGCCGGTGTACCCGGCAGCCCCAACGTTCCTGTCCTCAGTTCAAGACCCAGATGCTCGCATTGAGCACCGTGGCAAAGCCCACCCACAGCAGGTAGGGCACCATCAGGAAGGCGGCCCAGCGGTCGATGGGGTGGAAGGCCCGGATGCAGAGGATGATGGTGAGGAGCAACAGGGTGATGTCCACCAGCGCGAGGCCGGGGCTCTTCACGCCGAAGAACAGGAGGGACCACAACACGTTCAATAGCAACTGTAGGCCGAACAATGCCAGTCCCTGGCGGACCTTGGGGTCTTCGGTGCCGTTGCTCCAGATCAATCCGGCGGCAAAGCCCATCAAGATGTAGAGCACGGTCCACACCGGACCGAAAACGGTGCTCGGCGGGTTGAAGGAGGGCTTTTCGATCTCCATGTACCAGCCCTCCACCGCGCCGGCGGTGATGAGGCCCGAGGCGCTGCCCAGCAGGAGTGTTACGGTAATGGCGATGGCCACCTTGGCGACGGGGGCCAGACTATCGAGTATGCGTAGCGTGCGGTCGAACATGGAGCTTCATACGGCGCAACAACCGTTCCGTTGCGTTAAAGTCCCAAGCCTACCACCGACCGTCACCCTATGTAGAGATCAGAGCAACCGTCAACTGTCATTGGACATAAGACACTCTCAGAACGGATAACCGATGGCGATGTTCACGATGAAGTTGCGGCCGATGCGCGGATCCAGGTCATCGAACACCCAGCGATCGCCCGTGGGCAGGTCCGGTCGCCGCAGCGGTGCCGCGATATCGAGCCGCACCACGATGATCTCGGGGTCGATGCGCAGGCCGAAGCCCGCATCCACGGCCAGGTCGTCCAGGAACCGCCTGCCATCGAACTGCCCGCCCGGCCGCTGCGGGTCGTCCTGCAGCAGCCACACGTTGCCCGCATCGGCGAATATGGCGGCCTTGAACATGCCGCTCAGGGTGAAGCGGTATTCCGCATTGGCCTCGAAGCGCAGGTCGCCCACCTGGTCGATCAGGAGGTTCTCTTCCTGGGAGCCTACATAGCTGCCCGGCCCCACGCTGCGGGCCCTGAATCCGCGCAGTCCGTTGGGTCCGCCGGCGAAGAACTGTTTCACATAGGGCACGGTGGAACTGTTGCCATAGGCGTAGGCCACGTGTGCCAGGGCGCGGAAGGCGACCATGTTACCGCGATCGCCGAGGCGCTGGTTCCAGCGGATCTCGGGCCTGAAGCGCACGAACTGGGAGTAGCGCTCCCCGAAGAAGGTGTAGCCCTCCTCCGGCCGTGGTCCTTCGATACCCCTGAAGACCGCCGAGGTGATGAGGCCACCCTCATCGGCGCCCAGGGTGTAGACCAGCCAACCGCGCTGGTCGTTGCGGCGCTTGGTGCTGCGGGTGTAGGTGTATCCGAAGCCGATGATGAACTGCTCGTCGAAACTGCGGCGCACGGCCTGGTTGGCGTCCAGGAAGGCATCGAACTCCTCCGAGGTGTAGTACAGGTTGTTGTAGCTCACCTCCAGCAGCCCCAGCTCGTGCCAGGTGCGTCGGTCCTCGCGCCATGCATAACCGAAGCCGGCGTTCACGCTCTCCAGGCCGTAGAGACCGATCCTGCGGAAGAGGCCATAGCCCAGATCGATGTTGGTCTGCGGAACGCTGGAACGTGTGGTGCGCAGGAAGGGCAGGAGGATCATGCGGGGGATCTTCAGGCCGGCCTTCGCGCTGATCTCGTAGGCGTTGGTACCCCTGCCGGCGCCGGCGATCTGGGTCTCGAAGCGGGTGTTCAGGTCCAGGGTGAACTGCTCGGCGCCCCGGAACAGGTCGCGGTCGCGGAAACCCACCTTGATGCCCGGACCGGCGAAGTTGTTGCTCTTGCTGATGGCGTTGAATTCGCTGAACAGCGAGAAGCGCTTCTGCGGTATCAGGGAGACCTCGGCATGCAGCAGGTCCTGCCGCAGGCTGTCCTCGGTGTAGTCCACCACCACCGATCGGAATACCCCGTAGCTTCCGAGGTAGTCCTGTGTGGCATCGCTGCGCCGCATGGAATAGTGCTGCCCGGGTTTCAGGAACA
>CAYQMC010000201.1:0-5321 GCA_964418285.1 uncultured Chryseobacterium sp.
GTGGACGACCTGTTCGACCTGGACGGCGTGCTGAGCGACGGTGAACAACTGCTGGATACCTTCGGACTACGTTACACAACGGGCTCCTTCAGGACGCTCCTTCCGTTCCGGCTGGCACTCAACATGGATTTCACGCTGGGCAATGGCTGGTACACCGGGTTCCTTGTCCAGCAGGTCAACCTGCCTGGCTTTGCGCCGCAGTTCACGGCCTATGGCGCCAAGCGACTGGGGGAACGCACCCTGCTCGGTGGGGAACTTACAGCTGGCGGTTTCGGCAGCGTACGGTTGGGAAGCCGGGTGAGGCACCGTTTCGGCGAACGCCTGTGGGCCACCTTGGGATGCTCTCATCTACCGGGCCTGGTAGTGGAACGTACGCGTGGTTTCGGGCTTCAAGCAGGCTTGACGATCGGCTTCTGACACCACCGACCGACCTCCATGCACTGGCTCATCCTCCTTGTTGCAGGCTTGTTCGAAGTAGGCTTTGCCACATGCCTGGGCAAGGCCAAGGAAGCCACAGGCACACCCTGGCTTGCCTGGATGGTGGGTTTTCTTCTTTGTTTGACTGTCAGCATGGCCTTGCTCTACAAAGCCACGCAAGTGTTACCCATCGGCACAGCCTACGCTGTTTGGACCGGGATCGGTGCTGTGGGAACGGTGATCGTCGGCATAGCGCTCTTCAACGAGCCCACGGACTTCTGGCGGCTATTCTTCCTGTTCACCCTTATCGCGTCCATCGTTGGTTTGAAGGCGGTGACCCACTGATGCAATGGAGCCATTCGCGCATACGGAACAGCGCACTCCGACGGAGCCTTGGAACGAGTTCCCGGACAGCCTTGGCGGGCTTACTTCGGAAAGCAGGCACCCTACTACATGCTCCAACTCGAACGTGTGCGGAACGGTTCCTGGCCCGAATTCAATTTCCCCGCATTCATTCTGGGATTCTTTTGGATGGCGTATCGCCGGATGTACCTCGTGGCTGTGTGTGTATTCATGCTGCTGCTGTTGGAAGGAACCTTGGAAGAGGGCTTCGTTTGGCTGATGGGTTGGGAGGGGAAGAACGCGGATCGGTTCGGACGCCTGTTCGGTCTTTTCATCAACCTGCTGATGGGCACCTTCGCCAACCGGGTCTACCTCTGGGATGCGCGCCGGAACATCCGCGAAGCCATTTCGAAAGGGCCATTGCATATCGAGGAACTGCGCCTTGCCCAGATCGCGGAAAAGGGCGGTGTAAGCTGGATGGCGGTGGGCGCGATCCTCGTTTTGACGGTGTTGTTCGTTCTGGTGGGGGCCAATGTGCAGGACATGGCCAACACATTTTGATCGGCCACACCGTAAGGCTTGACGATCGGTTGTGTGAACTTGCTGTAAGTTGGCCGGATGAGGATATCCATCATCGGCTGTGGCAACATGGGCACAGCCTATGCACGAAGCCTGCGGAAGTACGGTCTTGTGGCAGCAGAAGAGTTGAATATGGTCGTGCGCCGTGAAGAGCACGGCAGTGAATTGACATCCTTGGGTCATGTCGGTCGTGTGCTGGACGAACGCGTGTCCGATAGCGACCTGGTGATCCTTGGCGTGAAACCGCAGGACTTCGCAGGCTTGGCACCCGCGCTGGCCCAGCACCTGCGGCCAGGTCAGCTGGTACTATCGATCATGGCCGGCATACCCTTGAAGCATTTGCAGGATGCCCTCAAGCACGCCACCGTTGTACGCGCCATGCCGAACGCCCCGGCCCAGATCGGCATGGGCATCACCGCCTATGCCACGGCGACGGAATTGAACATGCGGCAGACCCTCATGGTGGAACAGCTGTTGAACTGCACAGGGCGAGCCATACACCTGGGCGACGAAGCCTTGCTGGACCCTGTTACAGCGCTCAGCGGAAGTGGGCCGGCCTACTTCTTTCTTGTTGTCAAGGCCATGATCGAAAGCGGAATTCAACTCGGACTGGAACCCCATGTGGCCAGTGCCTTGGTGAAGCAGACCATGCTGGGCAGCTTCCACTTGATGGAGCATGCGGACCGCACGCCGGATGAACTGATCAAGGCGGTAACGAGCAAGGGCGGTACCACCGAGGCAGCGTTCAAGGTATTCGAAGCCGGTGGTCTGGCGACACTCATTGCCAGCGCCATAGAAGCCGCCAGCCAGCGAGCATCCGAACTGGGGCGCTCGGACAACTCCCGCTGAGCGGACCATTGCAGGCATGGCCGGTAACTTCGCACCATGAAGGAATTCTGGAACGAACGCTACAGCCAGCCGGTATATGCGTATGGCGAGGAACCCAACGCCTGGTTCGCTGAATGCCTGCGCGGCCTCCCCCCCGGCCGTTTGCTTTTGCCAGCGGAAGGCGAAGGTCGGAACGCAGTACATGCCGCACAGCAAGGGTGGCAGGTACGTGCTTTCGATATCAGTGAGGCTGGGCGTACCAAGGCCATGGCCCTGGCCACGAAGCGTGCTGTGACCATCGATTACCGCATAGGCACCCTGGGAGAGCTTGCTCCACTGCCCCAGGACTTCGATGCTTTGGGCCTGGTCTTCGCACATTTTCCAGCTCCCATCCGGGCCGGACTTTCCCGCGAACTGCTTGGGCATCTGCGCCCGGGCGGGCGACTCATCTTCGAAGCTTTCGCCAAGGACCAATTGCAGTACCAACCGAAGTACCAGAGTGGTGGGCCACAACAGGCCGAGATGCTATACTCCATGGAAGAGGTCCGTCACGAGTTCCCCGGGGTCACCTTTTCCGTGGTGGAAGAAGTGGAAGTGTGCCTGGACGAAGGCCCCTTCCACAGCGGAATGGCCAAGGTGGTGCGTGCCTTCGGCACAAAAGCCTAAAGCACGGTCACCTCCGTCCTTCGGTTCAGTGCCCTGCCTTCTTCGGTGTCGTTCGTGGCAATGGGCTTGGACTTTCCGTAGCCCTTGGCGGTGATGCGCTCTCCGGCTATGCCCTGGCCGATCAAATGGTCACGCACCGCCTTTGCGCGTTGCTCACTGAGGGTGATGTTCGCAGCATCACCACCCACGTCATCGGTATGTCCGCCGAGTTCGATGCGCAGCGTAGGATTGGTCTTCAGCAATTGGCCCAACTTCTCCAGTTCTGCGTTCGATGCCGGCAGCAGATCATAACTCGCTGTGTTGAAAAAGATGTTGCGCAGGGCGATCACACTGCCTGCCGTGAGCGGGCTTAGCGGAACATCCAAGGTGTAGGCCTCATCGCTTGAAGACCCTTCAGGCACAGCGTAGTTCTTCGAGTAGAATAGGTAGCCTTCGGCACCGGCATTCAAGGCGTATGTGCGGCCCACGGGCAGGCATACGAGGAAATCGCCCGTTTGGGGGTCGCTGTAGGCCGCAGTGGCCAGTTCGCCGGAGGCCACATCATAAAGCTCCACATCGGCTTCCACAGGTTTGCCTGTGGTCCTGTCGGTGACCTTCCCCGCGATGTAGGATACAGGCAGTGGCCGTGCTTCCGGGTAGAGCTCGAAGCCGTAGAGGTCCAGATCGCCTTCGCCCCCCGGCCGGTCGCTGGCGAAGTAGGCCACATCGCCCCTGGCGTTCACGAGCAGGCTGTTCTCATCGGCCCCGGTGTTGATGGGATGGCCCAGGTTCAGTGCGGTTCCCCAGGTGCCGTCCTTTTGCTTGCGGCTCACATACAGGTCCAGTCCACCAAAGCCGGGGTGCCCGTTGCTGCTGAAGTACAGGGTATGGCCATCGGGATGGATCTGTACGCTTTCTTCCTGCATGGGCGTGTTGATCATGGGGCCGAGTTTCTCCGGAAGGCTCCACGTTCCTTCGGCACTGAGCATGGTGAAGTAGATGTCGGTGTTCGCTATACCATCGCCACGCTGTGTCCCGCGCACGAAATAGAGCGTACGCCCATCGCTCGCCAGGCTGGGCTGGCTTTCCCAGTTGCGGGTGTTCACCGGAGGTCCCAGGTTCTCCGGTGCACTCCAGCGATCGCCGATGCGACGGCTGATAAAAAGGTCGCAACTGCCGAGTCCCCTCCTGCCCTGCCCATAGCTGCCGTCCACATAGGCGCAAGCGGTGAAGATGATGAAGCGTCCATCGGGCGACAAGGTGCCGGCGCCTTCATTGCGGTCGCTGTTCACGGAGGAGACTCCACGCGCTTCGCTCCATTGGCCGTCGGCGCCACGCCGGCTAACGTAGAAATCCTCCTGTTCCACGATGCGTGGATCCTCGTGCGGTACGCGCCGGGTGAAGAGCAATGTGCCATCGTCGGCGGTGATGCAGGGATAGTATTCCGGCGCTTTGGTGTTGACGCCGGGCCCAAGGTTGAGCGGTTCGAAGGGTACCGGTTGCTGTATGGCCCTGCGGGCGAAGGCGCAGTTGTTCAAGCCCAGGCGCGCGCGGTCCTTGCGCTGTGGATCGGCCTCCTTTTCCAGGAAGGCCTTGTAGTTGCGCTCGGCAGCATCGTATTGCCCGGTCCGGAATTCGATGTCGGCAAGGTGCAGCTGCGCCACGGGATGGAAACGCGGTGCGATCTCCAGGGCTTCACGGTAGTATTGGATGGCGGCCTGGTCGTCGCCCTGGCCGTTCTTCAGTTCGGCCAGCATCAAGCGTGGCTCCACGAACTTGGGATCGGCATTGGCAGCCTTGCTGAACTCGCCCTCCGCACAGGACCAACGGCGCATCTTCATGCACTCCACCCCGGCTTCGTAAGCCTTTATCGCCTTCTTGTCCTCGGTGGAATAGCGGATCGGTTGTGCGCTTGCGGTGGGCAGTAACACGAAGACACCAAGCAGCAAGCCGATAAAAGACCGCAGGGCGCTGCGCAAGGATGTTTGCTGCATGACCAAAAGGAGCATCATGGAATGTTCAGGTACTTGTGGGCCTGCAGGGATATGCGCCAGCCCGGGTGTTGCTTCACGTGGTCCACGATCAGCGGCATGGCGCTTTCGCGCTTGCTCCATTCGGGTTGCAGAAAGAGCGCGCATTGGGAGGAGAGTTCCGTGGCGTGTTCCTGCGCCCATTGCAGGTCATGTTTGTTGAGTACGATCACTTTCAACTCGTGCGCATGGAGGTAGATCTCCGGCAAAGGCGCCTTGAATTTCTTCGGGCTGAAGCAGATATGGTGCCAGTCGCCCGAAAGCGGGTGGGTACCGCTGGTCTCGATGTGCGTTCGGAAGCCCGCCAGGCGAAGGGCCTTGGTAAGTGGCCCCAGGTCGTGCATCAGCGGTTCGCCACCCGTTATCACCACGATGCGTGCCGGGTGTCGGGAGGCCTCGTTCACCAAGGCTTCAACGCTGTACTTCGGATGTGCGTCCGCGTCCCAGCTCTCTTTCACATCACACCAGGAGCACCCGACG
>CAYQMC010000202.1:0-5305 GCA_964418285.1 uncultured Chryseobacterium sp.
CCGGCAAGCGTACTATCCTTCAACCACCACTGCAGGTAATTATCCAGGCGGCCTCTGGCCTGTACGATGCTGCTTCCAACATTGCCGTCAAAGCGGCTGAGCTCCAAATAACGCGGGCTGAAATCGAAGAACAAGCTCAGGACCTTCAGATCAACGGGCAGTGTATCACTGGCATAGACCATGTCCAACAGGACCATCCTGCCTTCGGCCAGGAACCTGTCATATCGACCGGCATCCACATCGCTCATTCGGCCTTTCATGCGCACATCGGCGGTGAAATTTCCGCTGAGGTCCTCTTCGATCGGTACCACCTTCTTCACACTGGCCAGGTCCAGTTCGGCCTTCAACTCAGCATCGATATTGGGGTCGCTGATCGGCGTGGTCAGGTGCATGCGGGCTTCCACCGGGTTGCCGGCCATGCTCAGGGCGAAGCGCTTCAGGTCCACCACCAGGCCGTCCATATCGCTGCCGCCGGGGCTGTTCACCTTCAGGTCCACGAAGATGTTCTCTACCGCAGCGGGCAGATCGGGGTACTTGAAGCGGCCATTGTCCACATCCATGATGAGGCCGAAGCCAGGCATGCTGTTATCGTTGTAGGTGCCCTTCACGTGGCCGCTGAAACCGGCCTTGCCGGTGATGTCCACACCCTTCAGATCGCTGGCGAATTCTGCAGGCACCAAGGAAAGCAGCGTTCCGAAGTCCGTCTTCTTCGCGTTCCAGGTGATGTCCATGTCGATGTCGTCCGCCGGCATGGCCAACCAGCCATCGAAGCCAAGGACCAATTGGTTCACCGTTGCTTCGTTGTCCTTGAAGGTGAACTTCATGTTCGGAAGGTCCATGTCGATATCGGCCTTGATCTCGGCCCTGGCCTTCTTCAAGTAACCGATGCCATCGTACACCACGTTCACTGTATCGGCCTTTGTGGTAGTACTCAGGGTGAAGAGATCCTGCGTGAAATCCCCCTTACCGGTATGTTGCAAGCCACCAAGTTCCATGAAGAAGGTGAGCGGAATATCATCGTAGATCAGGTGTCCATTGGTGATCGTGTATTCCTTGAGTGCGATATCGAAGGCCGTTGCCGCCGTATCCGCGGGATCTTCCACAGCCGTGCCATCGCTAACGGCGATGTCGTAGTTGGCGGAACCATCTTCCAGCACCTTCACGTGAATGCGCGGTCTGTCGAGAGCGACCCGCTTCAGGGTGATCTTGTCTCCCAGCAAAGCCCAGAAGTTCACTGTAGCGCTGAATGTGCCGATGCGCGCCAGGTCCACGCCTTCGAAGGGTGCCTTGTTGCTTACGCGGATGTCGTTCACCTCCACGCTTAGACTGGGGAAACTGCGGATCAGCGAAAGGTCCCAATCACCCCATTCCACCACAGCGTTCACGCTCTTGTTCACCTCTTCCTTCACGGCCGCCTCGATCTTGTCCTTGAAGACAATGGGCAGTACGACCGCCGCTGCAAGCAGCAGAACGATGAGGATACCGAGGGTGAGCAGGATGCGCTTGATCCACATGTTCAAAGGGATGTTGGAAGTTGCAGGTTGAAAAGTCGCCAGGCGCTGTTAGGCACAAAGATCGTTCCGGCACGGCAGGTTGCCACGTTTATCCGGGACCATAGTGCAACTTATCGGTCGACGAACAACTCCTCTCCCTGCGAATTTGCCACCACGCTGCACACTGTGGCATCGCCGGTCACGTTCACCACGGTGCGGAACATGTCCAGCGGGCGATCCACGGTGAACACGATGGCCACCCAGGCGGGATCGAGACCCAGCGACGAAAGCACGACCACCAACAGCATGAGGCCCGCACTGGGGATCGCTGCCGCACCGATGCTGGCGAGCGTAGCGGTGAGCACGATGGTCAGTTGTTGCCCCATGGTGAGGTCCACCATGTGCAATTGGGCAAGAAAGACCACGGCCACGGCCTGCAGCAGACTGGTGCCGTCCATGTTCACCGTAGCTCCGATGGGCAGGACAAAGCTGGCGGTCGCTTTGCTCACGCCGATGTTCTCTTCCACGCACTTGATGGTGGCCGGCAGGGTGGCGGCACTGCTGCTGGTACTGAACGCCAGCAATTGGGCAGGGCTCATGGCCCGCAGGAATCGGCGGAACACATTGCGGCGCATCAAGGCGGTCATCAGGGCGGGGTAGATCACGAACACCACCAAGGCCAGGCCAAGTACCACGGTGACCATGTAACCGGCCAAGCCCTTGAAAAGCTCGGCCACAGCGCCGGGGTCATCCCCAGCCATCCGCGCCACTACCCCTGTCATCAGCGCGAACACGAAGTAGGGCGCGGCCATCATGACCACTTCGACCATCTTCATGAACACGTCGTTGCAACCGTTCATGAAGGCGTTCACCGGACCTGCACTGGCCGCCGGGACGAGTAGCAGCATGATGCCGAAGAAGATGGCGAAGAAGATCACCTGGAGCATCAAGGAGTCGTTGAAGCTGAGAAAGATGTTGCTGGGCACGATGTCCACCAGGAACTGCAACGGGCCCTGTTTCTTGGTCTGCACTGCCTCGCCCGCCTTGGCCCAGTCGTTGGGTTCGCTGTTGCCGCGCACTTGGGCGATGGAATCCCGCAGGGCGAAGTTGGCCGGATCGCAGCTCAGGCACTTCTTGTCGAGGGGGCGCTCCACATCGGGGTTTTCCTGCACCCACAACTCGTAGTTGATGCGATTCGCCACGCGCTTATCGGCATCGCCCCAGGTACCTGGCTTCAACACGTTGACCGCCGCAAGCCCGATGGTGACCGCAATGACGGTAGTGGCCAGGTAGATCAGCAGGGTACGCACACCGAGCCTGCCCAACTTGGTCACTTCGCCCATGCCGGCCACCCCTGTGATGATGCTGAAAAGCACCAAGGGCACAGCGATCAGCTTCAACAGGTTGATGAAGATGGTACCGAAGGGATCGATCCAGCGCAGGTTGAACTCGCTCCAGCCCAGGTAGCTGCTGAGGATGGCATAGGCCACCCCGGCGATCATGCCGATGAGGATGCGGGTGTGTAGCGGGAGTTTCATTCCAAAACACAGATCTTGGTGAAGCAACTGCAGCGTCGACCCACTGGGTCGACTTGCTTATAGTTGCGCAAGTTGCGCATTCGTGAGCGTACGATCGACCGAATATCACACCCGCGCCAGCCGCAGCCGCAGCAGGTGATCCGCCAACACCAGGCAAGCCATGGCCTCCACGATGGGCACGGCACGTGGCACCACACAGGGATCATGGCGTCCCTTCGCTTCCAGCACCACCTCCTGGCCGGAAGTGTCCACAGTAAGTTGGGGCTTGGCTATGGTGGCGGGGGGCTTGAAGGCCACATCGAAGAGCAGGTCCTCGCCGCTGCTCATACCGCCCAGAGTGCCACCGCCATGGTTGGTCGCTGTGCGGATGGCCCCTATATCGGCGCGGACTCCTGCCGGTGTATCGGCCTTCGTATCGCGGCGCCAACCCAGCACGAATGCGTCATTGTTCTCCGAGCCGCGAAGTGTGGACGCACGGAAACCGCTGCCGATCTGGAAACCTTTGGTGGCGTTGATGCTGAGCATGGCCTTGGCCAGGTCGGCGTCCAGTTTGTCGAACACCGGTTCACCCAAGCCTATGGGCATGTCGGTAACGATGCAGCTGACCACCCCGCCGATGGAATCACCTTCCGCACGGACTTGTTCAATGAGCGCGGCCATGCGCTGCGAAGCGGCGCGATCAGGGCAGCGCACCGGGTCGCTCCACAGACCGTCGAACGAGAGTTGGTCCGGAGCCAGCTCCAGCGCCACCTCCCCCACCCGGCTCACATAGCCCTGCACGCGCACACCTTTCTTTGCCAGCAGCTGCCGGGCAATGGCACCGCCAACAACGCGGCAGGCGGTCTCACGGGCACTGCTGCGCCCACCCCCGCGATGATCGCGGATGCCGTATTTCTCCTGCCAGGTCATATCGGCATGGCCCGGACGGTACACGTCCCTCAGTTGGTCGTAGTCGCCGCTTTGCGCGTCCTTGTTGCGGATGATGAAGCCGATGGGTGTTCCGAGCGTGGTTACGCTGCCGGGTCGTACCTCCGATCCAGTGCGACTCCGGGTCATCCCCAGAGAGTCCAATGCCTCAGGGGTTTCAAGCACTCCACTGAGGAATTCCACCACATCCCCCTCGTTCCGTGCGGTACCCAGTGGCGTGCTGCCGGGGCGACGGCGGTCCAGTTCCTGTTGGATAGCGGTCAGGTCCAGCTCCAGTCCGGCAGGGCAACCATCGATGACACCACCAATGGCGCCACCATGGCTTTCGCCGAAGGTGGTGAGGCGGAAGAGTTGTCCGAAGGTGTTGCCGGGCATGGGTTCTTGGGTGGGCGAACGAAGGTAGCAGAGCGCTTGGCAATGGCCCACGAAGCCGGGTTCTTCAACGCTTAAGGACCCCAAGTCCGACCTGCTAATAGGGTCACGGAACCACATGATATGCAGCATGTTATATCTTGCCTATCCCTAGTCCATTGTACCATGCCAACATCCCTACCCGCCATTCTTCGAACCGGTATCATCGTATCCTCCTGCGCAATCCTGTCCAGCAGCGTAAATGCCCAATCGGAGACTCCGGTGCACAGGATGCTGCCCACGATCGACACCCCGATCGAGATCGCTCCCGGGATGCAACTTCCCAGCGGACAAGTCGTGCGTGTGGACTTGGGCCACCCACAATGCCTAAGCGATGAAGTGTATGCGCTGATCGACGCCGAGGCCGATAGGAACGTAGCTCTGCTGAGCGCATCGCGACCGGAGCTTCTCGATCATTCGCGTGGCGGCAGCCCCTCCTTCATCTGGCCCACACGTCCGAAGGCCGATTTCGACGACTACGGGTACTACACCGTGAACTTCCTGTACGACCATGCATCCGGTCCGGGCAACCTGCAGGACTACAACTGTGGCACGCGCACCTACGACTGGTCGTCTGGGAACCACCGTGGCACGGACATCATCCTTTGGCCTTACGCCTGGCGCAACATGCAGGAAGAGTTGATGGAGGTGGTGGCCGCCGCGCCGGGCACTGTCGTCATTCGCCGCGATGGTTACTCCGATGTGAATTGCGCGATCGATGGCAATGGCAATTGGAACGGTTATGTGATCCAACACGAGGACGGAAGCCGCGCCTGGTACATGCACTTCAAGAATGGCGGCATTTCCGACAAGGATGTGGGCGAAACGGTGGAAGCCGGTGAATGGCTGGGTATCGCAGGCAGCTCCGGAAGCAGCAACTGGCCGCATCTGCACTTCGAAGTGCGCCTCGGCAACGGGAGCTACATCGATCCGTGG
>CAYQMC010000203.1:0-5263 GCA_964418285.1 uncultured Chryseobacterium sp.
TGCAATCCTCGTAGCCGGCGTTCATGCCTTCGCCATAGAACGGCACGATGGCGTGGGCCGCATCGCCGATCAGCGCCGCCTTGTCCTTGTGCGTCCACGGGCCACAGCGTATGATGGCGAGGTTGCTCTGCGGATTGCGGAAGTACTGCTCGGCGAGGTCGGGCAGCATGGGGATGGCGTCCTTGAAGTGTGCCTCGAAGAAGCGCATCAGGTCGTGCTCGTCCTTGATCGTATCGAAGGAGAATTCACCGCTGTGCGGCATGAAGAGCGTGCCCGTGAACCCGCCGTCCTGGTTGGCGAGACCCATCATCATGAATTGGCGGCGCGCCCAGATGTGCAGGCAATGCGGGTCCATCTGCGGAGTGCCGTCCGCATTGCTCGGGAAGGCGATCTCCTTGTAGTCGTGCTCGATGAAGCTCTGGCTGAAGTTGAAGCGGCCTTTCATCATGGCCTGACGTACGGCACTTGGTGCACCATCGCTGCCGAAGACGAGGTCGGCCTTCACCTCGGTGCGCTCACCGTTGTCGGTCTCGAAGACACAGGTCGCATTGTCCAGGTCCACCTCGGCACAACGCTGCCCGAAGTGCAATGTCACGTTCGGAAGTTTCTCCGCTTCGGAGAGCATCACCTTGTTCAACTCGCCGCGCGAAACGCTGTGGATGGGCCGCTCGTCGATGCTGTAGGGAAGGCGCATGAGCTTGCCGTCGCGATCGTGCGTCATGCGGGCATACACGGGCACCACGATCCGCTCAACGGCTTCATGGACCCCGGCGGCCTTCAAAGCGGTCCAGCCACGGTGGCTCACCACCAGGTTGATGCTACGCCCGGCGTAGACATTGGTCTTGCGCGGATCGGACCTGCGCTCGTACAGGTTGATCATGTGACCGCGCTTGGCAAGGAATACGGTCAACAGGCTTCCGACGAGACCGCCGCCGACGATGGTTATTTGCTTCATTGCGAACGTTCGTTAAGTCGACCCTCCCGGCTCCAGGCCGGGATGACAGGGGCGACGCTACAGGCACCCTGTAGCATGATCAGTTCTTCCCGGTGAGGCATTCCTTGAGGACCTGTCCGAAGCGCCACACATCCTCGAACGAATTGTACATCGGCACAGGGGCTATGCGGATCACGTTGGGTTCCCGCCAATCAGCAACAACGCCGAGGCTGGTGAGTTCATCGAAGAGGCCTTTTCCATGGCCATGGGCGAGGATGCTGAGTTGGGCACCCCGTTGCACAGGATCGCCGGGGGTGATGATCTCGAGTTCGGTGTTGGTGGCCTTCGCCACTTCGGAGACGATGAACTCGAGGTAGCCGGTAAGCTGTTCGCTTTTTGAGCGCAGGTTGGCGATGCCCGCCCGGTCGAATTGCTCCAGCGCAACGCGATGCACGGCCATGCTGAACACGGGTGCATTGCTCACCTGCCAGGCTTCAGCGGTGGGCATGGGCTTGAAGGTGCGGTCCATCTTGAAGCGCTCGGCCTTGTCGTGGCCCCACCAGCCTGCGAAGAGCGGGAGGTTCGTACCCAAGTGCCGCTGATGAACGAACACCCCGGCCACACTGCCCGGCCCGCTGTTGAGGTACTTGTAACTGCACCAGCATGCGAAGTCGGCATTCCAGTCGTGGAGCTTCAGGTGCAGGTTGCCGGCGGCATGCGCCAGATCGAATCCAGCCACCGCACCCACGGCGTGCGTGGCCTTGGTGATGGCCGCCATGTCGAAGGCCTGCCCGGTGTAGAAGTTGACGCCACCGAAACAGACCAGCGCGAGTTCATCGCCGAGCTCGTTGATCTTGGCGACAATGTCCTCGGTGCGTAGCGTGTGTTCACCTTCCCGCGGCTGCACTTCGATGAGGTCGGGATCCGGGTCACCACCATGGAAGGCGATCTGCGAAGCGAATGCGTACGTATCGCTGGGGAAGGGCCGCGTTTCGGTGAGGATCTTCCGGCGCTTTCCAGAGGGCCGATAGAAACTCACCAACAGGAAATGCAGGTTGCTGGTGAGTTGGTTCATCACCACAACTTCCTCGGGCAATGCACCCACCAAACGCGCCGTACTATCCGTCAGTTCCTCATGGTAACTGAACCAAGGATGCTTGGCCTGGAAATGCCCTTCCACCCCGAAACGTGCCCAATCGTCGAGTTCCTGTTGCAGCGCACCAGCGGCGGCCTTGGGCTGCAGGCCCAGGGAGTTCCCGGTGAAATAGAGGACCGGTTTCCCCACCTGCCCAGGGCTTGACCCGGGGTGCTGTGGGAAATGGAATTCATCGCGGAATGCACGAAGTGGGTCGGCTGCATCGCGAGCTTGAGCAAAAACGAGGGTGTTCTCGAATGTCATCGGCAGCCAAAAGTAGCGGCTCGGAACCTTCCGACCCTGACGCGACCGATTCCATCACAACCGATCACCAAGCCATGCGAGCAAAGGGATCAAGATCAAGAGTCCATCCAGTGCGATGGTGCCATACCAGTATGGTGTCTTCGGTCCGGCTCGGAGGAGAAGTGCTGCGGCGAGCATATAGCCCAGGATCGGTAGCGCCAGTGTGGCCTCGAAACCACCGCGCTGATACTGCATCACCACAAGTGCACCCATCCAAGGGAACATCAGGCCTGCCGCCAAGAAGCGTGTGGTGCGGACACCAATGAGCTGGGGAACCGTACGCAAGCTGGGCGCATCGTGCGGGAGGTCGATACTGTCGAACGCAATGGCTAGACCAAGGAAGAACCCGAATTGGAGAAGCACGAGGTTCAACAACAGGGATGTTGCCGGTGCAGGTTGGTCCACAGCCGAAAGCCCAAGGGTGGCCATGGCCCATACCGCGGCGATCATGGGAGCCTTCAGCCATGGGATCCGGCGCAGTCCCTTGGATCGTCCAGCGCGATCCAGCCATGGAACCAGATAAAGCACCACAATAGGGACGGCCATCAGGTCGAACGGGGCGAACACCCGGCGAAGACCGACAGCACAATACAACGACAGCGCCGAAGCCATCAGCACAAGCACGATCACCGGCGCGCGGTGTCGGACCACCCAGAGTATCCAAGGAGAAGCCAAAGGTATCGGCTCAACGGAGCGCACCAGCCGCATCAAACCGTAGGCGGCGACCAGAGCGCTTGCGATGGCGAGCATGCTTCTCCCACTTGCGGCGCCGGTGAACCGGCCCATCCACCACACTTGTGCGGCCGCACCTGTGGCCAGCCAGACATGCCCGAATACCAGTGTGCGCAGGAGCGGATGCCGGAACCCTTCCGACATCGGGCTAATCGTTGGGCGGCAGGTTGGGGTTGATGATCAGCTGCCGCACAGCGATCCCCACCACCACACCTGCTGCGGTGGAGATGAGGGACTTGATGACGCGCTTGCTCCGCCCAACCTTGGCATAACCATAGGCGTAGTGCTCATCGCCATCCATGAGCGGATCGGTGATGGAGCCGCGCGTGACATGCACCCTGGGCAGGGTCATGGAGGCAGCGAACAGCGGCGGGATCAGCAAGGAGTTCACCTCCAGGTCCAGGCCGATGGTAAGTCCAGCTCCGGTAACGAAGCCACCCAGCATGGCCCATTTCGGCTTATAGCCCGAGCGGGCATCCTGTTCGCCTTTGATGAACCAACGCATCTGGTCCACGGTCATGTCATTGCCGAAGACCGTATCGTAGAAATACCAGATGCGTTCACGGCCCAAGGTGTCGGTCACGCTGAACACGCTCTCGGTCGGTTCGGCACGTTCGCGCAGCCCTTTGCGGCTGTCCTCCAAGTAGCGGATCTCCAGCGTGCTCTGGCCCAGCACCTTGCCCTGGACCACCTGGCCGTTCATCAGCAGGATGCGGTCCTGTGCTTGCCCGAATGCACCAAGCTGTGCAACAAGCACGTACGTAAGAAAAAGAAGGATGCGCATGGATGTGATGCCGGCCAAAGATAGACGCACTCCTTCAGGAGCCGAACACCGGGTTGCCTCACACTGTTGTGCTGGAGGTCGTAGCAATTCCACGGAAGGCCTACCCCGTATATTTGCGCGCCCTTTCGGCACCCCCTTTCCCATGCAATTCGTGACCTACCAGGAACGCCACATAGGCCCTGATGCCGCTGCCACAGCGGCCATGCTCCAAACCATCGGTGTTGCCAGCTTGGACGAGCTGATCGCACGCACCGTACCACAGGGCATCCGATCGCCAAAACCCCTGGATGTAGGTGAAGCGCTCACGGAACGCGAACTGCTGGAGCACATGCACAGCCTTGGCGCACGCAACAAGGTCTACCGCAGCTACATCGGCATGGGCTACAACGGCACAGTGCTGCCATCGGCCATTCAGCGCAACATCTTCGAGAATCCTGGATGGTACACGGCCTACACGCCTTACCAAGCGGAGATCAGCCAAGGACGCTTGGAAGCCTTGCTGAACTTCCAGACCATGGTGAGCGAACTCACCGGGCTGCCCATCGCCAACGCATCCCTGTTGGATGAAGCCACGGGCATAGCCGAGGCCATGCACATGCTGAATGCTGCGCGCCCCAAGGAATTGGTCAACGCCCGCAAGCTCTTTGTGGACCAGGGCGTCTATCCGCAGAACATCGATGTGTTGCGCACACGCTGCGCACCCTTGAGCGTGGAGGTGGTGCTGGGCGACGTGAACGAGCTGGACCCCAGCGACGGCTATTTCGCCATGGTACTGCAATACCCGGACCTGAAGGGAAGCGTGAACGACCACCGCGCCATTGTGGCAAAAGCCAAGAGTTATGGTGTGCGCACAGCGGTTTGCGCCGACCTGCTGTCCCTGGCCCTACTGACTCCCCCAGGTGAGTGGGGCGCTGATGTCTGCGTGGGCAACAGCCAGCGCTTCGGCGTACCCATGGGCTACGGAGGCCCGCACGCAGCCTTTTTCTGCACCACCGATGAATACAAGCGCCTTATCCCCGGCCGCATCATCGGCGTAAGCCAGGACAGACGTGGCAAACGCGGCTTGCGTATGGCTTTGCAGACCCGGGAGCAACACATTCGTCGCGACAAGGCCACCAGCAACATCTGTACAGCGCAAGCACTACTGGCCGTAATGGCTGGGATGTATGCGGTCTATCATGGTCCGGATGGCCTGAAGCGGATCGCCCAGCGCGTGCACGGTGCCGCTCGTCTACTGGCAGAAGGCGCACAAGCCCTGGGCTACACTTTGGTGAACCACTCCTGGTTCGATACCATCACCCTGCTTCCACCTGCTGGGGTCACCGAATTCTATTTGCGCAGGAGTAGCGAAGCGCGTGGCATCAACTTCCGGTAT
>CAYQMC010000204.1:0-3150 GCA_964418285.1 uncultured Chryseobacterium sp.
CCAGCGCTGCATTCGCCCACGCGAAGGAAAGGTCGAAGGTGACCACGGTGAATGCCACTGCGACGAAGACGATGAGCGCTCCTGTACCGAAGCTGCCGAGGAGTGCGGTCAAGTGGTGATTGATGGTGTACCCGATACCGCCGCCCAGGAACATGAGTTCGCCCCGGAAGAAGAAGCCCAGCAGGGCTGGCAGCCACAGCACCGTCATTGCCGTCCATGCCAAGGTGCGCTTCGGGGGGAGCAACCATGTACCGAGCAGGATACGGGCCGCTGCCAGGAAACTCCAGAACGGGATCAGAAAGGCCGCCACGCCGAACCAGGTGTGGATGAAGCGATGGGCCACCAGTGCGCCGACCTTGCCAAGCCAGTTCTCTACACGCACCTCAGGACTGAATATCCCGGCCCATGGCCTTCCCACAAGGTCCTGGTCGATCCGCCAGGTGAATAGAAAGGACACGAAGGCCACCATCAGGTACGCGGAGGCGAGGAACAGGAACAGCCCGGCCACTTTGTGAGTGCGTCGATCGGCCAAAAAGTCTTTGAAGCGACCCCAGCGTCCGCCGGTATCCACTGCAGCACCCGTGCGTCGTTTGCGGGCACGTGGTTTCTCAACCAACTCTTCCTCCGCCGCGTCGCGGATCTTGTTCCTTTTCGTGTTGGCCAATGCAATAGCGCTAAGTGCGCGGCTGCGCACGATACAGCCCAAAAGTACCGGGGCCCAATAGGGCCAACGGATGGGTTGTCGCTTCTATTATCAACAGTGCGGCCGTGGAAAGTCCACATCCCGGGCCTTCCTTTGGAGGTAGGCCTTGGCGGCAGGGCGCTTGGGCGTACAGGAAGCGAAGGGGGCTACATGCTGAATGTGCCCAGCACTTCGGCCATTTCGTGTTGAAGGACCTCGGGGTCCACCATCTCGTATTCGGGCCGGCCTTGGAACTTCACAGGATCCACCTTGCCAGGGGTGATGTTCACAGCATCGAAGCGCATGCGCAATCCGTATTGCACCATTTCGTAGCTCAGCATCACACCGGGCACATCGGCGAAAGGGCCGAACCAGTTCGCGTCCTTCAGGTCGATGTCCTCGGTGTACCAGATGTCCACCTCGGGCAGGTCGATGCGGTCGAATATGGCGACCGTTCGTTTGCACGCGTAGCCTGCGATGGTGTCGATGTCGTTGGTGAAGAGTAGGTAGGGTTTCGGCATACCCTCGGTGATCACGTCCAGGTCGCGGGATACCAAGTGCGACATGATCTTCTTGCTCATCAGGCTCATGTGGTAGTCCATGGACTTGGAATCGTTGTCCACCACCATGTGGGTGCGAAAGATCCCCATGCCCGCGCTGAGTTCGGCCAGCTGTTTCCCATCGGCAAAGGTGAGCGTGGTCTCTTCGGGAAGCATGCCCGACATCAGACCGTCCGAGCTGTAGTCCGGGAAGCTCAGCGCGTACTCGATGACCCCTTCGTCCATGCGATCATCCAGGAAACCGTTGCTGCAACTACCCAGGCAAAGCATCAATACGGAAGCTGGGAACGACCAGGGAAGGTGGTGGGTCATGGTCTTCATAGTCTGAGTCCTGTATGGTACGGGCCTGTTACGCACGGCAAGGGGGCATCGTTACAGCGTGCGAACAAGGCTCTGGGTGGAGCATGTAGGTGCTGGCCCCCCGCTCCTCGAATGCCCGCATTACCTTCGTTGCCCACCATCCAGAACCTTATGGAAGTACGATTGATCGAGGCCGCATCAGAGATCGGTGCAGGCACCCGAGGCACCAGCATGGGCATGGCTGCCCTGCGCGTGGCCGCCTGGAAGAACGGCAGCGAACTCTTCGGCCATGCCGAGGAAAGCATCCTGCGTGACGAGAACGACGTGTTGTACGAGGACGATACCTCGCCGAACGCCCACCACATCGATGGCCTGATCCGCTTCCAGAGCGATCTTGCCTATGAAGTGTACAAGTACCTGAGGAACAGTGTTTTTCCGATTATTGTCGGAGGTGATCATTCAATAGCCATCGGTTCCGTTTCGGGTACCAAGATGGCCTTCCCGAAGGAGCGTCTTGGGGTGGTTTGGGTGGATGCCCATGCGGACCTGCATTCGCCCTGGACGACCCCCAGTGGTAACGTTCATGGTATGCCCCTCGCTTTGCTGATGCAGATCGATAAGAAGGGGAGGAACAAGCCGCAGGTCTATACCATGGCCACTTGGGACAGACTGCGCAAGATCGGTATCAACGGCCCCAAGCTTGCTCCGCGCGATCTGGTCTTTATCGGTCTGCGCGATTACGAGCCCGAGGAGCGGGCCATCATCGAGGAATACGGCATCAAGGTCATCACCGTGGAGGAATTGCGGACCAAGGGGGCCACGGTCGTGGTGCAGGAAACCCTGGCACACCTGGCGGGCTGCAAGCACATCCACCTGAGCTTCGACGTGGATAGCTTGGATCCCACCATTTCGGTAGGGACGGGGACTCCGGTCCCCAATGGCTTGTTCGTGGACGAAGCACAGCAGATATTGAGCGGCATTTGTTCCGATCCGCGCACGGCAAGCCTCGATGTGGTGGAGATCAACCCCGCCTTGGACGATAAGAACGCCATGGCCGAGGCAGCGCTATCGATCCTTGAACCGCTGTTCCCGATCCTGCGGAATCGCTGAACACCCGCACATGATCTTCCGAGCTCTGCCTGAGGCACCCCGAGCACCTTATTGCCGAACACCGGTCGGCCGATCATTCGCGGATCCAGATCGATGATCCAAAGCGCCTCCTCTGTCATTCTGATCCGCCCCACGGGCTTCGGCTTCGACCCAGAGACCGCGGACAGCAATGGCTTCCAGCGTGCCCGTACGGACCAGGATGTGAAGCGCCGGGCAGCCGTTGAGTTCGATGGACTCCTGGCCGCCTTGCGTTCACGGGGCATCGGCATCACCGTGCTGGATCCAACGGACCGCGATGCTCCCAATGCCGTATTCCCGAACAACTGGTTCAGCACCCAGGCCGATGGTACGGCGGTGATCTACCCCATGCACACGGCAAGCCGCCGCGTGGAGCGTGACCCTGATCTCCGGTCCACCCTGGCTCGCGAAGGTTACTTGGTGGAGCAGGTGGTCGACCTGTCGGTTCTGGAAAAGCAGGGCTCGATCCTGGAAGGCACC
>CAYQMC010000204.1:3160-5249 GCA_964418285.1 uncultured Chryseobacterium sp.
GTAGCCTGGTGCTGGACCGCGTTCAACGCAAGGCCTTTGCCTGCCTTTCGCCCCGCACCCATGGAGCAGCCCTGAGCTCGTGGTGCGAAGCGTTCGGTTTTGTTCCCATCCCGTTCACCGCCACCATGGACGGTACCATGCGCGGACAACCCGTGTACCACACCAATGTGGTCATGAGTATCGGCACCAGCTTCGCCGTGGTATGCCTGGAAGCACTGCCAACCCCGGCGGAGCGCCTTGAGGTGGAGGAGGAATTGGCCAGGAGCGGCCGTGAAGTGATCCCGATCACGCTGGAGCAGATGCACCAGTATGTGGGCAACATGCTGGAACTGCGTTCTGTTGCGGTGCAGGGTCCTGTTGTAAATGCGGGGCCAAGTAGCGCAGAGGGTCCGTACTACCTGTTTCTCAGCGAAACCGCTTTCCAGGCCTTGAGACCCTTCCAGCGCCTGGCCTTGCAGCGCCATGCCGAACTGGTCCCGGTTCCCATTCCGACCATCGAAGCGGTAGGCGGCGGAAGCGTCCGCTGCATGTTGGCGGAGAATTTCCTCGCGAAGCGTTGAGCGGTGCTCGGGGTGGACAACGACCATCGAACAACGAATTCCGACCACCCGTCATCTGCGTGCGAAGCGTTCCTTTGCAGCCCACACCATGTTCCAGGATAGACTGCAAGCCCAACTCGTGCCCGCGCTTCAAGCGGCGTTCAAGGACCTTTTCGGCCACGACCTCGGTAACGTTGCCATCGGTTTCCAAGCCACACGACCCGAATTCGAGGGTGATGTCACCATCAATGTCTTTCCTTTTCTGAAGATAAGTGGGAAAGGCCCAGAGCAAACGGCCTCTGCCATCGGCGCATACCTGCAAGATGCCTTGCCCATCGTGGAGAAGTTCAACGTGGTCAAGGGTTTCCTCAACATCGTGATCGCCGATGGTTACTGGCTGGATTTCCTCCGTGAGGCCGGCGAGCATGACATCCTGCAATTCCCCAGCACCGGCCAGCAGGTAATGGTCGAATACAGTTCGCCCAACACCAACAAACCCTTGCATCTGGGACACCTGCGGAACAACTTCCTGGGGCATAGCGTCAGCCGCATCCTGCAGGCCGTCGGCAATGATGTGGTGCGGGTGCAGATCATCAATGATCGGGGCATCCACATCTGCAAGAGCATGTTGGCGTGGCAGAAGTTCGGCAACGGCGAAACACCCGAAAGCAGCGGGCTCAAGGGCGACAAGCTGGTGGGGAAGTACTACGTGGAATTCGATAAGGAGTACAAGCGCCAGGTGCAGGAACTGGAGGAGGCCGGAAAGACAAAGGAACTGGCCGAAAAGGAAGCGCCCATGATGCTTGAGGCCCAAGCCATGCTCCTGAAGTGGGAAGCCAACGACCCTGAGGTGCGCGCCCTATGGGAGAAGATGAACGGCTGGGTGTATGCCGGGTTCAACGCCACCTACACCCGCATGGGTGTGGAGTTCGACAAACTCTACTACGAGAGCCAGACCTACGTGCTGGGTAAAGGTGATGTGCTGAAAGGGCTGGAGAGTGGCGTATTCTTCAAGAAGGAAGACGGCAGTGTGTGGGTGGACAACACCGACCAAGGCCTTGATGAGAAAGTGCTTCTCCGTGGCGATGGCACCAGCCTCTACATGACACAGGACATCGGCACGGCCATCAAACGGTTCGACGAGTATCCGAACTTGAAGCAGTTGATCTACGTGGTCGGGAATGAGCAGGACTACCACTTCAAGGTGCTCTTCATCGTCCTGAAGAAGCTCGGCTTCACCTGGGCCGATGGGCTGCATCACCTGAGCTACGGCATGGTGGACCTCCCAAGCGGCAAGATGAATAGCCGTGAAGGCACCGTGGTGGATGCGGACGAGCTGATGCAGGAAGTGGTGGACGAAGCGCGCAAGGCCGGCGAAGAGCTGAGCAAACTGGACGAGTTCAGCGACGGGGAGAAGGATGCCCTGTACGAGATGATCGGCCTCGCTGCGCTGAAGTACTACCTGCTGAAGGTGGACCCCAGGAAGCGCATGCTGTTCGACCCCGCCGCCAGCATCGATCTGCAAGGGCATACGGGGCCGTTCATCCAGT
>CAYQMC010000205.1:0-5185 GCA_964418285.1 uncultured Chryseobacterium sp.
GGTACGGCAGTGACCCGAGTGCCTTGGACCAGAGTATTGTGATCACCGAGAACGTACGCGATCACAGTGTAATGGTGACAGGGCTTGAACCCTACACCACGTACTACTATGCTGTTGGCTTCGATGACACCTTGCTCACAGTGCCTTCGGCGCAGTTTCGTTTCCGCACCCACCCGTTGCCGGGTAGCGAGCAGCCCATCCGGGTATGGGCGATCGGCGATTTCGGCAAAGGCAACGCCGGGCAGATAGCGGTAAAGGAGTCTTACCTGGCGCACCCTGGTGGCCCGGACACCGATGTATGGATATGGCTTGGCGACAATGCCTACGATGACGGCAAGGACAGCGAGTACCAGAACAAGGTCTTCGGGCTAAGCGGGTTCAGCGATGTGTTCAACTGGCTTCCTTTCTACCCTTCGCCTGGCAACCATGACTACGGTGAAGTCTGGAGCGAGAGCACCTTTCTGGGCATCCCCTATTCAAACATACCGCTGGAGAACCACGAGGGGCCGTATTTCGATATCGTGGATGTGCCCGAACAGGCAGAGGCGGGAGGCTACCCTTCACAGCTCGAAGTATTCTACTCCTTCGACCATGGGAACACCCACTTCCTCTCTTTGAATTCCGAGGTGTACGACTTCCTGAACACGTCCAACGGCATCGACCAGATGAAAGCCTGGATCGAGCAGGACCTGCAGCAAAACGATAAGCTGTGGACCGTGGCCTACTTCCACCAGCCGCCATACAGCAAAGGCTCGCATAACAGCGATAGTGGTATCGAACTGGTGATGAAGGCCATGCGTGAACGCGTCGTTCCGCTGTTGGAGGAATACGACATCGATGTGGTTGTTTGTGGCCACAGCCATGTTTACGAGCGTAGCCACCTGATCCACGGCCACTACGGCAACTCAAGCTCCTTCGACCCCACAACCATGTTGATGGATGGTAATGGTGGTATTTTGGCAGAAGGGAACCCCTATCGCAAAGATGCATTGCCGGAAACAGCGGACGGCACCATATACGTTGTATGCGGCAATAGCGGCAGTGGCAACTCGGATGGTACCATGGACCACCCCATCATGGTCGTCAACTCCAATGGTCCTGGTGTTTATGGTTCCTACTTCATGGACATCTACAAGAACCGGCTCGATGGCCAATACATACTGAGCGATGGCAGTATCGGCGACCACTTCACCATCCTGAAGACCAATTTGGAATTGGCTTCCGTGGATGATGGTTCCATCTGTGCCGGCGACACCTACCCAGTGAGCGCCGACCACACCGGCGGCAGCAATGACGTGAGCTTCACCTGGGAACCAGGCACCCTTACGGGAACCACTGTGATACTGACCCCGGAAGAAAGCACCACCTACACCCTGTATGCCACCGATGCGCTCACCGGCCAAGTGGATAGTACCACCTTCACCATCAACGTGGAAGAATTGCCAACACCCCTTATCGAACCGAACGGGGGTGACCTGAGCGTGGAAGCTGGCTTCGGTTACCAGTGGTATCTGGACGGTGTCGCCATCCCCGGCGCCACGGAGAACATCTACTCGCCCACCGAGCCCGGTGTTTACACGGTGCAGCTGATAAACGGTACATGCAGCATCCTTTCGGGGGAGTACAATTACATCACTACCGGAACCCCGGCGCGTAACACCAGCGGTCTTCGGGTCTACCCGAGCCCTTCGGACGACTTGATCACTTTGGAGTGCGAAGGACTTGGCGGCCCTGCGGAAGTACGTCTTGTGGATGCATCCGGCAAAGCCGTCCTGTTCCGCTCCATCATCTCGGAGCGTAGCACGGTGGACCTGAGCGCGGTGGCAAATGGCAGTTACACTGTTCTTGTGCGCGGTGCCGATGGCCGGAAGTGGTACGGCACGGTGGTGAAGCGCTGATCGACCATACCTTAGAGTGGCAGGCCATCCTTGGAACGCGACGGCCTGCTTCGTTGGGGAGGAGACCGTTGCACGAGTTCGTTGCCCGATAAGACTCCGGAAGCAATGGGACCCGGAACGGAAAAAGGCCCTCTCGGGCCTCTTTCATTGGGGTGGAAGACCGGGCTTGAACCGGCGACCTTCGGAATCACAATCCGACGCTCTAACCAACTGAGCTACATCCACCACGTACGCTCGCCCAAAGGGCTAACGGGCCGCAAATATAGCACGCGACCGCGGAGTTTCGATGGTCGAATGCCTGTGACCATCGTCCATTCGCGGTGGAGCTCCTGGTCCAGGCCCCACCTGCATTCCCCACTGTGCAGCCTGCGCATCGATGCATCGTATGCACGCTCATCCGGACACTGCCGCTCCCAGTTTCCAAGTAGCACGTACTGCGCAAGGACAAGGTCGTGCTCCTTTCAAGGGACTACGACTTCCTCCCTCCTTCCGCTCGCCGCGTTACTTTCGGCGCTCACATGCACGTGCTCTTCCTACCCAAGTGGTATCCCGGTCGCAACGACCCCCAGTTGGGCGATTTCCTCCGCAAGCAGGCCATCGCTATTGCGGGTCATGCGCAGATCAGCGTGCTGCACGTGGCCCCGCTCAAGGAGTTGGAAAGAAAGGAGGTCCAGGAGCTGGAAAAGCGGGAAGGCCCGTGGGAATTGCACTGCTACTACCGGCCGAGCAACCACCCGTTCGCACCGCTGCGCAAAACGCTGAACATACTGCGCTACCGCCGTGCTGTGGAACATGGGTGGAACCGTGTTCGCGCTGAGCGGGGTCTGCCGGACCTGTTACATGCACATGTACTTCTTCGCCCGGTAGTAGTGGCGCAAATGTTGCAGCGCCGCTTCGGCATACCCTATGTGGTGAGCGAGCACAGCAGCGTTTTCCTGGATGGCAGCTTTGCGCGAAGGAGCAGCTTGTACCGCTGGCTTTGTCGGCGCGGGATGCGCGGCGCGAAGGCCGTTTCGGCCGTATCACGCTGGTTGGCCGATGCCCTGATGGAACAGGACCTTTGCAAGGACCCCGTAGTGCTACCGAATGTAGTGCCGGGTCTCGAGCGACCGCTTCCTGCTGCAGGCACTCCAGGCGATCTGCTGGTGGTGGCCGATCTCGTGGACCGTACCAAGAATGTAAGCGGCATTCTTCGCGCCCTGGCCGAAGCCCGTAAGCAGGACGAACGACTGCTCCTTACCATCATAGGCGATGGAGAGGACCGTGCGATGCTCGAAGAATTGGTGGAACGTCTTCACCTGAGCAGCGCCGTACGCTTCCTCGGTCGACTGGCCAACACGGCCGTTCTGGACCACATCGCACAGCATTGGGCTCTGGTGGTGAACAGCAATGTGGAAACCTTCAGCGTGGTCACCGGTGAAGCCCTGGCACTGGGAAGGCCCGTGATCGCCACACGTTGCGGTGGACCTTCGGCGTTCATTACACCCGAGAACGGCCTGCTCATCGATACGGGTGATGACGTGGCCCTCGCACGATCCATGCTCCACCTGCTCGAAACTGCGGACCACTACGACCCACAGGAGATCCGCAACAGCGTTGGCGCACACTACAACCGCAATGCCGTGGGCCTTGGCTACCTTGCCTTCTACCAGAACGCCTTGGGGCATGCATAGCGAAGCACCACGAAACATCCGGGTGGGTATCCTGTGCAGCGGCAGCAGAACGTTCCAGCGCTGGCAGTTGGAGGCCATCCAACACGTGATGGCTGTTCCACAGGTGGAGGTGGTCCTTGTGGTGCAGCATGCAGAAGGACGGTCACGAACAAGCGATGAGGGCTTCGTGGCGCGCCAACGGAAGCGTAATTGGGGCACCGCCCTGTACAGGCTTTACCGGCGCAAGTTCTTCGCTCCGCCGGCCATGGAGGAGGTGGATGGCGCAGACCTGTTGAAGGGTATTCCCGTGCTACGCTGCACCCCCGAGTTGCAGGGTCTCACCGAGCATATCAAGGCCACCGACCTGGAGCATATCGCGGAACATCGCCCGGATGTGCTGCTTCGCTTCGGCTTCAACATCCTCGGGGGCGCCATCCTGGAGCTACCCACCTATGGAGTCTGGAGCTTCCACCATGGCGATCCGGCAGCGTTCCGTGGTGGGCCTCCCGGTTTGTGGGAGATCTTCACGGGGCAGCCTGTAACAGGTGCTGTGCTGCAACGTTTGACGCCGCGCTTGGACGGTGGCCTTATCCTGTGCCAGGGCTGGTTCAAGACCATCGATCATAGCTTGGAAGAGACCGTGGATACGGTACTCACCCACAGCGCCTGCTGGCCTGCACAAGTGATGCGCCGGATCATCTCCGGCGACCAACATGTTGCGGAAGGCTCCGAGCAGGGCAAACTCGGCAAACTGTACCGCTACCCCGGCAACTTCGCCTTCCTTGTATTCCTCTGGAAGCTCTTCAGCAACAAGCTCCGCTTCCACAGGCACGACCTGAACATGCACGAGGAGTGGAACATCGGCGTGCTGTACCAGCCCATAACGGCCTTGCTGGAGGACAAGCCCAGCCTCAACATCCGTTGGTTGCCCTCCCCCGGTGCGGGCAGTTTCCGGGCGGATCCTTTCGGCTATGTGGGCGATGATGAGCAGGTGAACCTGTTGTACGAGAAGTTCGACCACGCAACTGGTTTCGGGGACATCTCGCGCATCCGCCCGAAGAAGGACAACGTGTTGAAACGCTCGCGCAGCATGCTGAACACCGGCATGCACCTCTCCTACCCCTACGTGGTGCAACGCCCGGATGGCGTGTTCGTGGTCCCCGAAAGCGCTTCGAGCGGAAAGGTCGTGCTGTACCGTGTGAGTGTTGCCAATGACGCGCTGGAGCCGGTGTGTACACTGCTGGAAGAGCCCCTCTGCGACCCCACGGTGTTCGAACATGAGGGGCGTTGGTGGATGCTGGGCACCAAGGCTCCATTGACCAACGTTGCGCTCCATGCCTACCATGCCGACCGCCTGGAAGGGCCCTATGTGCCGCACAAGCTGAACCCGATCAAATTGGACATCACTTCGGCACGGCCCGGGGGAACGCCTTTTGTCCATGACGGTGCGCTGTGGCGCCCAGGGCAGGATAGTTCCCGCACCAGGCGCGCATGGTGGACAAGATGTGTTTCATCAAGAGCCTTCACACCATGGGTGAGGCGCACGGGCAGGCGGTGCTGAACCTGCACACGGGTACGGCGACCTTTGTGCGTCCCTCGATCGGGGCGTGGATCAGCTATGGACTGGGCGCGGAG
>CAYQMC010000206.1:0-5165 GCA_964418285.1 uncultured Chryseobacterium sp.
GCACCTTCACGATCACGTAATCGAGCGTGGGCTCGAAGAAGGCGCTGGTGCCGGTGATGGGATTCTCCAGCTCATCGAGGCGGTAGCCGATGGCGAGCTTGCTGGCGATCTTGGCGATGGGGTAACCGGTGGCCTTCGATGCGAGCGCGCTGCTGCGGCTCACCCGCGGGTTGATCTCGATGGCGAAGATGTGCTCATGTTCGTCGGGGCTCACGGCGAACTGCACGTTGCAACCGCCCGCGAAGTCGCCGATGGCGCGCATCATCTTGATGGCCTCGGTGCGCATGCGCTGGTAGGTGCGGTCGCTGAGGGTCATGGCCGGCGCCACGGTGATGCTGTCGCCGGTGTGGATGCCCATCGGATCGAAGTTCTCGATGCTGCAGATGATGGTGACGTTGTCGTCCTTGTCGCGCAGCAGCTCCAGCTCGTACTCCTTCCAGCCGAGCAGCGCCTTGTCGATCATCACCTCGTGGATGGGGCTGATCTGCAGGCCGTGCTTCAGCAGCTTGTCGAAGTCCTCCTCCCGGTGCACGAAGGCTGCACCGGCACCACCCAGCGTGTAGCTGGCGCGGATCACCAGCGGGAAGCCGAACTCCTGCGCCACCTTCTTGCCCTCAAGGAAGCTGGTGACGGTCTTGCTCGGCGCCATGGGCACACCGATCTTCTCCATCAACAGGCGGAACTTTTCGCGGTCCTCGGTCACGTCGATGGCGGCGGTATCCACCCCGATCATGCGCACCTTGTGTTCTTCCCAGATCCCGAGCTTCTCACACTCGATGGCGAGGTTCAGCGCGGTCTGTCCGCCCATGGTGGGCAGCACGGCGTCGATCTTGTGCTTCTGCAGGATCTGCTCGATGCTCGCGGTGGTGAGGGGCAGCAGGTACACGTTGTCCGCCGTGACCGGGTCGGTCATGATGGTGGCCGGGTTGCTGTTGATCAGCGTGACCTCGATGCCTTCGGCGCGGAGCGACTTGGCCGCTTGGGAGCCGGAATAATCGAATTCGCAGGCTTGTCCGATAACGATCGGGCCGCTGCCAATGAGCAGGACCGATTTGATGCTTTGATCTTTGGGCATGTCCGGTGGGGTAACCGGAGCGCGAAGGTAACCGGCAGGGTCCCCCGGGGGCTGTAATGTGGAAAAGGTGGGGGGATCGTGGAGAAAGAGCGATCAGAAGATCAGAAAACCTCGCTTCGCCGAAGGCTTCGCGTAGGCGCAGTGAGAGGATCGGAAAATGGGTCGCCCGGGTGAAGGTCTTTCCGACGTGGACGACCACTTCGCCACCACACCGCTGTATCTTTGGGGTACATCACATGAGTACCGAGGCTATCCGCAACGAATTGATCGACAGGATCTCCAAACTGGAGGACCAAAGTCTGCTGGGTTCTTTGCTCGGCATCAAGAAAGCCACGCAGCATTCTGACTGGGCGGATGACCTATCGCCCGAAGAGCGCAGGTCCATCGAGCGTGGCCTTGAAGACCTGAAGAATGGCCGCATGACCCCCAGCAAGGACTTCTGGGCACGCCATAGGCGTTGAATGCACGGTGCTCTGGTCCGACGAGGCCATGGCCCGCGTGGACGAGACCAAGGCGTACCTTGGACGACAGTGGTCAGAAAAGGAGGTGAACGCTTGCCTTGACCTCCTGCATGGCTTTGAAGAATTGGTCGAGCGCTTCCCGAACGGATATGAGCGTTCCCGGAAATACCCCGGTTGCCGCAGGGCTGTGATCCACTCCAACGTTTCGGTGGTGTATTGCGTTACCGGGAACCAGATCGAGGTGGTGACCGTCTACGACAACCGGTCCGCAAGAAGCCAGTGACCGCAGCTGCTGGCAAGGTGTCCGAGGCTCTGCCGGTCAGATGTCATGGTCCTTCCCACCTTTGCCGCGCATTCGATCATCTCATTTTCTGATCATCTGATCCGCAATGCTCTCGTATTTCACCCACGGCCCCACCCTGGCCTACCGCACCTACGGCAGTGGGCCCTTGCCGCTGCTGGCCTTCCATGGCTTCGGGCGCACGGGCGGGGACTTCCACATCCTGGAGGGTCCACTTGGGGACTTGTGCACCATCTACGCCTTCGACCTGCACTACCACGGGGATAGCCCGGCGGAATCGATCCGTGCCGAAAAACCCTTCACACCACGCGAGCTGGCCACGTTCTTCGCTGCTTTCATGGACAGTCTGGGTGCCGGGAAAGTGATACTGCTGGGTTACAGTTTCGGGGGGCGAACGGTGCTGAACCTGCTGGAACAGATCCCCGAACGCGTGGAACGTGCGTTCATGGTAGCGCCGGACGGACTGAAGACGCGCCCTTGGTACCGCGGTCTGGCGGCTTCGGCGATCGGACGCTGGATGTACAAGCGCTTTGTGGAACATCCGGAGCGGATCCACGGCCTGCTCCACGTGTTGAAAAGGTTGCGCTTGATGAACGAGCGCATGTACCGCTTCCTGGTGGGCCAGAGCGACACCCGGGCCAAGCGGCAGCTGGTGCATGATGTGTGGCTCAGCTACCGCAACATCGAGCCCGACCTGGCCACCGTGGCCGCCAATGCACGCCAGCACGGCATCCCCGTCCACCTCGTCTTCGGGGAGTTCGACCGGGTGATCCCCGCCAAGCTGGGCCAAAAATTGCGCAAGCACGCCCCGGATGCCATCAGCCTGCAACTGCTCCCTTTCGGCCACGTGCTGGTGACCACGGAATTGGGGGATGCGATGCGTGAGTTGATGAAGGGTTGATGGTCGACCCCTTGGACACCCTCGCTACAGGGTTCCTGTAGCGTCCACCCATTGGGTCGACATTACGGATCGCCGCCCGATAACACCCAATGCCGACGAAAAAGGGCCACCCTGTTCGGGTGACCCTTTTCCGGAGTCCACTGTATGTGTGGTTGCTTACTTGTGCGAGGTCTCGTCGGCCACAGTGAGCTTGTGACGGCCTTGCTTGCGGCGACGAGCAAGGATGCTCCGGCCAGCAGGGCTGCTCATGCGGTCGCGGAAACCGTGCTTGTTTGCGCGCTTGCGCTTGCTGGGCTGGTAGGTACGTTTCATGGCCGCGGGTGGTGTCTTTCGTAAACGGACGGCAAAAGTAGATCTTTTCCCGAAACGAACAAGCCCTTGTTCATCGCATCGCGAAACGAAGCCGATCAAGGCCGTATGCGACCACCCGTCCGTCGGGATGCTCCGCCAGCAAACGGCCGTGGCGGTCAACATCCATGGGGCGTAAGGAGACCACCTCGCCGTCCAGGAGCATGTCGGCCCACCGCCCGCGCGACCAGAGGACGGAGCCAAAGTCGACATCCTGCGCTGCGCGGTCCTTTTCCCAGCGCTCGAAGCGCCTCCGGAAGGCATCCAGCAGGGCATCGAGCACGGTGCGCCGATCATGGTCGACACCGGTCTCCAAGCGCATGCTGGTGGCGGCAAGCTCCTCGGGCAGGTCGGAGCTGTTCACATTGAGCCCCACGCCCACTATGGCATTCCGTACCCGCTCGCCCACCAGGTCGCATTCGATCAGGATGCCCGCCACTTTGCGCCGATCCACGAGAATATCATTGGGCCATTTCACCCGGACGCGGCTTGGCAGGTGGGCTGCGACCACATCGTACACCGCCAATGCGGCAAGTTTGGAAAGGCTGAACTGGTCCTCGGCACGCAACCCCACCGGCTCAAGCACGATGCTCAGGGTGAGGTCCAGATGCGCACCGGACTGCCACACCCGACCGCGTTGCCCACGACCAAGGGTCTGTTCATGGGCCAGAATGACAGTTCCATGCGGCGCCTTTGACAGACCGATGAGTTCGGCCGCTGTCTTGTTGGTGCTTTCCACGGATGCCAGTTCGACCACACGCTCACCGATCACCATGCGTACTTCGTTGTGGGCATCGGGCAAGGCGCCGGATGCGGGGTGGTAACTTTGTACCTTTGAACGGACCAAGATAGAACGGATGAAGAACGCTCAGGGTGTGCATGCCACCCCATTGGTGGATGCCATCGTGGAGGGCATTCAAGAAGTGAAAGGAAAGGACATCGTCGTCCTTGATCTGCGGGGTGTACCGAACACCGTGTGCGATCATTTCGTTATCTGTCACGGTGACTCCACCACGCAGGTGGAATCCATCGCCCGTTCGGTGCAGGAGATGACACGCACCAAGGTGGGCGAGAAGCCATGGCACACCGAAGGAGAACGGAATGCGGAATGGGTGCTGATGGATTACGTCAACGTGGTGGTCCATGTGTTCCACCGCGACAAGCGCGCGCACTACGCGCTTGAGGACCTGTGGGGCGATGCGCTCCGCAGCAATTATGAGAACGTGGCTTGAATCAAGCGCAACCAGAACAACGTGGAGAACAACGACAAGCGGCCCGAAGGCAACGGCAAAGAGCGTCCCAAGCGGTCCTTCAATTTCTATTGGATCTATGGCATCATCATCCTGGTGATCCTCGCCATCAACCTCTTCCAGTACGGAGGGGGCATGGCCAAGATCGACCCCACCGAGTACCAGCATATGCTGGAGGCCGGTGATGTACAGCGCATCGTGGTGGTCAACGACCAGATGGTGAAGGTCTACATCAAGAAGGACCGTCTGGACAAGGAACCGCACCGCGACCGGATCAAGGGCTCCCCCATTTCCGGCCCCAATGTGCAGGGGCCGCACTATGCCTTCAACATCGGTACATCCAACGTCCTGAAGGACCGCTTGGTGGAGGATGCCGAGAACAAAGGTGTGGGCTTCGAATACGAGACCCAGGACAATTGGGGGCGCGAGATCCTCAATTGGGTGCTCTTCTTCGGCATCATGATCGCCATCTGGATGTTCGTCATGCGCCGCATCGGTGGCGGTGGCGGCCCCGGCGGCCAGATCTTCAACATCGGCAAGAGCCGCGCGCAGGTCTTCGAGGGCGGTAAGAGCACCAACGTCACCTTCAATGATGTGGCCGGCCTCGCCGAAGCCAAGGAGGAGCTGCAGGAGATCGTGGACTTCCTGAAGACCCCCAAGAAGTACACCGACCTCGGCGCCAAGATCCCCAAGGGGGCGCTGCTCGTTGGCCCTCCCGGCACCGGTAAGACCTTGCTTGCCAAGGCAATAGCGGGCGAAGCCAACGTACCGTTCTTCTCCCTGAGCGGTTCGGATTTCGTGGAGATGTTCGTTGGCGTGGGTGCCAGCC
>CAYQMC010000207.1:0-5101 GCA_964418285.1 uncultured Chryseobacterium sp.
AGGCGCAATAAGGCGCGGTACACCAGTACCATGCTCTGTCCGGTGGCAAGCATCGGATCGCATAGGACCACAACACGATCCTCCAAGGAAGGACTGCTCAGGTACTCCACCTCGATATCGAAGGTGTCGGTGCCTTTGCGGTGCTTGCGGTAGGCGCTTACGAAGGCACTATCGGCCCGGTCGAAGTAATTCAACATACCCTGATGCAGGGGCAGGCCTGCGCGCAGGATGGTGGCCAGTACAGGCTGCTCCTTCAGTGCGGCTACCGTTGCCACACCCAGTGGTGATGTCACCTCCTGCTCCTCATATTCCAAGGTGCGGCTCAGCTCCAAGGCGATCACCTCACCGATACGTTCCAGATTGCGCCTGAAACGCATGGCGTCACCCTGTATCTCCACATTGCGCAACTCGGCCAGGAAGTGGCTCGCCACACTATGCTGCTTCACCAGCTCATACACCATTGCTTCGTTGTTTGATCCACCGCAGGGGCTGCGGCAACCTGTTGTACCCGGCGTGTAAATATAGGCTGGGCCGTGCGCCGAAGCCTGCGTAGAATCGGCGCAATTCGGGTGCATGCCCACCGGCCATGTCCAGCAATGCCTTTGTACCGGCCTCATCAGCGATCACGGAATCCATGATGCGGTGCAAGGCAAATGCTCCACGACCGGCTTCGGTAGTGAGGCCCTTCAGGAAGATCGTACGCCCACCCCAGGTAACGAAGAGCCCCACACCGAGCCACTCGCTACCGTGCTGCAGGCCCAGGAAGCGGCCGTTGCCCAGGGAATCGGCCACCCGGGCAATGCGCTGGAGCGTCCCGACCTGCTTGGGCGTTATTCCCCACTGCTTGAACTGGGCGGACCCCGAAACGATCTTGAGGAAGTTACCAGGAGAAATGGCACATACCTCACCCACTCCGCTCCATTTCCGCAAGCCGCGCTTGTGGCTTGCACCGTACGCGGCTCGCAACGCGGAGGCGTCGGGGCCGAGCTCCAGTTCCATGGTGGTGCGCTCCTGCAACACAACGGGATCCGGTTGGCCTTCACAGTGCGGGCTGTTCAGGAATATGTCCCACAGCTTGAACCTTGCCGGTACCGCATGGAGGAACGCACCCACCTGTGCGGCATCGGGTCGGGCAGCGAACACGCCCAAGCGCTGCACAGCGAAAGGCTGGTACAGGTAACTGATGCCCCACTTCCGGTCGTGGCATAGCGGCATCACCGCACTTGACGCATCGTCCACCAGGGCATCCCATCCCGGTGATGCAGCATCGAGCACGGCGCTACGAGCATACCACAACGGTGCATGACAGGCTGCGATGCGGGTGTCCCACCAGACCTTGTCGATGTCGCCATGCGACAGGTACCGGATCATGGTCGGGCGAGTTCGATCATGCGAAGGATGGCTTCGCGCCAGGGTGCATCGACAGCACTGCGGGAAAGGAAGCTCTCGTGCCAGAGCCCTGTGAATGTTCCGTCCACGGCACGCACGTTTGCCACCAGATCGGCCACTTGCTGTACCGCTTGCTCCGGGTCGAGCTTCAGTTTGTGGCGCAAAGTGTTGTCCATCACCGCGAAAGGATGGACCACCAGCGCTGTGCAGCGCTCTTGCGAAAGGTCGTACCCACGGTACGGGGTACATGTGCCCGCCCGGACACCCAACTGCTCGTGCATTCCCATGCTATGCTCTTCAACCATGCCAAGCCGTTCGAGTTCTTGGTAGGTCCCGGGGAGTTGCATGCGCAGGAAGTGTTGGCGCGATATCCGGACCGGACGGCCCAGTACGGCCTCAAGCCGAAGAGACTCCAAGGAGGTGGTTCCTTGTCGCACACTGCTTTCATAGGAAGGATGAAGGCCCACCTCGGACCAGGTGGCCAATGCCCGCAGGCGTTGGGCGTAGGCCGGATGCTCAACAGGCACGGCGTGGTCCATGGCACCACGGGAGGCCGACAGCACGAAGAACAACACGCGGTCCGAGACCGGGGTAAGGACTCCTTCCAGTTCGTTGTAGATGTCGAAGGGGTCTGCTTCCTTACCAAGCAGGACCCCGATACGTGCAGGCAACTCCGCCCATGCGCCCTGGACGATATCGCGGGCCATGGATCCCACGGTGCGCCACAGGGGCCTCCCGAGATACTTGAACCCATTGTCCAGATCGATGGTGTTGACCGACCGATAACTCCGTTGGGGGTGGGGTACCGATGGGTCGAAGGCCTGCCACGTACGGGCCAGCAGAAGAGCCCATTCGTCCACCACGGGACGTTGCAGGTAGCCATGCCGTGCAGCATGGAGGTGTTCCGCCAGCGGCCGTCCATGGCCATCGCTTGCCACACCGATGAGCTCCTCATAGCGTGTGAGCAGATGGAAGGAAGCCGCAAAGGGATCGAAGGGCAATCGACCACCTTCCACAGGGAACAACAGGGGCAGGCCATTGTATTCCACCACCTGTGGTTCGATGGACTTGAGGCCCACTTCGTGCAGCAGACCGGCTGGCACAATGTGCATGGCACCCGCCACAGCGGTTTGGCCATAGATCAATCTGGGCCCCTGGACAGCATCGAATCGTTCGCGATCATCCTCCCAGCGGAGCTTCCAGCCCAACAGGGTCCCCAGCACCTCCTGTACGCCGTACCGGGCCCGCGGTGTGGGCTGTTCCAAATGAACGTGGATCTCCGGTGCAGGCATTGGCGGTGCGGAAGGTAGACCGCAGCGAATGGTTCTTCAATTCAACAGCGCGGCACAGATACGCTCCGCGGCGTCGCCATCACCGTAGAGCGCTGGAACCTTCGGCAGGGAATGATGCATGAAGTGATCGATGGCCGCACGGATCCGTTCGGGGTCGGCATCCACCAGCATGGCTTGGCCCGCCTCCACGAGTTCCACCCACTCGGTCTCGTTGCGGAGCACTACCGCAGGCCTGCCAAAGAAGAACGCCTCCTTCTGCACCCCGCCGGAGTCGGTGATCACCAAGCGCGCCTTGCGCTCCAGATCCACCATATCCAAGAAACCCGCGGGAGGCAATACATGGAGATCCTTGGCAGCGGCGACCCTCTCACGAAGCAATGCATCAGGATGTGATCCAAGACACTTTCGGGTGCGCGGATGCAAGGGAAGAACGACCGGGATCCCGTGGGTCGCCTGCGCCTCCAGCAGAGCATCCAGGATCGCAGCCAAGCGCTTTGGATCATTGGTGTTGGCCTCGCGGTGGACGGTGGCCAATAGATACCCCTCTGGCCGCAGGCCCAAGGCCTGTACCACACCACCCGATCGTGTCGACGCGAGCCGGGCGAAGTGCATGCTGTTGTCGTACATCACATCGCCTGGAAGCAGCACAAGAGGCCGGTCGATGGTGGGATGCTGGACGGGCGCGGTGCTGAATCCTTCCCGCTCAAGGTTCTTCACGGATGCCGGCGTGGGGCAGAACAGCCATGTGCTGCACTGGTCGCACACGATCCGGTTCAACTCTTCGGGCATGGCCTTGTTGTAGGAGCGCAATCCCGCTTCCACATGCGCGACCGGCACATGCAGTTTGCTGGCTGCCAAAGCTCCTGCCAGTGTGCTGTTGGTATCACCGTAGAGCAGCACCAGGTCCGGCTTCAGTTCGAGGATCCGTTCTTCGATGGACTCCAGCATGCGGGCCACCTGCTGGCCGTGGCTGCCTCCACCTGCACCGAGTTGGATCTGCGGTTGCGGTATGCCCAGCTCGTCGAAGAAGACCTGGGACATGTTGGCATCGTAGTGCTGGCCGGTATGCAGGATGGTCTCGGTGATACGACCGACAAAGGGCCCGGCCACGGCCCTGCTGATGGCCGATGCCTTGATGATCTGCGGGCGTGCCCCGATGACCGTAAGGATGTGCAAGGGGCGTTTCATCGCAGCATGCCGTTGTCGGCGAAACTATAGTAGCCACCGCTGGTGACGATCAGATGGTCCAGGATCCCGATATCCAACAGCCGCCCCCCCTCTACGAGCTTACGGGTAAGGCGGATGTCCTCTTCGCTGGGCCGCAATTGACCACTGGGGTGGTTGTGGCAGAGCACAAGGGACGATGCCCGTCTATCGACGGCCTCCTTGAAGATCATCTTGGGGTCGGCCACGGTGCCGTGCATGCCTCCGCGGCTCACGCAACACTTGTCCAACAAGCGGTTGCCACGATCAAGTACCAGGATCCAGAACTCCTCGTGGGGCTGCTCACAAAGAATAGCACGGATCTCTTCATGGGCCGCAGCGCTGGAGGCCACCAAGGGCCTTACCGTTCCCTCGGCATTGCGACGTCGGCGCCCAAGTTCAAGTGCTGCGGCTATTCCCACGGCCTTGGCCTCGCCCATGCCCTTGGCCTTCTTCAGGTCGTGCACACTAAGCCGCCCCAAGCGATGCAGGTCGTTGCCAGCTTGGTCAAGGATGGCACGGGCCACGTCCAAGGCACTGGCCTTGGTGGTACCCGACCGGATCAGGATGGCGAGCAATTCCGCATCGGAAAGGGAGGAAGCGCCCAACCTGACCAGTTTCTCACGGGGCCGATCGTCCTGTGCCCAATTCTTGATGCTCGGCCGGACGGGACCGGGGTCTTGCGCTGCCATGGGGGTAAAATAGAACAGGTCCCCTTTACGAGGACCTGTTCGGAGAAAAAATGCCGGGCTCGATTCAGCTCATCGCGCTCACGTGGCGGGTGATGGACGACTTGAGGTTGGCAGCCTTGTTCTTGTGGATGATGTTCTTCTTGGCCAGCTTGTCCAACATGGAAGCCACCTCGGGGAGGAGCTTTTCAGCCTCGCCTTTTTCGGTGAGGCCACGGAGCTTGCGCACCGCGTTGCGGGTGGTCTTGTGCTGGTAGCGATTACGCTCGTTGCGGGTCTCGGTCTGGCGGACGCGCTTGAGGGCTGACTTATGATTGGCCATGTCTTCCGTGTTCCTTTTCCCGGAAAGGGAGCGCAAATATAGGTGAATTCCGGAACCCACAAAGCCCAGTGAAAAAGAAAAGACCGGAACATGTCCGGTCCTTACTGTTCACAGGAAGGCTTGATCAGTAGGCATTGGGATCCTTGCCGAACATGTTGGTCACGGTCTTCACCACGATCCTCAGGTCCAACCAGAACGACCAATTC
>CAYQMC010000208.1:0-5081 GCA_964418285.1 uncultured Chryseobacterium sp.
CTCCGGCAACGGCACGAACTCCGTTTCCCCATCGATCTTCGGGAATTCCTGCGCGATCCAGCGTTGGCGGGCGGATTCGATGAGCTCCTTGGTACTGGCCACGAAGTTCCAGTGGATGAAACGCTCCTCCGGGAAGGGCTCGCCGCCGAAGATGTAGATCGTGGTGTTCGCCTCCATGGTGAAGGCGCAGAGCTCGGGGTTCTTGGAGACCAGCAGTTGTTTCGGCCCGAAACGCTGGCCGTCGTTCTCAACCCCGCCTTCCAGGATGTAGAGGCCGCTCTCGCCAAAGAGCTCCTTGCCGATCTCCACCGTGCAGGCCTCCGTGCTCTTGATCTCCAGCAGGTACAGCGGACTGTACACCGGCACCGGCGACTTCCTGCCCAAGACGGCACCGGCGATGAGCTTGAACCGCGCTCCTTGCTCTTCCCAGATCGGCAGGTCGGCTTCGTTGCTGTGGTGGAAGGCCGGTTCCATCAACTCCAACTCCTTCGGCAACGCCACCCAGATCTGCAGGCCGTGCATGCGCTTGGGCTTGCCGCGCAGGTGGTCCGGTGTGCGCTCGCTGTGCACGATGCCCTTGCCGGCCGTCATCCAGTTCACCTGCCCGGGCTTGATCTCGATCGCCGTCCCCAGGCTGTCGCGGTGCATGATGCTGCCCTCGAACAAGTAGGTCAAGGTGCTCAACCCGATGTGCGGGTGTGGCGGCACGTCGAAGTCCTCGCCGTTCGGCAGGTCCACTGGGCCCATGTGGTCGATGAAGGCGAAAGGCCCCACCATGCGTTTGCGGTAGAAGGGCAGCAGACGGCCTACGAGGAAGTTGCCCACGTCCGCGGGGCGTTCTTCGATGATGAGGTCGATGTTCGACATGAGGAAGGAGAAAATGTGGAGATGTAGAGGATGTGTAGATGTACAGAAAATGCAGATCTGAAAAATAGAGAGCTGTTCGTCAGTTGGAGATCATTCGTGTAGCATCGATGATCACTGCCGCGCGTACGGCTCCATCCGCCCCACCTTCATCTGCATGCCGCTCGCGGTGCGTTTCCAGATGGTGTTGCGGCCATCCACCACATAGGTCTTGTCGGACCAGGTCAGTTGGTACTTCGGGTCCTTGCTCGCCAGGGTCTCCAGCTGGCCGAATTTGATCGGCTCCGCGTGGTTGTTGAACCACACCAGGCGGTTTGCGGCATCCACGTAGTAGGTGTTGGCATCGCCGGTGAAGCTCACCACGTAGCGGAAGGCATCGTGCACCACGAAGGGTTCCGGCTCCACCCGCTCGGCGATCATGCGCGCCTCGTTCCAGCCTTGCCCGATGGCCTCCAGCCGTGCGTGCTTCGGCGGGTGGTCCGTAGTGCCGTGCGGGTTGCCGGCCACGTCCATGGCGGCCAGGGCCTCCGCGTTGGTGGCGCCCATGGCATGCAGGATGAAGCCCGAGTAGCGGTCGCAGGCCAGCTCATCGCCGGGGCGCACGTTGGAAGGATCCAGGGTGTGGCCCAGCAGGTGGTGCGCCAGCTCGTGCGCCAGGATGCTGATGGCGCTCCAGTTGGTGCAGGTGCTGTCCATCACCCGGGCCATGAAGGCGGGGTTGTACGCGATGATGCGCTCCTTGCCTTTGATGTAGGCGATGGCCGTGGGGATGTCGTCGTCCTCCTGCACGGTGAAATCCGGCTGCAGGCCGCTATGCCGCACAATGCGGTACACCGCTTCCTTGGCCGCACGCTCGTTCAGCAGGGCGTCCTGGGCCGCGCCGACGCACGCGGATAGGAGGGTGGCAAGGAGGAGCAGGAGGCGCATGGGTATAGCCACGACCAAGGTAGGAGCGCAACCTGCTCCAGTGGCGCGTAGGAGCAACGCATACGCGTAAACCGCGGATGACACAGATGAACGCAGAGGGTCCGATAGGCATCGGACCCGGACTATGCCCGGAACAGCCCCAAGCCCAGGGATACGGTGCAGGGTATTGAGCAATGCGATCGCCCGCGCCATACCAGCCCAACATCTGCGTTCATCTGCGGCATCCGCGGTCAAGAAGGCTACCTACCCGACGTTACCCCGTGACGACCTGTGCATAACCGGCCCGCCGCCCGCTTGATCGTCCGCAGGCCAGCCGATACTTTCGCCCCACGATGAAGTCCATCAAGGTCGCAGAGCTCTTTGCCGGTGTGGGCGGTTTCCGCATCGGACTGGAGCGCGCCAGCGACCGCTTCAGCGTGGTGTGGAGCAACCAGTGGGAACCCAGCACCAAGCGCCAGCCCGCATCGGAGGTGTACGTCGCGCGCTTCGGCCACCAAGGCCACAGCAACGCGGACATCAGCACTGTGCCTGTCAAGGACATCCCCAAGCACGACCTGCTCGTGGGCGGCTTTCCCTGCCAGGACTATTCCGTGGCGCGCACGCTGAAACAGGCGCAGGGGCTGGCCGGCAAAAAAGGCGTGTTGTGGTGGGAGATCCACCGCATCCTGCAAGCGCACCAACCCGGCTACCTGCTCCTGGAGAACGTGGACCGCCTGCTGAAGTCGCCCACCGGACAGCGCGGGCGCGACTTTGCGGTGATGCTCGCCTCGCTCGCCGACCTGGGCTATGTGGTGGAATGGCGTGTCATCAACGCGGCCGACTACGGCATGCCGCAGCGCCGCCGCCGCGTGTTCATCCAGGGCTACCACACGCGCACGGCACTGGGCAAGCAGCTGCTGAAGCACAAGGACCCCCGCACCTGGATCCTGCACGATGGCCTCCTCGCAGAAGCCTTTCCCGCCGCGGAAAAAGGAAGCACCACCTCCTTCGCACTGAAGGGCGACCTGGCCGACGTCACCAAGCACTTCAACAGCGGCAAACGCACCGCCGCAAGCCCCTTCGCCAATGCCGGGGTGCTGGTGGGCCGCACGGTACACACCCTGGCCGTGTCGCCCCACTACCACGGACCGTACACCGTGCTGGGCGACCTGCTGCTGCCGCCCAAGGAGGTGCCCAAGGAATTCCTGGTACCGGCCGCCAAGGTGAAGGACTGGCTCTACTTCAAGGGCGGCAAGCAGGAAACGCGCACCAACGCCAGCAACGGATACAGCTACACCTACAGCGAAGGCGCCATGGTATTCCCCGATCCGCTGGACAAGCCCAGCCGCACCATCGTCACCGGCGAGGGCGGCGCCAGCCCATCGCGGTTCAAGCACGTGGTGCGCACGCCCGAAGGCAAGCTCCGCCGCCTCACCCCCGTGGAGCTCGAGCGCCTCAACATGTTCCCCGATGGCCATACCGCAGGTGCCAGCGACGCCAAGCGCGCCTTCTTCATGGGCAACGCGCTGGTCACCGGCATCGTGGAACGGGTGGGGCAGGTGCTGGTGGAGCGGGTGGGCGGCCAGGCGTAGGTCCACACAATGTCCGTGCTCCGCACGGCCAAGGGCCAAAGGCCCGTTCCATACCAACCCATGGCAGGGCCATGGGTCCATCGTTCCTCGTGGGTCCATGGAGGGCTGTAGGCCCGCCCTATGGTTGCGGCATGCATTCCGGTGCGGATAGGTCGGGCCTTCAGTTCTCCTTCAAGCCGTGCAATTCCGATCTCCTGCGACCCGGCAAAGGCCATGCATCCATCGCTCCGACCGATGAACGCCGCATCCCTCCGCCGCGGGCTGCCTACACCGCCTCCAGGACTCGGCTACTCCTTCACGAAGGCCCGCCGCCCACCGTCCGCGAAGTGCAGCAGGTAGGTGCCGGGCACCAGGGCGCGCACCTCCAGCTGGGTGGTGTTGGTGCCCTGCAGCACCACGCGGCCTTGCAGATCGGTAACCTGCACGCTGGCGGGGCGCCGGGCATTCCAGTACAGCACATCGTTTGCGGGTACGGGCCACAGGGCGGGGGCGTCGGACCGGTGGACCGCCACGCCGGTGGTGGCATCGATGGTCACCTCCAGTTGCACCGGGGCGCATAGGCTGTCTGCGACGAAGAACACCAGGTAATCGCCCCAAGGCAGGCCGGTCCACGCGGCGCTGCTGCCCAACTGCTCGCTGTCCACTTGCTCGAAGTCGGGCATGGCGAAGAGCAGGAAGGTGCCCGTGAGCGGTAGGGGCGGTGGCACTGGGGCCTGCGGGGAGGGCAGCACACCGGCAACGGCAATGCTGCCTTGGTCCAAGCCCCCACCGGCCTCGGCCACCAGGTCCAGTGCGGCCCCTTCGCAGCTGTAGGTGGGCACCAGCTGGCCCAGCGCCGTGCTTCCGCAACCGCCCTGCTCCAGGAGCAGGGTCTGGTAGGTGTATCCGAAGTCCAGGTCCGTCCACGCGTGGTAGAAGAGGGGGCAGGCCACGGGTGCCACGCTGTCCACCGCGATGCCGTCCTGCAGCAGGTAGACCCAGGTCTGCTCCGGAATGGGGTCGCAGGCGTGGTTGTTGAAGATCTGCGTGCCGCAGTAGGGCAGCTGCACATACACCGACACGGTGAGGGCACCGGCCGAGGTGTACACCTGCTGCCCCAGGTCCCAGGCCAGCTGCTCCACCTCGAACTGCAGGGTCTCCACCGGCGTGTTGCCCACGTACAGCGCCACCGTGTGCATGCCCACCGCCAGGCCTTGGGCCAGTTCGGTGGTTGCGCCGTTGTCCCACAGCACACCCGTGTACTGGGCACCGCACTCGCTCAGGTTCACGTAGGCATAGCCCTCCACCTGGGGCCAGATCGGGTGGTGCACGTAGGGACCACATTGGGCCCAGGCGCATGCACCGGGCAGCAGCAAGGCGAGCAGCAGGAGGGAGCGCATGGGGGCGGATCGGGGCGCTTCGTGTCCCCGCATGCAAGACGCAGCAATACCGGAAAGTTGCGTGCCAGTCACCCGGCCAGGCTCACACACCCGGAAAGGGCTCGGCGTACACGCTGGAGAGCAGGGGGGCGGTGGCGGTGCCACGCCGCATGTACACGGCGTGCTGCTCCACGTGGCTGCCTGGTCCAACAGCACCGGCAGGGTGGGCAGGCCTCCCGGCCCCCAGGGTATCCAGCAGGCCTTCCATAAGCAGGGTGTGCAAGGGGGGGGGGCACCACCGGCAACGGTCTGACCCGTCCTGAAAAAAGTTTACAGGTTTGAGTTGATGTCCGAAGATAGG
>CAYQMC010000209.1:0-5078 GCA_964418285.1 uncultured Chryseobacterium sp.
CTTGGTGTAACGACGGGCTTCGACGTGAACGGCCTATTGATCCAAGGCGGTGGCGATATCTGCGCCAGCCTGGATGTTGCCGGCGCAGCCTTCACGGTGGAGGCGTGTGCGGTGGAATGCCTTGCTGACGCGGGTACACTGACGGCGGACGAAACAGAGGTTTGCCTGGTGGACGGTCTTGCCAGCATTTCTGCTACCGTGAATGGCGATGCCGTTATTCCAGAAGGCTATATCCAAGTCTTCGCCGTTACTCAAGGCCCCGATCTGGTGGTCATCGATGGGAATGAGGAGGCTCTCTTCGAGGTCGATGCGGTGGGTACATATACCATCCATTCGTTCGTGCTCGATCCTGTGGTGTTCGATCTGGAAACCGTGGAATTCGGTGTCACCACCGCAGGTGATGTCCTTGCCCAACTCATCCAAGGCGGTGGAACCGTTTGTGCGAACCTTGATGTGATCGGAGCGACCGTTATAGTACAGGAGTGTGCTGCGCCCTGCGATGCTGATGCTGGCACCCTCAGCGGTGGTACTCTAGTATGTCTCGAGGACGGCGCAGCCACCTTGATCGCTACGGCTGACGGCAACGCCAACGTACCTGCTGGTTACAGTACCGTGTATGTGTTGACCGAAGGCGCTGGTCTTGTGATCGTTCAAGCTGGTGCTGCGCCCGAGTTCACGGTGGACGCTGAGGGTGACTACACCATCCACACCTTGGTGTACGATGAGAACACGCTGGACCTGAGCATTGTGGAGCTTGGTGTAACGACGGGCTTCGACGTGAACGGCCTATTGATCCAGGGCGGTGGCGATATCTGCGCCAGCCTGGATGTTTCGGGTACGGCCTTCGAAGTACTGGATTGCACCGGCCTGTGCTTGGTTGATGCCGGCACGCTTAGCGGCGGAAGCACGGTGTGCTTCGAGGACGGTGCAACCACGCTGACCGCCTCTGCCGATGGGAACGCCGTTGTGCTCAATGGTTACACCACCGTTTATGTGTTGACCGAAGGTGCTGGTCTTGTGATCGTTCAAGCTGGTGCAACGCCCGAGTTCACCGTGGACGCTGAGGGTGACTATACCATCCACACCTTGGTGTACGATGAGAACACCCTGGACCTGAGCATTGTGGAGCCAGGTGTCACCACGGGCTTCGATGTGAACGGTCTGCTGATCCAGGGCGGTGGCGATATCTGCGCCAGCCTGGATGTGGCCGGTGCCGCCTTTACGGTCGAAGTGTGCGCCGAACCGTGCGACGCGGATGCCGGCACGCTGAGCGGTGGTACCGCCGTCTGCTTCGAGGACGGTGCAGCCACGTTGACCGCTACTGCGGACGGCAACGCCAACGTGCCTGTTGGCTACAGTACGGTGTACGTGTTGACCGAAGGCGCTGGTCTTGTGATCGTTCAAGCTGGTGCTGCGCCCGAGTTCACGGTGGACGCTGAGGGTGACTACACCATCCACACCTTGGTGTACGATGAGAACACGCTGGACCTGAGCATTGTGGAGCTCGGTGTAACGACCGGCTTCGATGTGAACGGCCTGTTGATCCAGGGCGGTGGTGAGATCTGCGCCAGCCTTGATGTTGCCGGAGCCGCCTTCACGGTACTGGATTGTACGCCGACCAACAACGATTGTGATGACGCTCTCGTGATCTCGATCAACCAATCCTGTGTTCCTATCCAGGGAGACAACACCTACTCCATTTTAAACCAGGACGACCCCTCCTGCGACAATAGCACCGAGGGATATTCCGATGTGTGGTACCGCTTCAACGCAGGGGATAACAGCACGGTCGAGATCCTACTCGAGCCGGGTACCATGACCGACTGGGGGGTCAGTGTGTTGGATGGGTGCGGTGGCAATGAACTTCTGTGCGAAGTGCAACCATCCGGGGCGCTCGCGCTTGATGTGGTTGCCGATACGGACTACTTCATCCGTGTGTTCACCAACCTGCAATTCGGTGGTCCAGGTTCGTTCGAACTCTGCGTTATAGGAGCCATCCCGACCGTTGTCTGCGAAGGGGGGGTGGTGACCACCACCTTCGGTACTGTCCTGGAGAACGTTTGCCAGGACGCAACAGCCGATGCCATATCCTTCACAACAACCTCCTTCTCCAGCGAGAACTACAGCTTCATCGTAACGGATGAGGACGGTACCATTCTGACCCCGCTAGCGGGCAATTCGCTGGATTTCAACGGTGCGCCGCTGGGCAGCTACCGCGTGTGGGGTGTCTCGTTCAACGGCACTCTGCAAGGTGGCAGTCCCGGTGCCGAGCTCGCCGTCCGGGCCTCCACCGGTGCGTGCCTTGGACTCTCCTCCAACTTCGTCCCAGTGAACGGGGAGCGCTGCACCGGACTGGCCGAAGAGGGCTCCAATTCCTGGAACCTGCAGCCGAACCCCAGCAACGGAGATTTCGTGCTGGTACCCGCCATCACCGATGAGCAGGTACTGGTCGAAGTGCTGGACCTGGGTGGCCGCGTGGCACACCGGGAGCAGCTTGCAATGGTGCAAGGCCAGGCCTACACCATGCAGCTTTCCGGCCAGTTGGTGCCCGGCGTGTACTTGGTACGACTCAGCACATCGGCCAACGCCACCACGCTGCGTATGGTGGTGCAATAAGCACAGGGCCAAGAGGTTGCGGAAGGGCGGGAGCGATCCCGCCCTTTTGCGTACCCGGAAGCTGGACGGAAACCCTGAATGCCTTTCCGAGGTACAAAGGCGGCAACAGCCAAGAACGCCTACCATGCGACACATTTCCATATTGTTCATTCTCCTTGCCACGGGCTTCATCTCGAACAGCTTCGCTCAAGGCCAGGAAGAGCCCATCCTCTTGGAGGTATCGGGACAGGTTACGGATGGCGCCCGCAAGATGCCGGGCTGTGCTGTGGTGATCTACCAAGGCAACGAGATCGTAGGTCAGCAGATCACGCCCAAGAGCGGCAACTTCGGCTTCGCCTTGGACCTGGGCAAGGAGTACGCCGTGGTCTTCAGCAAGGAGGGTTTCCAACCCAAGAGCATCCTCATCGACACGCGGGCCAAATTGCCCATGGGCATGTTCGCAGTGGCACCGCTCGGCATGGACTTGAGCCTCTTGGTGGCGGACAAGTACTTTGGTGTGGATACCGATGTGCTCGACTTCCCTTACGCCATCGTGAAATGGGACAAGCGCGCCATGGCCTTCGTACAGGACCAGCAGTACACCACCAGCATGATGCGCACCAACGGAGCACTCCTGCTACAGGCAGGCAGGGCCAACAAGGAATAGGTCTCGAAGCCAGCGAACGGCGGCGTGGCTACCTTTAGCGGCAGCAACGCTATCCCCATGGCCATCCGCAGACCCTTCAACCTGAAAGCCTGGATCGATGAGAACCGGGACCTCCTGAAACCCCCGGTGGGCAACAAGAACCTCTACCACGAGGCAGGCGACTACATCGTGATGATCGTGGGTGGGCCCAACGCCCGCAAGGACTACCACTGGAACGAGACAGAGGAGCTCTTCTACCAGCTGGAAGGCGACATCAACGTGCGCATCCAGGAGGATGGCAAGGCCGTGGACATCCCCATCAAGGCCGGTGAGATGTTCCTGCTTCCGGCCCGTGTGCCCCACAGCCCCGGCCGCAGCGAAGGCAGCGTGGGCCTTGTGATAGAGTGCAAGCGCGACGACCGCGAGATGAAGGACGGCCTGCTCTGGTTCTGCGAGAAGTGCAACAACAAGCTCCACGAGACCTACTTCGTGCTCCACAACATCGAACAGGATTTCCTGCCACGCTTCCGCGAATTCTACGGTAGCGAGCAGATGCGTACGTGCTCCAACTGCGGGCATGTCATGGAGACCGATCCCCGCTTCGTGTAAGGACCCAGGGCATGGCCGAGCTGTTCACGATCGACATCCACACGCACATCCTGCCGGAGAACATCCCGGACTTCGGATCCAAATACGGCTACCGGGGCTTCATCCACCTGGACCACCACAAGCCCGGCTGCGCGCGCATGATGAAGGACGACAAGTTCTTCCGCGAAGTGCAGGCCAATTGCTGGGATCCACAGGTGCGCATAGCGGAGTGCGACCACCACCACGTACACGTGCAGGTGCTGAGCACCGTGCCTGTGATGTTCAGCTACTGGGCCAAACCGCAGGACACGCTGGACCTGTCGATGTTCCTGAACGACCACATCGCGGACATCGTACACCGCTGGCCCACACGCTTTGTGGGCCTGGGTACCATTCCCATGCAGGATCCGGAGCTGGCCATCAAGGAGCTGGAGCGCTGCAAGCGCATCGGCATGGTGGGCATCCAGATCGGCACCCACATCAACGGCATCAACCTGGGCGAACCGCGCCTCTTTTCCATCTTCCGGGCCTGCCAGGAACTGGACATGGCCGTGTTCATCCATCCCTGGGACATGATGGGCATGGAACGCATGGACAAGTATTGGATGCCCTGGCTGGTGGGCATGCCCGTGGAGACCACTACGGCCATCACCTCCATGATCTTCAGCGGGCTCATGGAGCGCCTGCCCAAACTGCGCATCGCTTTTGCGCACGGCGGCGGTTCGTTCCCGGCCACCATAGGCCGCATAGAACACGGTTTCCAGGTGCGCCCCGACCTCTGCGCCGTGGACAACAACGTGAACCCCCGCGAGTACCTCGGCCGTTTTTGGATAGACTCCCTGGTACACGACCCCGCCATGCTGCAACTGGTGGTGGACCAGGTTGGCGCCAACCGCGTTGCCCTTGGCACCGACCACCCCTTCCCACTGGGCGAACTGGAACCCGGAAAACTGATCAAGAGCATGCCCTGGGACAATGCCACCAAGGAGATGCTCCTGAGCGGCGCTGCGTTGGAGTGGATGGGGCTGGAACGGGGTCACTTCAGCCCGTGCTGAGAAGCCCTAACGCACCAAATTCACATGCCCGATGGCTTCGCGCTTGAAGCCTGACAGCTCCGTGGCCTGCACTTTCCAGACGTAGGTGTCGATGGGCGAGGGAACACCCTTGTAGGTGCCGTCCCAACGTCGTTCGATGTCGTCGGACTCGAAGATGAGTTCGCCCCAGCGGTTGAAGATGAGCAGCTGCAGTT
>CAYQMC010000210.1:0-5073 GCA_964418285.1 uncultured Chryseobacterium sp.
CCTACGAGGCATCCGGCCGAGTATTCGTGTCGTCATAGATTCGCGGTGTTCTCGACTGCTCGTTGAGCAATACGCCTACAGATCCAACCCATAACCCCAAGCGCGTATCTCACATGCATTCGTCCCCTTTTCCACTCGGATCTTGGGCAAGGCCAGTGTTGCTGGTCCTTGTGTGTTACTGCTTCATCACTGCCACATCGGCCCAGGGCTACACCAACGTGGCACCCGAACAAGGTCTCGATTTCACCGTCGCGATCACTTCCCCGGCGGATTTCGGTACTGGGGTCAGCTTCCGGGATATCGATGGTGATGGTTGGGACGACCTCACCTTCGCCAATGTGAACGATAGCTTGATCGTTTACCGCAACAACGAAGGCTCCTTGGAACGCATGCCATCGCCAGCGTTCGCACAGGGCAATACCCGCGCTGTCCTATGGGCCGATATCGACAATGATGGGGATGATGATCTTTTGGTGACCACCTTCGAGGGCGTTGTCAAACTGTACCGTAACGAAGGAGGTTGGCAGTTCGAGGATATCACCGCTACTGCTGGCTTTGTTCCGGATGCTGGAAACCGCTGGGGCGCGTCCTTCGGCGACTATGACAAGGATGGTTTCTTGGACCTCTATGTCTGCACGTACATCTACGAGGAGGAGTTCTTTTCTTATTCCAAGTTGAATCATCTCTACCGCAACAACGGCAATGGTACATTCCAGGATGTTACGCTCCAGGCGGGGGTGGGCAATGGACTATATGCCTCCTTCCAATCCGTCTGGATGGATGCTGACTTGGATGGTTGGCCAGACTTGTTCGTGATCAATGATTTCGAAGCGCGGAACGCCTACTTCCGCAACAACGGTGACGGGACATTTACGGACCGTATCGTTGAAGTGGGCCTGGCCGAGACAGGGGAGCACTGCATGAGCATCTCGATGTGTGATTTCGACCTGGACAGCGATCTGGACATCTTCATGACGAATACCGGGGTGTTCCCGCAAACGAACAACGCCCGCCACATGCTCATGGTGAACGATGGAACCGGTTTCCACACCGAATCCAGTGCTGCGTATGGGCTGGATATCTTCGAATGGGGTTGGGGCGCGCTCTGGGTCGACCACGACAATGACGGTTACCAGGACCTGTATATCCCCACCCATCGCGAACTGGCTTTGCCTGTCCCCAACCTGTTCTTCAAGAACAACGGGGGGACTTCCTTTTCCGATGGCGCTTCCTTCTTCCCAGAACCGCAGATCACCTCGAGCCACACCGTTGCCCGAGGCGACCTGGATCGGGACGGATATGCGGATATCGTTGTGCACAATCAAGATCCGTTTCCACCATACCTATGGAAGAACAATGGTGGTGTTGCGAACCATATCCGGGTCACCTTGGAAGGGACCGTATCCAACAGGATGGCCATAGGTTCCTGGATCAGGGTCCATGCTGGTGGGGAAGAGTACATCCATTACACCGTATGTGGTGAGAACTACCTCGGGCAGAGTTCCCAGCATGTGCTGTTCGGTTTGAACTTCGCACCGGTGGTGGATTCGATCATTGTCGAATACCTCAGCGGCCATGTGGACCGCTACTATGATCTGCCGGTGAACACGGACCAGGTGTTCGTGGAAGGGGAGACCCTGCAGCCCAGCATTTCTACCGATGGTCCGCTCGTGGTCTGTGCGCCGGGATCTCTGCTGCTCGATGCCGGGGAATACGCATCCTATCTCTGGAGCACCGGAGATACCGGAAGGTTCCTTTCCGTGATCGCGAGTGGAAGCTATTCCGTTACCGTACAGAATGAGTTCGGCGTATCGGCCACGAGCGAACCGGTGTCGGTGACGGTAGGCCCTGTGCCTGCCATTGTTGTGCTGGAAGAGGACCCCTCCTGCGCCGGTGGGTCCGACGGTAGTATCGCCCTTGAGAACTTGAGTGGTGTGGCCATTGAAAGCGTACTGTGGAGTTCCGGAGCCAGCGGAATGACCGTTACCGACCTGGAGGCTGGAACCTATACCTACACGGTGGTCGATGCCAATGGCTGCGAAGCGACCGGTACTGTGGATCTGTTGGACCCGGACCCCTTGTTCGTGCTGTTGGACCAGGTGGACGTTTCGCCAGAGAGCGGGGGATCCATTTCCTGGACCATTTTCGGTGGCGTATCGCCTCATGTTGTTGTGGTCAATGGAGATACGGTCACTGGGGGCAGCCTGACCGACCTTCAGGCGGGGGTCTATATTGTGCAGGTCTACGATGCGCAGGATTGCCTGTTCGAACAGGAGGTGGTGATCCTTGGTCTTGCCGGAATGGCCGAAGGATCCTTGGAGGGCCTGCTCCTGTTTCCCAATCCGACCGATGGCGTCGTCGCGCTGCGGTCGCCCATGGTGCTTGTTTCCGCGGAGGTCTTCGATGCGGGAGGCCGTTCAGTGGTAAAACAGCAGCTTCCGATCGGCTCCATGGAACTCGACCTGACAGGACTTGCCGAGGGCAGTTATGTTGTGGCCCTGCAAGCTGCCGATGGGCAGGTGGTTCGTACGCGCGTGACCAAGTTGGACCGCTAAGTCCTGTTGGCGGCAGTACGCCATCCGGTGGGCTGCTGCATGAACGGTGATCCCGGTCGAGACGGGGTGTACACGGCTCTCAGCTCAGCGCTGTCCGGTGCGATGACGTTGCGGTAGGGAAAGCACCACCTTGTTCGGCCCATACGCACCAAGGTGCAAGGTGCCGTATTTGCGGCTGGTGGCAACCCTGTAAGCTGCAGCGCTTCCGGACCTTGGTTCCTGCATCCTCCTATCTTCGGGCACCTCATGCGCCACAACAAGGGCACCCCACCCAGTCTTTTTCAGGCCTTCTTGCCATTGGCGGTGCTATTGGTCCTTCTGGCACTTAACGTGTTCATCTTCGGCGACGCTGGCCTGGAGGGTCCGAACCAGATCGCCTTGCTGGCAGCTGCCTCGATGGCCCTGGTGATCGGGGTGGTCAATGGCAGGCCTTTCGAGGATCTCATGGAGCATATCACGCGCAGCGTTTCCTTGGCCTTGGGCGCCATCCTCATCCTTTTGCTCATCGGCGCACTTACGGGTACCTGGCTCATCAGCGGCATCGTTCCCGCCATGATCCACCATGGTCTGCTGTTGCTTTCGCCCAAGGTGTTCCTGGTAGCGGCCTGTGCGGTGTGCGCCATCGTTTCCCTGGCCACGGGAAGTTCATGGAGCACGGTGGCCACGGTCGGTATCGCATTGTTGGGTATCGGGAAGGCCATGGGCCTGCAAGAGGGACTGGTGGCCGGCGCCATCATCAGCGGTGCTTACTTCGGCGATAAGCTGAGTCCATTGAGCGATACGACCAACCTGGCCCCGGCGGTGGCGGGCACGGACCTGTTCACCCACATCCGCTACCTGCTGTGGACCACGGTGCCCAGTATGACGACCGCACTGCTGCTGTTCGCGGGCATCGGCTTGTTCCGAGAGCCTGCTTCGGGAGTCTTCGATACCACGGCGTTCCATGCGGCCATCCTGGCCAAGTTCAACATCGGTTGGTGGCTCTATCTGGTCCCCTTGGCCATGGTGGTGATGATCGCTCGCAAGGTGCCCGTGTTGCCCGCCTTGTTCGCAGGAGTGCTCCTGGGTGCGGTGTTCGCCGTGTTGTTCCAGCCCGCGTTGATCCGGGAACTATCCAGCGGTGAGGGCAATGCGCTCCGCCAAGGCTACGAGGTCATCATGAGCGCCATGGGGGGGGGTACGGCAGTGGTCACCGGGCATGAAGCGGTCGATGAGTTGCTCGTCGCCAAGGGCATGCGCGGCATGCTGAACACGATCTGGTTGATCTTGTGCGCGCTGGCTTTCGGGGGAGCCTTGGAAGGTGCTGGCCTGCTGCAACGGATAACGGCATCGGTGATGAAGGCGGTGAACGGGGATGGTTCCCTTATCGCGACCACGGCCACCACCTGTGTGTTCGTGAATGTGAGCGCTTCGGACCAGTACCTCAGCATCGTGGTACCAGGCCGCATGTTCGCCCCGGTGTTCAGGGAACGCGGACTTGCCCCCCAGGTGTTGAGCCGCACGCTGGAGGATAGCGGAACAGTAACGAGTGCCTTGGTGCCTTGGAACACCTGTGGGGCGTACATGAGCGGTGTGCTTGGCGTGGCCACGTTGGCCTATCTGCCCTTCTGCTTCTTCAACATCATCAGTCCGCTCATGACCGTGGTCCAAGGGGCGCTGGGGTGGCGCATCGCTCGGCTGCCGGAGCAGGGGGATGGCGCACGCGCGGGGTCTGATGCCACGTCTGGCAGGTAACCCGGGTCGGCTTTGTCCCGTATGATGGGGCGATGGATCCCATGCGTACGATCTTGGCAATTGGTTGCGTTGCACTTCCGTACATCCTTCCGGCCCAGCCGGATCTGGTGGTACTTAGTCCCGACCAGCACAAGATGGAGATCACGGATGAATCCGATCCCCATCCTGAACTGAATTGCTACGATCGGTTCAATCCACATGCCGGAGGGGATTCCACCCGACGCTGCGTTGCGGGCCCCTGTTCCGGTTGGGTGGAGGACAGGTATGCCGATGGTAGCTTGAAGCACCGCGGTTTGTATTCGGATGGTGCCTTGGTGGTCTACCGCAACTACTATCCGAACGGGGTCCTTGAGCGGGAGTTCAAGCAGCAGGATGCCGTCAAGAGCGTGATGCGCACCTACCATAGCAACGCCACACTGCGTTCCGAGGCGCGCTATGCGGATGGAGTGGCGTTCAAATACCAGGACCACTATGCCGATGGCAGCCTGCGCTATGCGGAAGAACGTCATCGCAAGGAACCGTACTACCTGCGCATGGACTTGTACGCACCATCGGGTGATCCAGTAAGCATGCTCCGGTTGATCGACCGCAAGCGGGTGGAGTTCGAATTGAAGGAATACCATCCCGGGGGACAACTCCGAAGTGAAGGAAAGGCCCGTTACGATCGCCGGCGCATGGATACCCAACGGATCGGTACGTAGCGGCCTTACGATGACGACGGAACGTTGCTGCGTGAAGAGTACCACGTGGATGGCACGTTGCATACGGTGCGATGACCCTCCGG
>CAYQMC010000211.1:0-5060 GCA_964418285.1 uncultured Chryseobacterium sp.
ACACCGTCGCAGTCGTTGTCCAGCCCATCACCGCACAGATCCGGTGCACCAGGATATACGGTGGCATCGTTGTCGTCGCAGTCGATGGGGTCGCTGCAACCGGGGTTGTCATACACCCCATCACCATCCAGGTCGAGGCAGCCACCGTTCGCAGCGCTTATGCCCGGGATGATCACGTGACAGCCATTCCCCTGGTGCAACGTATCGCCCAGTAAGGAAACCGTGAAGCAATCCGTTGCCCGTGCATGCAAGGCATAGGGCACGCTCAGCAACTGCGTGGTACCCATGTCTTGGAAGTCGTTGCCACCTGTGGCATCCAATTCCACTTGGATGAAGTGCGATGACGTTCCCCAACCGATGCTGGGGAAGGTGCTTTGCGTAGGCGTTCCGTTGCCCACCTGGATGGTGAACAAGCCGAACGGACTGGTAGTGAGGCTGTGCGTTTCCTGATAGGCCAGAGCACCAGCGGGTGATCCCGAGAGGATGCCGATGCGCAGGCTGATCGACTCCGAGGAGAGCACGTTGCCACTGGCATCGCGGGCCACGCCTTGGAAATCGAAGGCCTGTGGCGCCTGGGCCAGGAGGAGGATGGGCAGCAAGAAGGGGGCGAGGAAGCTGAAATAGCGCATGGGAAAGCGGGCTTGCTGGATGATCAGGGAACTTGTTGGATGCGGACGTTGGTGGGCACCACACCACCGATGGTCTGGAGCACGGGATCGCGGTCGTTGTCCTGGCCGGTGTATTTCACGGTGCCGTCCAGGTTCACGTCCTGGAGCAGATAGCCGCTCGTTATGGCTGTGGGCACCACCCCGCCGATGACCTGCAGGATGGGATCGCGGTCGTTGTCACCACCGGTGTATTTCACAGCGCCATCACCGTTGACATCGCCGGCCCACAACAGCAGCTTGCCGTCGCGCGCACGCTGGGCATCGGTGCCGTGGGTGGGCGTGCTACCATCGGTGAGGTCCACGGCGTTCACACCGGTGCCAAGGACCAAGGGTGCCAGGCTCACCACTGGAAGATGGTTCCGGTGAAGAACGGCAAGGTGGTAGCTGCCAGGCAATGCGGTCATGCGCAGTGCGGAACTGCCATCGCGGTCCACCACATCGCCATCGCGCTGCACCAGAGCCGAGCGGGTGGAGATGACCTGGGTCGGATCGGTCGCATTACGCAGTTCGATGAAGACCCAGTCCACGATGGCGTCCGGACCTTCGGCGAGCAGGATGCCGGATGCGAACGATTCCCCACCGGAAAGGCCCACATGCTGGAAACCCAGTGCGGTGTGGGGTTCGGTAAAAGGCAACAGCCCAGCCGCGCGAAGACCGTCGTTCATCGCTCCATCGACCTCCCGGTATGGGCCATCCAGCAGGACACGGATGTTGAGGGAAAGCAGAACTCCCTCGGGTTGCTGCACCCCAGCGGTGAGCAGGTCGTCACCCATGGCATACGAGGCGCTGGATGGCTGACCCAGGGTCCATTCCAAGGCATGACCCGTTGCAGAGGATGCGCCTCCGGCTGATACCACTGCCTTGCGCTCCAGGCCTTGGCCGTACAAGGTGGCATCCGGAAGCAAGAACGCCAGTGTCGCAAAGACCAGCGTGCAGGGCCAGGATGAAGCACTTCGAAGGCGTATCGATCGGATCATGATGTCATGGATCAGGAGTGGCCAGGGAACTGGCGAATGTGACCGCAGTCCGGAACAGAATGCAATAGAACCTTTGTTATACTGGCCACAACACACGGGCTGCCAAGAGAGCCATCCAAGCACCACAACAAAGCTGACCCACACACCCATTTGCACGACCCGGAACTTCACCCCACCTTGCGGCCGCATGCTTCAATTCACCACCCAGACCGACCCCGAGACCAGCCGTCCGGTAAAGACCGCCTTGGACCGCTTCTTCGTGAAGCTCTTGAACGACCCGCGCGACCTGCCCTTCATCTACCTCGGCCTGCGGGTCACCTTCACGCTCATCCCCCTGGCGGTGCTGCTCTACATGCCTTTCGTGCCCACCTGGCTGTGGTGGATCATCGCGGTGGTGTACCTCTTCATCAACAACATCACCTACAAGGGTCCCTTCGGCCTGATGCTGCACTGCACCACGCACCGCCGCTTCTTCAAGAAGGAATACGAACTGCTGAACCACTACCTGCCCTGGGTGCTGGCCCCCTTCTTTGGCCAGTCGCCGGAAACCTACCGGGCACACCACGTGGGCATGCACCATGTGGAGAACAACCTGGAGCCCGATGAGAGCAGCACCATGCCCTACCAGCGCGATTCGGGCATTGACTTCCTGAAGTACTACGTGACCTTCCTGTTCACGGGCATCTACACGCTGATCCGGTACCTCTTCAGCCGTAAACGCCACAAGCTGGCCTTCCAGGCGGCCCGTGGCGAAGTGCTGTTCATCCTGTTCTGCACCGCCCTGTGCTTTGTGGATTGGCCCGCCACGTTGGTGGCCTTCATCCTGCCCTTCATGGCGTTCCGGCTGGTGGCCATGGCCGGCAACTGGGTTCAGCACACCTTCATCGATCCGGCGGATCCCGGCAACGACTACAAGAACAGCATCACAGTGATCAACGTGAAGTTCAACCACAAGTGCTGGAACGATGGCTACCACATCAGCCACCACATCGACCCCACCCTGCACTGGACGGAACATCCGAAGTTCTTCCGCGACCACCTGGCGGAATTCGGGCGCAACAAAGCCGTGGTCTTCGACGGGCTGAACTACATGGATGTCTTCGTCCTCCTGCTGCGCGACCGCTATGACCTGCTCGCTGCCCGCTTCGTGGACGTTGGCAACAACTTCAAGAACGACGAGGAGGTGATCGCCTTCCTGCGCAGCCGGGTGGTGCCGGTCCCTTTTGCGTCTTCTCCTGCAAGCGCGCTTGCCGCTTGACAACCGGATCAGCGTGCCGCACGTTGGCAGGCAGCGAGTAGGTCCGGCACTTGCCAAGGGTCAACGGACCACTTGCCACTTCGCGCGCTAAAGTGCCTTCCCATACAACCGGTACCGCTTCCACACCTCACCACCCAGCCGCTCCACCTCGCCGCGCATGGCGGTGTTGGTCTCCAGGATGAGATGACTGTCGAAGTGCGTCATGCCCCGCTTGCGGGCCTGGCCCAGCAGTTCGATGGCCAGGATGCAGGTGAGTCCTTGCTTTTGCCACAGGGGGTGCACCGCACCGAGGAAAAGGTCCAGCTGCCGGGTGCGTCGCATGGCCAGCAGGATGTGCAGGAAACCGAAGGGAAAAAGGCTGCCCCGGGCCTTGAAGAGGCCCTCGCTCATGTCGGGCATGGCCACCACGAAGGCCACCGGTTCGTTGGCCTTGTTGGCCAGGATCTTCACGAAGGCGGGGTCGAGCACGGGCATGTACTGCGCGGCCAGGTGCTCCATCTCGTGCTCGTCCATGGGCACAAAGCCCAGCAGGTCGCGGTAGGTGATGTTCACCAGGCGCAGCACGGGCAAGATCCAGGGCTTCAGCGCCTTGCGCGACGACAGGGGCACCACGTGGAATTCGCCGCTGGCCATGATGCGCTCCGCCACGCGGTAGTAGCCGGCGGGCAGTTGCTCGGGGATGGGCACGCGGTAGGCCAGTGCATCGGCATGCTTGGTGTAGCCCAGTGCCTCCACATGCTTGGGCAGGTGGGCGGCGTTGGTGGGCGTGGCCAGCACAGGCAGGTGTTCGAAACCAACGATCTGGAGCCCCTGCGGGTCCTTGTCGCTGAGGCCGAAGGGGCCGATGATGGCGTCCATGCCCTGATCGCGGGCCCAGGCCTCCACAGCACCCACCAAGGCTGCTGTAACGCCGGGGTCGTCGATGGCATCGAGTTGCGCGAAGCGCGCCGTGCGCGTGCCGTGCAGGGTGTTGTGCCCCGTGTGGATGATGCCCATGACGCGTCCGACCGCCACTCCACCACGCAGGGCCAGGTAGCGCACCAGGATGCATTCCTTCAAGGCCGGGTTGCGCTTGGGGTCGTGGTAGGCCTCCTCTTCGCTCCAGATCGGCAGCACCTCGTTCGGCCGGCGATCGGCCAGGTGCGCAGGAAGACGGATGAAGGTCCGCAGTTCGGCAGCGGTGCGTACCGGAAGGACGGTTACGGACATGAGGGATGCACTAGGGCAACACAAGGATAACACAAAGGATGGTGCACGAACGCTGGCCACTTGGCCGACCAAACGGGATATCCACAGTTACGAACGGAGGTAAACGGTGCGCTGGGTCACAGGAGGGGAACGCCAAGCGGTGCTACCTTTGGGTTGCCTGAACGCAAACCGGCGACCATGCTCGAGGAGAGATCCTGCGACCGCTCATTCGACCCTTGATCGGTGATTTTTGATTTGTGAACTGATGGGAACGATGATTAACATTGCGCTATGGACCGGATGCTCCACTGCGGGCGTGCGTTGCATACTTTGACCTCAAAACCCTCAAAACCCTCTGATATGACCAAGAATCTACTCGCAATTGGACTACTGCTCGCCGCGGGTACCGCGAGTGCGCAGATCACCACCTACGTGCTCCAGCCGGCCTCTCTGGAAGGTGCGCTCGAGTTCACGTGGGCCGAAGATTGGGGCCTTACCCCCGATTTGAACGACCCTGCCAACATCATCCAGGGATTCACCGAGATCGTGAGCGATGGGACCGCAGCCGATTCGCTTGGTTGCGAAGCGCTGACCAACGGTGCCGATCTCGCTGGTAAGATCGCCTTGGTGTACCGTGGTACCTGTGAATTCGGACTGAAGTCCTTGAACGCGCAGAACGCCGGTGCCATCGGTGTTGTGATCATCAACAACCAAGGTGCACCTGTAGGCATGGCCGCAGGTACTTCCGGTCCTGAAGTGAACATTCCCGTGGTGATGATCAGCACCGATGCTGGCGCCAACCTGCGTGCTGAGGTGGACGCCGGTAACGTGGAAATGCTCATCGGCAGCGTGTTGAACCTGTTCCCCTATAACCTGGCCGTGAACAAGCAGACCGTGCTGATCCCCCAGTTCGGTGCCCTGCCCAGCCTGCTGGCCCAGGATGCCACCGAGTTCAATGTGACCCTCGGT
>CAYQMC010000212.1:0-5043 GCA_964418285.1 uncultured Chryseobacterium sp.
CGCTACCAACGCCATCATCGCCGAGTTCGAGCAGGTCGGTCGCACCGTGCGCCCGCGGTATCTCTTCGAGGAGCCGCCCATCGAGGAGCCGCCCATGCCAAGCCCACCAGCGGAGCCGATGGCCGAATGGGAATGCCCACTCCTGGACGAACCACCCAGCTTCGCGAATGGCGGGAGCCTCGAAGCCTTCGAGGCCTTTCTGAAGGAGCAGCTCCGTGACCCGATCACCGATGACGATGTTCAAGGCAACATCCATGTCAGAGTGCTCATCGACGCGGAAGGCCATACGACCGAGCCGACCATCCTTCGCGGTCTGGGTCCGGAATACGACGCAGAAGTGATGCGGCTGGTGGGGGAGTTCCCGCAATGGCGACCCGGCAAGCACCGCGGTATCGCTACCGCATGCTACATGAACCTGCCCGTCCGATTCGAACTACCGGAATGAAAGGGAACCCCATGCACCCCCCGGTGAACCTCTCCAAGCTGCAACGCTGCGATCAGGAGTGGGACGCCATGCCAGCGATCCCCGGCGGACGGCTTTGTCAGCAATGCGCTAAGCGCATCGTGGACTTCACGGGCCTAAGCAATACTGATGTGGCGCGCATCCATCTGGAAAGCGATGCACCCGTGTGTGGCATGTACCGGGACGATCAGCTGCGGAAGCCGCAACGCCCCAAGGCGAAGGAGATCGGTTGGAAGGCACACCCCGCAGCGCTCAGCCTCGTCTCCATGCTGCTGGTGGAACCGGCCTTGAACGCCGCGCAAGCTCAAACACCGGCGATGGAGCAGGCCGGATCTCCCAACGCTGATGGGGTGCTACGAGAACAGGAGAACGCTGCGGTAGAACCCGCACCGGCGGACTCGCTCATCATCCGTGGCCGCGTGCTGGAGCAAATGGATACCCATGAAGAACCGGCAGCCTTCGTAGGTGTGTTCGTGAAGGGTACCGAGCTCGGTACCACCACGGATTTCGATGGGATCTTCTCCCTTGACATCACGGAATTGGCCGACAGCACCGATAGCGTTGTGCTTGTCCTGAATTACATCGGCTATCCGCGCATGGAACAGGTGGTCCCGCTCCGCGATCCGGAAGAGGTCGTATTCCGCGTGACCAGTGAAGACATGAGCATCATCGCTTACGCTGTCGAATACAAGAAGCCGCCACTGCACAAGCGGATCTGGCTTGGATTGCAGGGACCGTTCCGGAAGCGGTGAATGCCCGCAACGGGAAGCCCCTGCGCCTGTATAAGGTCCAACGATCGGCCCCCTTGGTTGATCGTACATTGAATGATCCGGACCGGGATTCTTTGGTTCATGTTCAATGGAAATAGAGCGCTTGGATCGATCCTATACAAGGAAGGGGTCTCCACCACCTATACCACGGAAGACGGACTGTGTGACCCGAGCATCCACGCACTGTTCGAGGACGCGACCGGAAAGCTGTGGATAGGCAGCGGAAGAGGTGGCCTCTGCGTGTTCGACGGCACCACGTTCACCGCATTCCAGTTGGCCGACGGCGTTCCATTCACCACTGTCCAGTTCATCTTGGAGGGTCGAGAAAGGGCTACCTGGCTTGGTGGTAGCACCGGGTTGTGGAGGTTCGTAGGAGGAACAGCAGAGCCTATGGTCCTGGTGGAATGAGCGAAGGCTCCTGAACGAATTGGCCACCTCTTGCATGCTTTCCGGAGGAACGAAGGGACCGTGCACCATCAGGAGTAAATGGTCCAGTGGCAGATGGTCAAGGAACTTGATTAGGTCGATCGTACCCTGACCTAATTGCTAACGTCAAACCGCAAAAGATCGTACCGCAAGCCGAGCGGATCGAACGCAAAGAATTCATAGTACTGCACACGCCCTACGTCCTCGGCCCAGTAGGATCTTGGTCGTCTCCAATCCTCCAACTCGGGGAAACCGCCGATGCTGGTGATCTCGGCTTGCATCTTGAACGTGCTGAAGGTTCCGGCAGTCACGGTGACGGATTCCGGGGTAGAGTAGACCGTATAGTCCAGGAGCACGCCCACAGGCCCTTCAACTTCCGTGTAGATCAATTCGTCCAATGGGTCCGCACAGAAGACGACCTCATGGTCCGAGGTGACCACATAACCGGCCGAGTCGCGCCACAGTTCTGACCAGTTCGGCGAAGGCGCATTCCGATGCACAACGAAATACGTTTCACCGTTCACGATGGAATCCCCAGAAATGTAAAGGCTGTCCACGGAGAGCACGTCCACCAAGTTGTCGGCGGAATCTACTCTGTACTTCTGGTAGACCCAGTAATTGCCTGGAGCGAGGTGACTGAAGGCCGCTATCTCCAAGTTCAGGGCCGGTTCTGGTGGGATCGGAACAAGGTCATCATCATCCCGTTGGCAAGCGGCCAAGGTGGTCATCGCAGTGAGCAAAAGGAAAATGCGCGTGGTAGGTAGCATCGTTGGTCCTTTGGTGCTACCGTAACGCGTGTTGCCATCTACTATTGCAGAAGGGACCGCGATCGGGTCGATGTACACGATCAATCAGTAGCCCTCCTGACGGGTGCATGTTCTCCTGCAGTACAAAGGGACCCTTCACCATCAAGAGCGCAGGGTCCCGAGGCGGAGCGCTTGCGGTGGCTTAAGGTCGTCGGGGCGCATGCACACTGTGCGGTCGCCAATGCATCCCCCCGTATTGCGATCGCACCACGGATCGGTATGAACGCAAATGAACAGGGTGCATGTACACGTGAACGGATCGCACGGGCGTATGATCCGAGGGCAAGCGCTTTTGAAGTGCTCGCATTGGCATGGGGTGGCGTTGCGCATGCATCCGATCGTCATGCAATGGCGATACCTGTTCCTGCGACCGCGCGTTGTGATCAGGCATGCGCATACGCTCGGAATGCCAATGCAGCCGCATGGGGCGCGCTTGAAGGACCGGGCCGGGCATGTGCGACCTGCCGGGTAGCAAGGGCAAGCAGACGCCTTGCAGCCGTGTGGTCCCGATCGGCGCGTGCAACCTAGGCGATCGCAACTGCGTAACAGGCGGCAAAAGGACGACATGCATAAGGTGAAAGCTGGCCTGCGGGGCCTTACAGCATTGGAGAAAGCAACGCGCGCCGCCGTTGTGTACAGCAGGATGAACGGGAACCCGGATTTCCCGGATCCGTCGCCCAGCATGGCGGAGTTCCATGCCGCCTACATCGAACTCAAGGAAGCCAACCTGGCCGCATTGGACCGCGGCAGGATGGCCATTGCGCGCAAGGACCGCGCAGTAGAGCGGATCAATGCCCACTTGACGCGTCTGGCCGGCTATGTGAACAGTACCTGCTTGGGCGACATTCATAAGCTCATGGGTTCCGGTTTCAGACTTGTGGAACGTCCGGCACCGATAAACAGGCTGGAAACTCCCCGTCGGATCACCGTGCGCCCTACGCTCTATCCGCAACAGCTCAAGGTGCGGTGGGAGCGCGTGCCCGGAGCGGTGATCTACCAAGTGGAGCGGGCCACCAAAAGCGATGCAGGGCAGGAACAATGGGAGCGCGTGGCCCTGACCACCCGAACGAACTACCTGGTGGACGAAATGCCCTCGCATGTGCCCCAGACCTTCCGGGTATGCGCCGTGGGTACCAAGACCGAGAGCCCTTATAGCCAGATCGCCTTCGGCAAAGCCGCATAACACCCCAACACCATGCTCGTTCCCACGATGTCCCTTACCGAAATGGTCGCCGAGGTACGCAGGGACTACAAGGCCCTGTGGAACAAGGTGGACAGCCTGATGCCCAAGATGCGGCGCATCCACCTGCGCGAGCGGGCGCACACCATGTCGCACCTGGAACCCTGGCGCTCGCCACGCAAGAACAATTGGCTGCTGCACTTCAGCATCCGCAAGGCGGGGCCAGCCATGCACCCGCTCGTGTGGACTTACGACGGCAAAGGCCGCATCATCGCCCTCATCGTAACGCCCAGTGGCAGCACCACCGTGCTGGACAACCACATGATCCAACGCTACGGCGAGCGCTTCGATCCCACGGCCAACCCGCTGGAGCGCCTGCAGAGCTTCTTCTACGAGAACTACTTCTACAGTACGGAAACCCTGCACGAGCGCAGCCCCAACGTCTGGGAAGTGCGCGTGGGCATGAACCACGGCCTCGGGCTGGGGGAGTGGGACCGCAACACGGACATCATCCACGTACGCACCTTCGTCAGCTTCGGGCAGCTCTTCCCGGAGCAACTGGAATTGATGGAACGCCTGGATGCCCAACGGGCCTGGGACGGCCTTACCAGAGGCCAGCAGACCGAGCGCCTGGCACGCGCCGAGCGCCAGGAGGAGGAGATCCAACGCCAACAAGCCGCCTGAACGAACACCAACACCAACTACCATGGCCCTTCTGAAATTCCTGCGCAAACCCAAGTTGGAACTGCACGCTTTGGAACCGGACCAAACCTGGTACGAGAGGGCCTATTGGCTCACGCTGTTGGTGAAGGAACTGAAGGCAGAAATGGAGGTGCTGCGGGCGCAGAACAAACAACTCCTGCACCACGTGAATGCCGGTGAACCGCTCAACGTGATGGAGGAGGAATTCCTGGCCATGCGCGAGGAATTGAACGAACTACACAAGGCGAAAGCGAAAGTGGACAACCGCGTCCGCCGATTCTTCCAAGTGAACCAAGGCCTCATCGACGAAGTGGAGGACCTGCGCAATGGCATCGACCGCGCTGCTTGACACCCGGAACCGCTGAAGATGGACCCCGGCCGCTTGGTCGAGGTTCTTGGTTTTTAGCGGAACTGCACAGGCTGGAGCCTCATTCCTCCACATAATACAACGTGCTGCGGCAGATCAGCGCGCAAGGCTCTTCATGCGCCAGGACCAGAATGCGGCGTCCATCGGCAGTGCGAAAGGGAAGGCTCATAAGGGCATACGCGGCGAACGCTACATGCTCAGCTGAACGCATCACGCTGCCGTCCCCACGGCTTACCACCGTCATGCCGCCACGCTCGTTCACGATCCATGCCAAGCGGTACTGGAGTGTTGTGGTGTCCGCAGGCCTGGCTGGATCCACCGGCTGCAGT
>CAYQMC010000213.1:0-4989 GCA_964418285.1 uncultured Chryseobacterium sp.
CCAGCTCCAGCATTTTATCTTCGATTTTTTTGAAATCGTCGGCGGATATCTGCTGGTCGCCGGGGTCGACGTCGTAGTAAAAGCCTGTCTCGACGGGCGGGCCGATGCCGAACTTGATGCCGGGGTACAGGTCCTCGAGGGCTTCCGCCAAGAGGTGCGCGCTGCTGTGCCAGAACGTACTCTTGCCTTCCGGGTCATTCCAGGTCAGCAGCGCCAGGTCGCAATCACCGTCCAAGGGTCGATTGGCATCACGCACTTCGCCGTTGATACGCGCCGAGAGCACGTTGCGGGCAAGCCCTTCACTGATGCTCTTGGCCACATCCATGGCGCTTACACCGTGGTCGAAGGTCCGAACGGAGCCGTCCGGCAGGGTAACGTTGATCTTCATGGGTACAGGTCGGGGCCTTTACGAGCGGCCCGCTGACAGGGCCGCAAAGCTAAGCCGACGGAAGCAGGAGCTGACCTGTTCAGTGAAAGAAGCCGAAGAAGAAGAACAATGCAGCGTGCTGGGCATCCGGCGGATCCAGCCTTCCTGTGAAACGCCCGGTCGCATCGTACACACGGCCATTGTCCACCCTACCCAGCAGGCGTCCGGCGGCGTCATAGACCCGAACACCATCCATACGCCCCAACAAGCGACCGGCACCGTCGTACACGCGGCCATTGTCCCAGCGCCCTGTTGATCCACCAGCCGCATCGTACATACGGAGGCCATCCATTCGTCCGGTGGAACGTCCGGTCGCATCGTAGTATCGGCCATTGTCCACCCGCCCTAAGAAACGACCACTGGCGTCATGGATGCGCTGGGCGTTGAGCTCGTGCACTTGGGACGAAAGAAGTGCGATCGCCAGGAGCAGAAGCTTCGGGAACGACCAGGAGCATGTACGGCAGAGGAGGACAATGGTCTTGGACATGATGACCGCTCTGCAAATGTGCTGCCACAAACATGTCCATCGTCGCGGACCATGGGGACGCGATCATCGCCAACCACACGTAGGAGCGTGAGCAGCGCGAGCAGAACGATGGGGGAGGTATCGCCGGTAGCTTATCGGTCGCAATGAACGAGCAGCATCTCCTCCACGGAGCGTTCGCCCAAGGAGTGGGCGGTGTGCAAGGCGAAACAGGCCTCCTGTTTGCGCCCCATGGTGATGAGCACCACAGCCATCTGTGCATGGGCCTGTGCCAGTGATGGGTCGCGATCAACGGCCAACTCCAAGTCCTCCAAGGCCTCCACGTCACGCCCCATGGCTGCGAGGGTGGCACCGCGCTCGGCCAAGGCTTGCGCATTGAATGGAGCGATACCCACCAATCGATCGAAATAGCCGTATGCACCGCGTACATCACCTTCTGCCAGAGCGTAGCCGCCCAAGGCTTGCAGGGCCTGCTCTGCTGCCGGTCCGGTCCCTTGATCCTCCAGCAAGGTGGCCAGGTCTCGGCGGGCCGCAGCTGTTCCACCCAGCATGGCATGCGCTTCAGAACGCTTCAACAGTCCATGGGCATCCGTGGGAGCCAACTCGATCACCCGGTCAAGGTCGGAGAGCGCACCTTGGGCATCACCGGCTGCCAGGCGGTTCACACCGCGGTAGTACCAGGTGCGTACATCGTCCGGGGTCTTACCCACGGCCCGGGTGAAGGCAGCTTCTGCTTCGCGATGGTCCTCCATGCGTAAAGCGGTAAGACCAGCCAGCATAGCATCATCCTGGGCGACTGCTATCGCAGGGGCGAGGATCAGGGTAAATACCAGTGTTCTCATGGCGCAGCATTGTACGCCGTCCTTGAGGATTTGGTTCCACCGATCCTTCGTGAATAAATAGCCCCCAACCCCTTGACCTGAGCAGCCCGCCCACCGAGTAGTTTCGCAGCCTACATCCGCACAGCGCATGCTACTCAACAGCGAACCCATATCAGAAGACTTCGGAGCATTCTTCCTGCGCCTCAGTGCTGGCGGCACGATGTTCTGGCATCACGGCCTTCCCAAGTTGATGGCCTTCGGGGAGCGCATGGACGGTTTCGCAGACCCTTTCGGGTTGGGCAGTGCCTTCTCGCTCACCCTCATCGTGTTCGCGGAGGTGGTCTGTTCTGCGTTGGTGGTATTGGGCCTTTGGACACGAGCTGCCCTAGTCCCGCTCATCGTCGGCATGGCCGTCATCGTCTTCATGGTGAAAGGAGACTCCGACTTCAAGGAGAAGGAACTGGCGTTGGTCTACCTGTTCGCTTTCGTAGCCCTGCTCTTCATTGGTAGCGGCCGCTATTCGGTGGACCGGATATCGTTCCGCTGAGTATTCAACGGAGGGTCGACATTCCGCCATCCACACCCAGGACCTGGCCGGTTATCCAAGTGGCATCGGGCCCTAACAGGAAAGCAGCCAAGGCGGCGATGTCGCTGGCCTGCCCAACGCGCTTCAAGGGGTGACGGTCGCCAGCGGCCTTTTCCTTTTCCGGCGTGCTAAGCAGGCGTTCGGCGAGCGGGGTGTTGGTCAAGCTCGGCGCAATACAGTTTACGCGAACGGTAGGCGCCAATTCCGCTGCCAAACTGCGCGTCAATCCTTCCACACCGCCCTTGGCAGCGGCCACTGTTGCATGGAAGGACATGCCCTGGCCCACGGCTACGGTACTGAAGAACAACATGGATGCTCCCGGTACTTTCTTGAGCCGGTCCGCTGTAGCATGCGCACAGCGGAAGGCGCCCACCAAGTTCACCTCCAGCGCGTGGCGCAGATCATCCACCTTCAAGCTGCGAAGGGGCTTCAGCTCGATGGTGCCCGGGCAATAGACCATTCCTCCCAAGGCATCCGGCAACTGGTCCAACGGAAGTCCGTTGGCCACCACATCGGCCAACAGATGTGCTCGTACTCCAGTAGGCCCGCTGCCCGTGCGGGAAACAGTGATCACCGAACGACCTTGCTCAACGAGGCGCTCGGCGAGTTCAAGACCGATGCCGCGACTGGCACCAATGACAAGGATGGGGGCATGTTCCATGCAGAGGTAACACGGTGACCGCAAAGCGGTTCATCGCCCCATCATATTACCCTTGCTTTCGACCTGAAACGACCTTCAGGCAAGGATTTTCTCAGCATCCTGGAGACGGTTCCCCAATGCTCACTGGCCAGTTGCACGCGAAGCCCGGCACCATTTTGTAACAGGATGCTCAGCTCGGCATGCGGCTGCCCGCCCGGCACTTCCAACACCAGTTCTTTCAAGGTGCCTTTTCCCAGTGGAAGACCGAGCGTCTCGAGCCGGCTTCTGCACCGCAACAAGACTCCTTCGGTGCGGATCTCGAAGCTGAAGAAGCGGCGATCCTCGACACGGTCGAAGGGATCCAACAACCCATGGTCCGCTTGCAACAGCACCATGCGCGGGCTGCCGACCCCACCACGCCGGATGGATTCCCAAAGCCCGATCGGCCTTCCACAAAGCGATTCGACCTTCCGCTTGATAGACGGGTCGTTGTAGGTGATGTTCAGCCATTCCACACCATGCTGAACACCGGCGCAATCGACCTGTTCGTCGCACGTATGTCGCACTGAACTGTTCCTTTGCACCTACACTTCAAATGGCAATGAGCATCCTCGATCAGTTCACCAAGGCCATGCACGATGGCTACACCTTCAAAGGCGATAGCATCACACTTGGCGGCGCCTTGCTCAACGATGCGATCCCCGAAGGAGCGCATGTCAAGGTCCCCCTGCGCACCATGAACCGCCACGGCTTGATCTGCGGTGCCACGGGAAGCGGCAAGACCAAGACCCTCCAGTTGATCACCGAGCAGCTCGCGCTGAAGGGTGTGCCTGTGCTGCTGATGGACATCAAGGGCGACCTGAGCGGCCTGGCCGCGCCGGGCACCGCTAGCGAGGGGATCCGCAAACGCCACGAACGCCTTGGGCTGCCCTACGAACCCGAAGGCATACCGGTGGAACTGCTCACCCTGAGCGATGAGCCGGGCGCGCGGCTGCGTGCCACCACCAGCGAATTCGGGCCTGTATTGTTGGCGCGCATCCTGGAACTCAACGATACCCAGTCCAGCATCCTTTCCCTGGTCTTCAAGTACTGTGACGACAATGGCCTGCCCTTGCTTGATACAAAGGACCTACGCAAGGTGCTCCAGTATATCACCGGCGATGGAAAGGAAGCCGTACAGCAGGAATACGGGCAGGTCAGTGGTGCCTCGGTGAACGTCATACTTCGCCGTTTGATCGAGGTCGAGCAACAAGGCGCCGAGCGCTTCTTCGGAGAGCGCTCCTTCGATGTGCAGGACCTGTTGACGGTGCGCGAGGGCAGGGGAGTGGCCCACATCGTGCGCCTGACCGACATCCAGGACAAGCCCCGCCTCTTCAGCACCTTCATGCTGTGCCTGCTGGCCGAGATCTACAGCACCTTTCCTGAAGTGGGCGATGCCGACAAACCCAAGCTCGTGCTCTTCATCGATGAAGCCCACCTGATCTTCAACACGGCCACCAAGCCCTTGCTGGATCAACTGGAAACGATCATCAAGCTCATCCGCTCCAAGGGGGTGGGCATCTACTTCTGTACGCAGGACCCCTCGGATGTACCCGAGCGCATCCTGGGCCAGCTGGGCCTCAAGGTGCAGCACGCCCTGCGCGCATTCACCGCCAAGGACCGGACGACCATCCGGAAGACCGCACAGAACTACCCGCTGACCGACTTCTACAACACCGAAGAGCTGATCACCTCGCTCGGCATCGGTGAAGCGCTGATCACGGCGCTGAGCGAAAAGGGAACACCTACTCCGCTGGCACACACGCTCCTGCGTGCCCCCATCAGCCGCATGGACATCCTGAGCCCTCTGGAGATCGATGGTCTGGTGGCGCGCTCAGCGTTGGCCAAGAAATACAACGAAGTGATCGACAGCGATAGCGCGCTCGAGATCCTGGAACGGCGCATGGCGCAGGCGAGGACCGAAGTCCCACCCAAACCTGCACCTGCACCTCGTGCAAGCACTTCGCGCCGCATGACCACCGCCGAACGTGT
>CAYQMC010000214.1:0-4953 GCA_964418285.1 uncultured Chryseobacterium sp.
GGGACCCGGCCAAGGATTCCTTCGTTTCCTATACCGATCGAGCGGGGTTCACCGGTATCGAGGCGAAGTCGAATGCCACCTGCATCACACGTGCAGGGGACCTATGGTTCGGGACGGCCGACGGCGCCACACGCATTTCTGCCAAGCGTGGCGGAACCGGGTCCAGCGCGCCCGTCATCGGCTTTCGTGGGCTACGGGTCAATTTGGAACAGCGACCTATGGTGGATGGGTTCAGTGTTGGTCATTCGGAACGCAACATGCGCATCGCTTACGGAAGCGTATCGCTCAGTGACCCCAGCGCCGTGCGCTACCAGTACATGTTGGCCGGTCTGGAGAAGGATTGGCAACCCGTGACCAGTGAGACCGATGCCCACTATCCAGCCCTGCCTCCGGGGACCTATAACTTCCGGGTGAAGGCACAGGACCGTGCCGGGCTTTGGAGCGATACTTCCGAGTTGCACTTCACCATATTGCCTCCTTGGTACAAGTCCTGGTGGTTCTACACGGCCTTGGTATTGGTGATCGGCATCAGTCTGTTCAGCTACATCAAGGTGCGCGAACGGCAACTTCGTTTGCGCAACGTCGTGTTGGAGCGCAAAGTGGAGGAGCGGACCGAGGAAGTGGTGGCACAGAGCAAGGAGATCGAAGGTCAGAAGGGGAGGATCGAAGACCTGTTGTTGAACATCCTGCCCAAGGAGATCAGCGAAGAGTTGAAGGAGAAGGGCAAGGCCACTGCACGCAGGCATGAAAAGGTGACCGTGATGTTCACGGATATGAAGGGCTTCACCCAAGCTGCCGAAAAGATGACCCCGGAAGAACTTGTCAACGAACTGGACGAGTGCTTCATCCGTTTCGATGAGATCGTGGGTCGCTACGGGATCGAGAAGATCAAGACCATCGGCGACAGCTACATGTGTGCGGCCGGAGTACCTACCAGCGATGCGCACCATGCCGATAAATGTGCGTTGGCCGGATTGGAGGTGCGCCAGTTGATGGAAGATTGGCGACGCGAACGCGAGGCAGAGGGGAAAACGCCATGGATCCTGCGCATAGGACTGCATACCGGGCCCGTGGTCGCGGGTGTGGTAGGCAAGCGCAAGTTCGCGTACGACATCTGGGGCGATACCGTGAACACCGCCAGCCGCATGGAGAGCAGCGGAGAGCCGGGCGAAGTGAACGTGAGCGGAGAGACCTATGCCTTGGTGAAGGACCGCTTCGAGTGCGAGCACCGCGGCCAGGTCGCTGCCAAGAACAAGGGCGCCATCGATATGTATTTCCTGCGCCGGATCAAACCCGGTTGGTGTGCCGATGAGGCCGGTCAGGTTCCCAACGCGCGATTCTTGAAGGAGATCGGTCTAAACGTGCCGGAGGAGCAGTTCGCGTAGTTCAGCGATCATCATGGCCGTGGCCCCCCACACCACGTGGCCGGCCACATCGAAGTAGGCCACCTCTGTGGTACGCCCCAAGGCTTGAACATGCAGTGGGCCGCGTTTCATCACATCGCTCTCGAGCAAGCGCGACACCGGGGTTTCGATCAGCAGTTCCACTTCGCGCGGGTCCGGGGCAAGCGTACCAAGGCGCTCGGCGAAAGCCACGTAGGGCGTTACCAGCGAATGGCTGGGGGGGATGTACACAGGGCTCAATGGGCCGAGCACTTCGATACGGGTATCCCACGCGCCGGTCTCCTCTCCGAATTCACGCAACGCCGTCCCCTCCAGGTCCGCATCCTGTGGCTCGCGTCGTCCACCCGGGAATGCGATCTGTCCGCTGTGGACACCATCGTAGGTGGGACGCAGCATGAGCAGGGTGTGGAGCACATCATCCTTCGGGTAGAGCAGGGCCAGGACGGCACTTTCACGAGGCGGTGGCTGCTGTGCCAGCACGGCGGCGATGTCCGGTCGCTTGTAACCACTGAAGAACATGAAGGCCTCGTGTCCAGGCAGTGGGGAGCTCCACGCTTTCCGGAGTCGCTCCACGTCTTCCAAGGGTGCCATCAGGAAGCCATCTTATCCAGTTGAGCCAGCAGTTCCGTGGCCTCCCCCGTGTACGTGTGCTTGCGTCCTTTCGCGATCTTCTGTGCTCCCGATCGCGCTCGGTCCAGCTGACCACTACACACCCAACAGACCACGGTGTACCAGTCGGTCTGGTCCTCGTAGCCCTGCAAATTGGAATGCTCAAGATGGTCCAACTGCAACTCCGCATCGAAGGGTTTGCCCAGTACCAAGAGACTGTTCGCGAGGTAGAGATGGGCGGCCTTGTTGTATTGGTCCTGCTCCACGTAACGCGCGAGCAGCGCAGCGGCCTCTTCATGGTCGCCCCGCGAATAGGCCTCCATACCATCCAGAAGCGCTTGGTGTCGTGCCTGTATCACCCGCCCTGTGATAAGGTCCGGATAAGGTTCGAAGATGTTGGAGCACAAGTCGTTTTCGCCGTTTCCGGTGGTGCATCCCGCACCAGCCGCTAAAACGGCCGTCAGATACCATACCATCATCCTTCGCATGGGTGCAAAAATACCCGCTACAAGCTGCGCTGTCGTGCACCGCTCAAAGCTCGGTCGTCGCCGTTGATGAATACGATCCTGGCCGCTCTACCCACCAAGTGGTCCTGCGGCACGAAGCCCCAGTAGCGGGAATCGGCACTGTGGTGGCGACTGTCTCCGAGCATGAAGTAGTAGTCCTGTTCCACCAAGTAGCTCTTGAGCGGTGACCCATCGATGAGCAGGAGGTTGCCGTCCACGCTCAGGGTATGGCCCTCATAGATGCTCATGATCCGGTCGTAGAGCGGCAGGTTGTCCATGTCGATCCGTAGCGTGTCACCCTTCGCAGGCACCACGATGGGGCCATAGTTGTCGCCGTTCCAACGGTATCTCTGGCTGAAGGGAAAGATGTGGCGCGGTGCGCCGGTGGCCATGCTCATGGCCTCGGCGCTCACCACGGAAGAAAGTCGCTCCAAGGTATCCGCAAGGAAAGCGTTGGCGGGGATCTCCAGGAAACGCCGTCCGGGTATCAGCAAGCTCTTCGGCAAACGCACCAACTCCATAAGGCTGTCCGGGGAATGCTCGCCCCGCATGCGCACCAGATAGCTCCAGGTTGCGGTGGCAGGTGGGTCCTGCTGCGTCCCATTCACCCAAAGCACTCCTGCCCGAAGCTCCACGGTATCGCCCGGCATGCCCACGATCCGTTTCACCAACAAGGGGCGTTCGGACTTGGCTTCGCGGTCCTTCAGGGGGTCGCGGAACACGGCGATATCACTCCGTTCGAAGCCGGTCCATAGTGGCCAGCGTTGCACCAGTACCAGGTCGCCAGGCAGCAGCGTAGCGTACATGCTGGTGCTTTGGACGGTGACCCAACGTAGGACGAAGAGGTGGACCAGCACCAGCAGCAGCACTGCCAGGACAAAGGCACGCAGCCATTCGTTGAGGGAGCGCCAGTGCTTGAGAAGGGTACTGAGCATGTGTGTCGATCGGATCCACGATAGTCGTTGATCGCACTTCGTTGTTCGACTAATGGTGAGGCCTCAACAGGGTTCGAACATCGATCAACGATACCCGAACAACGACCAACTCACTTCACCCCCGAGAACATGCGCTTCCAGCGGATACCCGTGTAGGGGTCCTTGGTGAACCAGATCAGCACCGCCTTGCCCACCACGTGGTCGTGCGGCACGAATCCCCAGAAGCGGCTGTCCTGCGAGCGGTGGCGGTTGTCGCCCATCAGCCAGAAGTAGTCCTGCTTGAAGGTGTAGCTGGTGGCAGGCTGTCCGTTGATGAGGATGGTGCCGCCTTCCACCTTCAGCTCGTTGTGCTCGTACACCCGTATGGCACGCTCGTAGAGTGGCAGGTTGAGGAGGTCGAGGTCGATGCTTTCGCCCTTCTTGGGGATCCACAGCGGGCCGAAGTTGTCCTCGGTCCAGTCATAGGCCTCATTGTTGGGGAAGTAGGGGAGGTTATGATAGCTGGGGCGGTAGCCTTTGGGGTGCTCCTGGCGTGTCATGCTCACCACGTTGCCGAAGCTTTTCAATACTTCGGCATTGGCGATGGTAAGGGGTATGGCGGTGCCTCCGTTCTCGCCTGGGCCCACATCGTCCGGACTCACGTCGAACTGCTCCTTCAGCCTACGTTCGTTGAACTTCTCGCGCAAAACGAATTCGTAGGCATACTGGCCTTCCGGTGGCAGTGGCCGCGCCTCGCCGTTGATATGCACCGTACCGTTCCGAACCTCGAGCATGTCGCCAGCAATACCAACACAGCGCTTGATGTAGTTCTCCTTCTTATCCAGCGGACGAACAAGGATGCCACCGGTAGGCATCTGGCGTACCCGGCCATCCACCATGTTCAGCATGCGGAAGTCGGGGTCGTGGATCTTCTCCCTACCGTGGTCACGCACCAGTTGGTAGTAGCTCTGGTTCTGGAAATTGGCCACGACAGTATCTCCTTCGGGGAAGTTGAATACCACGGCATCGCCACGCTGGGGAGTCCCGAAACCCGGTAGTCTGCGGTAGGGCTGGGAGAACCAGGTGACGAACGAGGGCTTGCTCGCCGTGAATGGCATGGTGTGGTGGGTGAAGGGGAAAGTGAGCGGGGTGATGGGCATCCTTGGGCCATAGCTCAACTTGCTCACGAAGAGGTAATCGCCCACCAGCAGGCTCTTCTCCATGGAGGGCGTGGGAATGGTGAAGGCCTCGAAGGTGAAGGTGCGGAAGACGGTCGCAACGATCACGGCGAAGAGGATGGCATCGCCCCACTGCCCCAACATGCCACGCTTGCGCTGTTCCACTGGAATGGGCCCCACATAGCTGTTCTTCTCTGCGAATACGACTTGTGGGATCTTCCACCACGGCAGGAAGACCATCAGGACATGGTCCTTGAAGGCGCGTTCGCCCAGTACGATGCTTATGTTCACGTTCATGATGATGAACATCAGCAGGTTCACCCCGGGCACCAGGAAGAGGAAG
>CAYQMC010000215.1:0-2583 GCA_964418285.1 uncultured Chryseobacterium sp.
CCACAGGCTACCGAGAGCCTACGTTGTTGCGCGTAGCCGCAGGCTACGCGCAGCTTCTACAAGCTACGCGCAGAACTCACCACACCCGTTCCACCTTCAGCAAGCCCGGTTCGTCCTGGTAGTCTCGTGCAGAGCTGTAGAGGTAGTCGCTTGGCTCGTCTACCCAGCCCGCCCGCACCGGGTTCTGATGGATGTAGTTGACCCGCTGCATGATGAAGTGGGGCTGCATCTGCAGTGGGTGGTTGTCGTGTGTCCACACCTTATAGTTCTCGTTGCGTGCTGTGCGGACGGCATGGGCCACGAAACGCGCAAGCATCCACTCGCGACGACTTTCGTTCTCGTCCTGGATGGCTTTCACGATCGCCTTACTGGTGAAGCCCTTAAAGTCACGGACCACATCGGAAAGTTCGTTCTCTGGCGTGCTCAGGATGGCATGGACGTGGTTGGACATGATCACCCAGGCATGCACCTTTAGGCCTTTGTGCTCTTGACAATACCGGAAGCTGTCGATGACGATGTCGCGGTAGATGCGGCGCGTGAATACATCGATCCAGTCCACTATGGTGAAGGTGAGGAAGTGCAGTGCGTGCTGGTCGCCTATGCGGTAACCGGATGACATGGGGTGCGGGTTGGGGAGTGGGAAGGTAGCCACAGGCTACCGAGAGCCTACGTTGTTGCGCGTAGCCGCAGGCTACGCGCAGCTAACACACAGTCGATGCTATCAGACATACTTCAAGTCCGGTTCGATGTACGGCATGTACCGGTCCTTCACCGCACTGCGCGTAACAAGGTCCACCTTGCGCTGTACCAAGCGTTCCAGTTCCTATGCCAGATAAATGAACTCGAAAGCCACCGGTCGATCGAACTCCACCATGATGTCCACATCGCTGTCGGGCCGGAAGTCGTCGCGCGTGGCGGAACCGAACACGGCCATGCTCTTCAGCCCATACTTGGCAAAGAGCTGAGCGCGTTCGCGGCGCAGCACGGCAAGGATGTCGGTCAAGGTGCCCATGTTGTTGATGGCTGGCGCGGTCCAGATGTAGTGCGACGGCAGTAGAAATATCCGAAAGGTGGACGACTGTTGGAGATCGTGCTTGCGGTTCCTGCGGAAGAGCTGGAGGAGTTCAATGCGCACATCGTTGGGTTGGTGGAGCTGTGGAGACGCATGGGTGAGGTAGGCTGCGAAGAGTGCGACCACCCGCTTTATCTTCGTGGCATGGCACGCTACGTACTGGACATCGTTGACCCGAGCAAGCGCAAGCTGTTCGATCAGCTGCTGAAGGAGCTGGACTTTGTGGAGGTGGTGAACATCTTCAGATCCGGCAAGAAAGCACAAGTGGCCCTGGAGGTGATGGAAGCGATGGAGGACGTGAAGGCGCACGTGGCCGGGCGTAAGAAGCTGAAGTCCGCCAAGCAGTTGTTGGATGAGCTTTGACGTAAAGTACTCTCCCGTATTCGAACGGGCGATCAAGCGGCTTGCGAAGAAATATCCTTCTATTCGTGGCGACCTGGAACTGCTGATCACCGAGTTGGCAGAAGACCCGCACATAGGCACGGCGCTGGGCCAGGACTGCTACAAGGTGCGGATGGCGATCCGCTCGAAAGGCAAGGGTAGGTCAGGCGGCGCACGGGTTATCACCTGTGTGAAGGTGGTGAAGACCACGGTCATCCTGCTCACGATCTACGACAAGTCCGAGACGGATACGATCAGCGATAAGGAACTGGTCAAGCTTCTGGCGTTGATCGCTTGAGGTCATACGCCTTGATGGACCTGGCATTCACACTGATGCGAACGGTGCTCGGTTGCTCACGGAGCGACGACGTGCTTCCCTTGAATTGTTGATGCCATGACCTACTTGATGGAACGCATCACTGTTGACCCCCGCATGTGCGGAGGTCGGCCCTGTATCCGGGGCATGCGTATCCGTGTTACCGATATCTTGGACCTGTTGGCCTCGGGTCTCAGCGCACAGCAGGTGTTGGAGGAGCTGCCCGACCTGGAACAAGCTGACATCGAGGCGGCGCTGAAATTCCCCCATCTGCGCGTAGCGTGGCCGGGATCTGAGCGTAGCCTGCGACTGCGCTCGACAAGAACAGAAGCATGGTAGCCTGTGGCTACGCGCAGTCCTGGTCGATCCAACGGGAGTTGAACGCTGGAGGAATTCATCGCGCATGCGTCGCCCTTCGTCAAGGGCCAGGTCCACCACGCATGGAACCCGACCGTTCTCGATCTGTAGGCGCGGTCCGGTACACAACGACCAACCTCAGAACTTCGCGTCCAGTGTTAGGAACAGCGTGCGCCCCATGCCCGGCAGTACGCCGGGGCCCGGATAGCCGCCTGCCCTGCGTGTGGCATACACCTCGTCGAGCAGGTTGTTCACCCCCACGGTAAGCGACACCTTTTTGTCGAAGGCCCAGGTGGCATTGGCATCGGCCACGGTGTAGCCGGATAGGAAGCCGGCCGTGGCGGTGGCGTTCGGGGCCTCCGTGTTGTTCGCGTTGGTGTACACGCCATCCACCACGCTCACGTTCACGGCCACGGTCAGGCGTTGGTCGCGGTAGCTGATGCCGGGGCGCAGGATG
>CAYQMC010000215.1:2683-4946 GCA_964418285.1 uncultured Chryseobacterium sp.
GTTCACGGCCACGGTCAGGCGTTGGTCGCGGTAGCTGATGCCGGGGCGCAGGATGTGCTCCGGCGCGTACTCCACGCGGTTGCCCGAGAAGTCGCGCGCAGGATCGTCCCAGCGTGTGTAGCGTGCATCCACATAGGCATAGCTCACGAACAAGGCGAGTCGAGCGCGCGCCTCGGCACCGCCGTGGAGCAGGTCAAGCAGATCGGCCTCCACATACGCTTCAACACCTGTGCTGCGGGAAGCGCCTATGTTGGTGCGGAAGTTCTGGCCATCGCGCAGGATGGTACCGATGCGGTTGTCGTACTGCAGCATGAACCCACCGATGTCGAAGGCGAGGAAGCTGCCCATGGAACCGCGGTAACCGCCATCCAGGTTGTACCCACGGGCATCCCGCAGGTCCTGGTCGATGATGTCCGTGGTGGCCGAAGGGGTAAGGTCGCTGTAGAGCACCGGGCGGTAGGCCTGGCTGAAGTTGGCGTAGAGTTGTGTGGTGGCCGAGGTCCGGTACTGCGCGCCGATGCCCAGCAGGGGCAGTTGGCGAAGGCGTTCACCACTGTCCACGCCGCCGGCCCCGGTAGCGTTGATGCGGCCATCCACCCGCGAGGTGATGTGCTCGAAGCGGGCACCCGGCACCAGGGAGAAGCGGTTGCTGAGAGGCAGCAGCACTTCGGCATGCAGGGCCGCATTCCGGGTCGTGAGGTCCAATTCGCGACCGAATTCGCCGGTTATGCTGAGGTCCGCATCAGTGCCGGTGGTCCCGCGTCCCTGCTGGCGGCGCAGGTTCTGTGCGTTGTATCCACGGATGCCGGCCGCCACGTAGGCTTGTCGCCCCATGAATGTCCAGTTGCGGCGCACGCGTGCTTCCACCCCGTAGTTCAGGTAGCTGTCGCGGTCCACTTGACGTTCGGCATATGCGCCGGTCAGCCTGCTGATGGTATCGGGTTCGGTGACAGCCCGCATATATCCCACGCTGTTGCGTTCGGCAACGGCGCCGAAGAGCTTCACGTCCACCACGGTGCGCTCATCGGGGCGCCATTCCATGGTGGCGGCGGCCACGTTCCACGGCAACAGCATCCAGTTGCGGGCCCGTGTGGAAGAGCGTGCATCCCGCTCCAGCAACTCATCCGTAAGTCCTCCCGGTTGTTGCTGCCGCACATTCGAGTGGGTGTATTCCAAGCCCAATTCGAGCTTGCTCGATGCCCTGTACTCCACTCCGGCATGCCCGGTGCGGGTGTTGTATCGGCTGTTGGCCCTCCAGCCATCGGCGCTGCGGTCGTGCAGGAAGGTGTAGTAGCTCCAACGCCCCTTGGTGCCGCCGAGCGCATTGTAGCTGTCGAAGAGCCCATAGGAACCCACGGTCTGCCTGGTCTCGAACGCGATGGGACGGTCCTTCGCGCCCTTTTTCAGCACGAAGTTCACCAGCCCCCCGAATTGTGGACCATAGGCCAGCGAGGCTGCACCGCGCACCACTTCGATGCGGTCCAAAGCCGCCATGGGCGGTGTGTAGTAGGCTTCCGGATAACCGAACACATCGGCCGAGATATCGAAGCCGTTCTGCCGCATGTTGAACTCCCAGCTGCGGTTGGGGCTCAAGCCGCGGGCGGCGATGCCCAGTTGCACGCCGCTTCCATCGTTCTCCCACACGGTGATGCCGGGTACTTTGGCGAACACCTGCCGGGCCTGGTTCTGCGAGAGGTCGGCCGGCATGGCGGAAAGCAGGATCGTTTCCGTGCGCTTTCCAGCCATGATCACCGCGCCCAGGGTATCACTGGCGGGCCGTTGACCGAATTGTGCAGGCCCCTGCACTTCGAGTGTGCCGAGCGTCACTGTGCGGATGTTGTCCGCTTGCTGGGCGAAAAGGGGGTGCCCGCCCATCCATGCGAAAGTGGCCAATGAGAAGCGGATGAGGAGGGATTTCACAAGTCGTTCCGGCATGGCGACAAAAGTCCTCCGCCAACTGGTTCCCGGGCAATACTGCGATCGTGGTAATATGCCTTCCCTTCCAGGTGTCTTGTGTCACATCCGGGTATCCCCATGCGCGCAGCAGTGAGTGCCGTGGCCCACTGCAGGTCTGGGTGGGTTCGCAGAAGTCAGCGCTGGGCTGTCCCGCCAACGCCGTTCGGTTTGCCCACATGGCGGGTGAAAAGCTGCGCTCAATGTGGGGCTCCACGGTGTCGTTGCGCTCACCATCCCCCGTCTGGCGGTAGTGTGGCAGCGCATTTCTGAGCGTAGCCTGCGGCTACGCTCGACAAGCTCCGGAGCA
>CAYQMC010000216.1:0-4916 GCA_964418285.1 uncultured Chryseobacterium sp.
CAGATCGCCGAAGCCCGGTTCTTCGACCAATTGCTGAAGCTGGAAAGCCCGGACATCACCGCGCTGTGCATCCGACTGGTGCAGGATACGGTGCAGGACGAACTGGTGCGCGGAGAGGCCATGCTGCACCTGGCCCAGCTGAACACCGACACGGCGCGGGACGTGCTTTACGCCCAATGCCTGCAGCCCGACCCCCAGTTATCAAGCCTGCTCGACCACTACTTCGATACCGGCGATCCACGCGCCGGGGAACTGTTCCGCCGCTATTCCCGCCATCGTGATCCGGAGATCCAGCGCGATGTGGCCTACGGCATCGGCGCGTACGCGGACGAACGGTACTTCGACCTGCTGAAGCCGATGCGCACCTCACCGGACCGATGGGTGCGGGAAGCCGCTGTGTATGCCTTGCAGTACTTCGATACGGATGCTTCGCGCGGCCTGCTGTACAAGAGCCTGTTGGATAGCGACCTCGGTGTGCGCACCCAGGCGGTGCGTGGATTGGCGGAGGTCGGCAACGAACGGTCGTTGCACGACCTGGCCAATTACATCGACCAGGAGGACCCGAGGAACGTTGGGTATGTCGCGAATGCCTGGGTGGTGGTGGAACAGATCAGCGGCAGGAGCTTCGATCGGGAACTGGCCACGTTGCAGGCCTACCTGAAGGAGAGAAAGCCATAGTCGACCTCACTTCACAGCAACCACTTTCCAGCGGCCCTTCGTTCCCGGGTACGGGACCATCGTGGCCTCTGGTATGGTGCCCGTGAACTTCAAGCTGTACACGCGATTCTTGCGACCTGTGCCTTCCGCGTATTCCACCACCAGCTGCAGCTCCTCTGATCGACCGTGGATAAGGAGGCACAGCAGCACGCCCGGCTGCTGCATGAGGTAAACGGGAATACAGCGCAGCCCGGTGACCCAGCGCGTTCCGAGCACCGTGGACGTTTTGCGGGATCGTCCATTGTCCTTCACCAACCGGCGCACCTGCCGGTCCGTATCCGCCCAATTCATCCGGAGAATGGCATCGTCGAAACCGACCGTATCACGCAGGGGGACCAAAGCAGGCATCTCCAGATCAACGACCCGCGCGATCTTCTCTATTTCCTCTTCCTGTGACAGCACGGGCGTGAAGGCCAGACAGCACGGGAGGATCAGCAGCAGGACGGTCCTCATCGGTTCATTCTTGGCAGCCGACGCGTGGACCCACCACCATCGATATCTCCTTTCCGATGAGCACATCCAGATCGGCCGCATGTTCATCGGATGCAGGCTACTGCGTGATCACATAATACCCCGCAAAAGGTTCACGGAAATTGCTCTATCCGCTCATTCGTGAGCACCGTGCCGCCGATGTTCTCAAGTATCGGGTCCCGATCATTGTTCGCGCCCACGTACTTCACATGGCCATCCATGGTAACGTCCTCCACATGGTACCCGGTGATGGTAGCCGTGGGCACCGTACCACCTATGGCTTGCAGGATGGCATCGCGGTCGCTTTGGGCGCCGACGTATTTCAGTCGGTCGTCCAGGAGGGCATTGCCGGCCCACAGCACATTGCGACCGTCCACCACTTTCACGGCATTGGTGCCGAAGGTGGGATAGGCTTGTGTGAAGTCGTGGTTCCAGATACCTCCCCCACCCGGATAGGGCAAGGTGCGCGTGCTGGCGGACATGCAGCCCAGGTGGTTGCGATGGCGCACGGCGATCCAATACACGCCTGGACGTACGCCGAACAACGTGGACTGCGCAGGGTCGGGGGAGATCACCGTACCGTCCTGCAACAACAAAGCGTTCACCGTGGCAACGACCTGCGTGTTGTCCAACTGGTGTCGCAGTTCCAAGTGTACCCAATCCACCACACGCCCGCCCGGATACGTGCTGTCCAGCACGGCTTGGGTGGTGGTCTCTCCGCCGCCGTTCGCCACTTGTGCAAAGCCCAAAGCGGTGTAAGGTTCGGTCAAGGGGATCAAGCCTTGGGCACGCAGATCATCGCGCATCGATTGTGTATCCGGATCATACGGCCCCTCCAAGAACATGCTGCCATTGAATCTTGGCCTTGTACGGCAGGGTATACACCTTCACATCATCCAGGAACATTTCCGTTGGGAAGTCACGCCATGCGTGCACCACCAGACCGAACACCGCCCCCGGCGCTCCTTGTGGCATGGGGAACATCGAGGACCATAGGTCTTGGAAAGGACAGCTCTCCTGCTGGGTGTAGGCATAAGCGATGTTGCCGAAGGGATCGGCAGCACCGGCCTGGTACCATCCGAAACCGATAAATACCGTTCGCGGGTCGGACCAATCACCCTGATCGATCCAGGCACGCGCTCGCCTGCCCCGGCGACCTCAACGGCGATGGTGTGCCCGACCTGATCAGCAGTGCGAACCAGTACAACGAAGGCTTCGGCTACATCCTCTACCTGAACGCCGATGGCACCGTGAAGACCTTCACGCGCATCAACAACAGCGACGGCGGCTTCGGTCTCAACCTGGTAACGTCGCCCATACCAGAGCGCTTCGGCCGCAGCATAAGCTTCGTCGGCGACCTGCGTGGCGATGGCAGCATCGCGGTGAACATGGGCGGTGGCGCCGGCGGCACGGGTACGTTATACCTGCTCTTCTTCAAACCCTGCGAACTCACCGCCGAAGCGGAGTTCAATTTCTGGAGCGGCAGTACCACACTCTTCAGCAACTGGGACCACATCGACCAAGTGCTCACCGGTGCACCGCTCACATTCGAGCAATGCGGCACCAAGGCGCTGGAATTGAGCGGTGCACGTATGACACACCAAGTGGGTGATGGCCGATGCATCGTGAAGGAGGCCGACGCCGTGCTAGCCTCAAGTGCGGAGAACAGCACCGCATACGTGGTGGAGTGCAATGACCTGAGCACTTCGGCAGGCAACATGAATACCGATCCCGTTGCGATCATCGCACCGAACCCCACTTCTGGGCTACTGCGCGTGGCTTCGCGGGAAGCTTATACGGGACTGGTGGTACGCGACATCGCGGGGCGCTTGATGACCACGCTCGGACCCCGACCGGGACATCAGGACCGTACTCTTGACATGGGTTCGCTCCCTCCGGGTGTGTACACCATCCACACCGGGCTAGGCGGTTACCTCGGAAAGGTTGTGCTTGAGTAGGGGCCTTGTTCCAAAGTCCCACATAACGCTTGGTCCCTGCTTGGATCTCCAAACATAGCTGTACAATGCGCACACCATTCGGCGCACACTTTCGTTCTTTGCGTTATGAAACAGACCCCTATGTTCCTATTGAGCATCGGCCTCGTGGTGTTCTTCTGCTCCTGTGAGGGTACCACCACACAGGACTGGAAAGTGAAGAACCTCTCCAGCGAAACCATTCAGGTTACGCCTTCTTTCCATGTGGTCGACATGCAGGTACCTACGACGACCATACAGCCCGGCGAAGTAGCGCTGATCGCTTCCAGCGATGATGGCAGAGGGGCACGTCCGGATGCGGAGACGCACATCGGAAACATTGAAAGGATATTGATCAGAACGGCAACGGACACCGCATCACGGAACGGAACGAACGTTGATGACTGGACTTCCAGCAGTGACCACAAGCGTCGCGTGCCTTCGCACTGGGCGCATGAGCATGTGATGACGGTGACTGACGCCGACCTCGAGTAAGCGCTAGGGTCCGTGAGGACAACAACGGCAGCTCGACCATCGGGCCACTTCGATGCCTTCTTTCGTTCGGCATCGGAAATTGCATATACACGTGGAGGTGCGCCAGCGACCGGACGACCGACCCAATGAGAACCGGTTCGGGTAGCCTGCATATGCCCAACTTCGTATGCCATCTCTTGGCTACCTTGGTCCTATGGCACTTCGACCGGCAGTACTGCGGATCACGCTCTTCTCCGGTATTGCCCTGTTGCTCTCCTGGTACTTCCGCCGATAGGTGCCGCCATGGTTCACGGCACTCGAATTACCTCTTGGACTTACGCCATTCAAGTATCTTCTCGAAGGCATCGGCCCGTTGGCGGGTGCCTTGGTGGTTATCACGTTGTCCAGGACGCCACGCCGCGTAACACTCTTCGGTAGTTCGAGAAAATGGAGCGTGTTGATGGCACTGATACCCGTTGTCCTGTTCGCCGTGATCGGGATCGAGGACACGCAGACCGGGAGTAACCGGCACCTCCACGGTGCCATCATCGGGTCGGTGTCAATGGGTTATGTGGTGTTCGAGGAATTCGGCTGGCGTGGCTACCTGCTGGACGAGATACGTGGCATGGGCATCAGTGGCATCTGGTTGCGATCACTGCTCATTGGTTTGCTGTGGTACGCCTGGCACCTCACTCCGTTCAACGTGGCTTCCCTTGGCGAACACGCGGTGTTCCTAGGCCTGCTGATCTTCGGCAGTTGGGGCTTCGAGCGCATCTCGGACACCACTGGCTCAGTGGTCTCAGTGGCCTGTTTCCATCTGCTGGGCAGTTTACTGAGCACCAATGCGCTGATCCAGGATGGCATGAGCGGTACGAGTCGCTTGCTCCTCTTCGGGATCTGCCTGGTCGCCTGGATCGCCATGGTGAGCAAATGGCCGGGTAGAAATGGATCGGATGGCCTCGATTCATGAACGACATTTCTGAGACGAGCGGGGCTTCTTGATGATGGGCAAGAGTGGCTTTGGGCGCTGTGCTCATGATCGGTCAACGAAACCCGTTCGCGCAACCGATCCGATCGGCAACGGGAATGCCCTCGGATCCAACGTTCGATCCTGAACCCCATGGCCGGTATCGCGTTCGGACCGGAGCCTTCGAGCATGTGATCGACCCTGTCCTTGTGGCAATGGAACCCCATGGCCTTCGACCTTGCTGCCGGCCGGCCCCCTCCTGTATCGTCCTGAAATAAGTTGACAGGTTAATTGTTCTATTCCTGTCTTGGGTT
>CAYQMC010000217.1:0-1983 GCA_964418285.1 uncultured Chryseobacterium sp.
GTGGACCTCATCCTGAGCGATGTCGGTGAAGGCTATAACGTGGGGTGCTCCGGCAACGAAGGAAGCCTTTCCGCGAACGTGGGCGGAGGAACGCCGGAATACACATACAGTTGGACGAACCAGACAGGCTTCGGCAGCAGTGACGCCATCATCAACGACCTCGGCCCAGGCATTTACCACCTGGTCGTGAGCGATGCCAATGGATGTGTGTTCGAGACGAACGCAACGCTCGAACAACCCAGTCCTGTTGCATTATCCTTCATCGTGGTACCGAACACCTGTCCCGGTGATGCGACCGCTTCGGTCAGCGTACTGCCAAACGGCGGAGCGGCGCCATATGACTTCACCTGGAGCGGCCCCAACGGCTATTCCAGCGTGGAACAGGACATCGATGCGCTTGGAGCGGGCACGTATTCGGTACAGGTGACCGACGCTTTGGGCTGCACAGCGGACTTCAGCGCCGAGGTACTTGATCCCGCACCGCTTACCAGCGGCACCTACGTGTCCTTCTATGGACAATACAACCTGCAATGCGTTGGCGACAGCACGGGTATGATCGAGTTGGCCCCCGCTGGAGGCACAGCACCCTATACCCTGAGCGTGACCGATCCGGAGGGAGCAGTTTCCACAGCCAGTTCCCACACCGGTCTGGTGGCCGGGGACTATCTCGTGAACATCACCGATGTGAACGGTTGCCAACTGGATACGGTTGTCACCCTGACGCAACCCGACCTGGCGATCGAGACGGAACTTACAGTGTCCATCTATCCAAGTGGAACCAATGTCAGCTGCTTCGGCAGCACCGATGGCTGGATCGAAGCCACGGTCAACGGCGGCTCAGGCCCATACTCGTTCACTTGGCGCGGACCCGACAGCTTGGAATTCGACACCCCGAACATCACTGGATTGCCCGCTGGCGACTACGCCTACGAACTGGTGGTGACGGATGCGAACCAGTGCTCGTTCTTCACCGAGGTGACCCTGACCCAACCGGACAGTGCATTAGTTGCCGAAGTGGCGACCTCCGAATTCCTTGGTGGTCATGAAGTGAGCTGCCCAGATGCGAGCGATGGATCCATCACCTTGGAAATTGCCGGAGGTAACGGTGGCCTCACCACGGACTGGAGTGGACCGAACGGATACAATGCTACGGGCAATGTGATCACCTCTTTAGGAGCTGGCACTTACACCGCATCCATCAGCGATATGAACGGCTGTACGCTCGACGTGGAAGTCGCACTGAGCGCGCCAGATCCGTTGGAGATCACATTGGATGCCTTCACCTTCCCGGGTGGCTCACAGATCTCCTGCATGGGAGCGAACGATGGCAGTATTACTGCGACGATCGTCGGCGGTATCAGTGCGTACACATTGGTGTGGAACGGGCCGGGCAGCTTCAATTCGAGCGAAGCCCAGCTCAATGATCTTGCTGCAGGTGAGTATTGCCTTGACATCACCGATGCCAACGGATGTGTGCAACAAGCGTGTATCCAGATCACCGCTCCCACGGAACTTGTGGCCAGCGCTACGGCCACTACCGCGGCCTGCGGAGAGGATGCAGGCACGGTGACCTTGGACGTAAGTGGGGGTAGCGCACCCTACGGCTTCAACTGGTCCAATGGAGCGTCCACACAGGACATCGACGGCCTCGCACCCGGGAACTTCGCTGTGACCGTGACCGATGCCAACGGATGCAATACCGCGGTGCAAGCAACGGTGGAAGGGACGCCGGCAGTGCTGGCGAGCGGTAGTGTTACCGATAACCTGTGCAATGGGGATGAACTCGGCAGCATAGCCTTGGAGATCGGTGGTGGTACAGCCCCCTTCCAGTACCAGTGGAGCAATGGCAGCACCTCCGCCGACCAGGATGGACTTGCCGCAGGCTTCTACTCCGTTACGATCAGCGATGCGAACGGATGCAGCCTACCACTGGAGTTCGAAGTGGAGGAAAGTGAAGCGATCCTGATCGATACCGTGCTTTCG
>CAYQMC010000217.1:1993-4879 GCA_964418285.1 uncultured Chryseobacterium sp.
TCTCCAGCCATGCGGATTCGCTTCCCGGGCGGTTCAACACCAGCGTCAGTGGCGGTACGGCACCATACATCTACAGTTGGTCCACCGGATCCACCTCCAGCGATCTCAGCGGACTACCTGCAGGCATCTACACCCTTGAAGTGATCGACGCGAACGGATGTATGGCGAGCCTGATCGTACCGGTGACCCAACCCGATGACCTGATCATGCCGACAGGCTACAGCCCCAATAGCGACGGAGCCAACGACACCTTCTTCATCCGTGGGCTCGACGCGTATCCGGCCAACACCTTCGTTGTGCTGAACCGTTGGGGCAACGTGGTGTACGACCGCTTGAACTACCGCAATGATTGGCTGGGTGAGAACATCCAGGGACAGCCACTACCGAATGGGACCTATTTCGTGATACTCACCGTGGACAAAGGAGCCCGCACACTCCAAGGCTACGTCGACCTGCGTCGCTAAGGAACAGACCCCATGATCAAGTCCACCTCAGGAAAAACGCACATGAAGCACCTACGCAACATCATTCCGGCACTGCTGGCCGTACTTGCACTTGGCACGGCGCACGGACAACAGGAGGTCATGGTGAGCCAGTACATGTTCAACGGGCTCTTCCTGAACCCGGCCTACGCAGGCAGTCACGGATACCTAAGCAGCAGCCTGCTCCACCGGGCGCAATGGATGCAGATGGACGGCGCTCCGCGCACCAGCATGCTCGCGTTGGACGGTCCCGTGATGAACGGCAAGATGGGACTTGGATTCAGTATCGTTCACGACCAGATCGGAGTGAGCCGCGACCTGGACATTGCCGGCCATTATGCCTACCACCTGAAGCTGAGCGACCAAAGTCGACTCTCCTTCGGATTGCGCGCAGGCCTTTCCGTGTATAGCGCGCGGCTCTCGGAACTGGTCTACTGGGACAATAACGACCAGGTGTTCCAGGCCGATATCCAGAACCAGGCCGTAGGGAAGTTCGGCTTCGGTATGTACTGGTACGACCGCACGGCCTTCATCGGCCTTTCCGTTCCCACCATCTACGCGGCCGATGGCAGGATAACCAGCGATGTGGGCGATGCCCTGGACCACTACTTCACCCAACACTACTACCTGCACGCCGGTAAGGTCTGGCCATTGAACGAGGTGTTCGATATCAAACCCAGTGTGCTCGTGAAGTATCTGCCCAACGCTCCCGTGCAGGCCGATGTGAACTGCAATCTGCTGTACAAGGAGCGCATCTGGTTCGGCGCGGGCTACCGTTCAGGAGATGCCGTTGTGGCCATGGTGGAATACCAGGTGACACCACAAATGCGCATCGGTTACGCCTACGACATGACCACTTCACGATTGCGCAACTACACCAATGGCAGCCACGAGATCATGCTGGGCATGGATTTCGGTCGCGACCTGGTGAAGATCAAGACCCCACGTTATTTCTGATGCGACCGACCATGAAGAAGACCATCCTGTTCCTCCTGCCAGCGATCGCATTCTCTTCCTGTGCCAGACACCACCTGGTCACCGCGGACAAGAACCATGCACGCCTGGCATATGCCAAAGCCGTTGTGGGCTACGAAAAAGCCTTGCCCGTGATCCAGGACCGCGATGCGGCGTTGCGTGCCGCCGATGCGTACCAGCGTATGAACATGCCTGCAAAGGCCGCCGATTGGTACGGCTTCGCGGAACGGCTCGCACCGTTGGCGCCAATGGAAGCACTCCGCTACGGCCAGGTACTGCAAAGCCTGGATCGCACACCACAGGCCTTGGTACAATTCGACAAGGTGCTGGCGCAACAACCCGATGACGCCATGGCCAAGGCACTGCGCGACGCTACCGCCGAACGCAACGTCTTCTTCGTGGATACCACCCTCTTCACCATAGAACCGATGATGATCGGAGGAATGGCCAGCCTCTTCTCCGCAACACCTTACAAGAACGGGATCGTCTTCGCCGGAGAGACCAGCGCCCCTGTCGAGAAACGCAACCCATGGACCGGTCTGTCCTTCCTGGACTTGTACAGCACCGCCCCATCGGCGAACGGATCATGGGAGGCGCCCAAGGCACTACCGGGCAGCGTGAACGGTCGTTTCCACGAAGGTCCTGCGGTTTTCGGCGCGGACGGACGCAGCATGTACTTCACACGCAGCGATTATTACAAGTTCCGCCTGAACAAGGACGGTAGTGCCATGAGCCATTTGAAGCTCTTCCGGGCAGAACTGGATGAGCAGAACGAGTGGGGGAACATACACGACTTCGTCCACAACGGTGACGAATTCTCCACCGGCCACGCGGCCTTGAGCCCGGACGGCAGCACACTCTATTTCATCAGTGACAGACCCGGTGGTTTTGGTGGTACCGACCTTTATCGCTGCAAACGTACCGCCGACGGTTGGACGGACCCCCAGAATCTGGGCGCCTCCGTCAATACCGCTGGCAACGAGATGTTCCCCACGCTCTTCGGCGACTCGCTCTTCTTCGCCAGCAACGGACACCGCGGTTTGGGAGGCCTCGACATCTACGTTACTACGCCGAACAATGGCGCATGGAGCGCTCCCGAGAATCTGAACTATCCCGTGAACACGCCCCACGACGATTTCGCCCTGGTGATGTTGCCCGATGCCCGCAGCGGTTACCTCAGCAGCAACCGCACTGGAAGCGACCGTCTCCACATGTTCACCGTGAACGACCCCACCTTGATCGTACAGGGTACCTTCAAGGACGATGAGCGATTCCTGCCCATGGCCGATGTGGAGGTGAAGTTGCTGGACCTGGGTTCCGGCGAAGAACTTTCCCTGTTCACGGGGCCCGATGGCACCTACCGGTTCGATCTTCAGAAGGAGAAGGATTACAAGCTCTCCGGCGGTAAGAACGGCATGTTCACCGAAAG
>CAYQMC010000218.1:0-4857 GCA_964418285.1 uncultured Chryseobacterium sp.
CCTTATTGCGCCTGGGCAAACCCAAGTCCATCCACGTCGTTGCGGCGATCGCCAGCAGCGAAGGCTTGGAGTATGCCAAACTGCACATGCCAGCGGGCACGCGGTTCTGGATCGGTGCCATCGATGAGGAGATGACGGCCCAGGCCTACATCGTTCCTGGCTTGGGCGATGCGGGTGATCTGGCCTACGGCGAGAAGCTTTGATCGATGGAGCTGGTGCTGGAGGTATTGTCCGTGTTCGCCATGAGCATGGTGAAGTTCGCCTTCGCCCAGCTGATGGCCACCGGCCTCGGTTTCGGCTTCCTGCCTACATGGATGATCACCGCACTGGGTGGATGTACCGGGGTGTTGGTCTTCTATTTCGGAAGCGGCTGGTTCATGGAGCGCGCCTTGCGGCGCAAGCGACGCAGGGCGGCGGCCGGTAAGGCACCCAAGCGTGCGTTCAACCGCACCAACCGCACCATCGTAAGGGTGAAGAGCCGTCAAGGGCTATCGGGTCTGGCCTTCCTTACACCCGTTCTCATTTCCATCCCCATCGGGTCGGTGCTTGCAGCAAAGTATTTCAGGAACGATCGACGCACCCTGCCGGTGCTGCTTTCCGCTGTGGTGGCCTGGGGCTTGGTGCTTACCGGATTCTGGCAGTACTTCCGATGAGAAAGTACCGACATCTTTTCTTCGACCTGGACCACACGCTGTGGGACTTCACCACCAATTCCCGCGCGACGCTCGCGGAGCTCCATGGTGACCTGGGTCTTGAGGCGGAGGGGGTCCCGGATGCACATGAGCTTATCGCAGCGTACGAAGAGGTGAACCGCGAGCTCTGGGGCCGGTATGAGCAAGGCCACATCCCCAAGGAGGTCATGCGTGTTCTACGCTTCCGAACAGCGTTGCGTGGCTTCGGTGTCACACGGCGCGGCCTGGCGGAGACCATGTCGCATGAATACCTGGAGCGTTGCCCGCGCCGCACGGAGCTCTTCCCTGGTGTACTGCAACTGTTGCATGATCTGCAAGGCCACTACCGCCTGCACATCATCACCAATGGGTTCGATGAAGTACAACGCGTGAAGCTGAAGAGCAGCGGTATCGATGGGCTCTTCGACGAGGTGGTCACCAGTGAACGGGCCGGGGCCAGTAAACCGTCGCCGTTGATATTCGCACATGCGCAACGGCGCACAAGGTCCCTGCCTGAAGAGAGCCTGATGGTGGGCGACAACGTGCTGAGCGACATGCTCGGGGCGCGCCAAGCAGGCTGGGACCATGCCCACTTCGCAGCGGAGACCTCCCCCGATCCCGAAGCCACCTACCGCATCCACCATATGGATGAGCTTCGCCCCTTACTGCTGTAGCTGGTCTGGCATGAACAGGTACTCCTTCAACTGTTCGGTGCCATTGATGTTGCTTATCCGCAACAGGCGGACACGTTCGCTGTCCACAACGATACCGCGATAGTCGATGGTCCCTTTTTCGGGTGTTGTGGTGAAGAACAAGCTGTCGTTCCGCAATTCCACCGGCACATTGTAGTAGCCCATGGTGGGGTCGCCCTTGGCATTGCGGACCAGCAACGGGTGCAGCTGTTCAAGCAGGTCATCGGTACCGTTCACAAGCACGGCCTTGCCTTCCGGAAAGAAGCGCACCATGTAGAGCAGTTTGCCGCGCCGCTCCATGTAGTAGCCATCGAAGCGCAGACCCGTGCCAGCGAGGCCCCCTTCGGGCATGCCATCGGGATCTTGCGGAACGGTTCCCGTGGGGCCTTGGGGGCCGACCATGAAGTAGGAAGCCGCAAGTGCCATCAGCGCCAGTACGATGATCACTAACAATATGGTCCTGATGCGTTCCATTTATGCCTTGCCATCGAATCGTGCGATCACCGAGGAGCTTCCCGTGACCTTATCGCCCAGTGCGACCGTCACTTCCGCCGTGCACGGGAGGAACACATCCACCCGTGATCCGAATTTGATGAAGCCGAACTCGGTGCCTTGGCGGGCGGGCTCACCGGGGCGGCTGTAGGTACAGATCCGGCGTGCCAGCGCTCCAGCGATCTGCCGGAACAGCACTTCACCATGCGTAGGGTGCTTCACCACTACGGTGCTGCGCTCGTTCTCGGTACTGCTCTTGGGGTGCCAGGCCACCAGGTATTTCCCGGGGTGGTATTTGAAATAGGAGGTGGTGCCGCTTACAGGATACCAATTCACGTGCACGTTCAGCGGGGACATGAAGATGCTGACCTGGATCCTGCGGTCGTTGAAGTACTCGCCTTCATACACCTCTTCGATGGCCACCACCTTCCCGTCGGCAGGCGCCATCACCGAACGTTCGTCGGGATTTACCTTCCGCTTGGGTACACGGAAGAAGTATATGATTATCCCGAAGACCACTATCAGCGCAGCAGCGATGAGGATGGTCAGGGCCTGGGGCAGCACCGGCCACCTCCACAATGCGAACAGGACGAACGAGAGTCCTGCCGTACTGAGCAACAGTGTCGGGGTTCCTTCGCGGTGGAGATGCATGGTCTGGGAGCGCCGAGGCCAAAGATAGAAGAGCAACCGGATGCTCAAAGGGTCACGGCCAGGTACAGGAACATGGCCGGTGCGGCCAGCAGGGCGCCATCGAAACGGTCCAGCATGCCGCCGTGCCCGGGGAGTATGGTCCCGGAATCCTTCACGCCCCGGGCCCGTTTGAAAGCGGATTCCAGCAGGTCGCCCATGGTGGATGTAGTGGCCACGATGGCGCCGCAGGCCAGCCAGGTGCTGGTATCCAAAGCGGGATGGTAAAGCGAGAACACGTACGCAACACCAACGGTGGACGCCACGCCACCCAGGAATCCTTCCACGGTCTTGTTGGGCGAAACGGAAGGCAGCAGCTTGGTCCGTCCAATGGAGCGACCCACCAGATACGCCCCGGTATCGGCGGTCCAGAGCAGGACCATGAAACCGACAAAGACCGCGGTACCATGCCGGAACAGGTGGATCATGGCGCTGAACGGCAGGGCCACTAGGGCCACCATGAGCAGGAATCCACCCATGTCCGTGGTGGGTGTCGCACTGTTGCGCCGCAACAGCTGCACCACGGTGATCAACCCCAGGGCAAGCATCACCAGACCCTGCAGCGCCAGATAATGTTGACCGTCGAACACGCCCAGGCTGCACAGGGTATAGATGATGGCCACCACCGCCATGCACCAGATGGCCGGCAGTCCTTCATCCTCGTTCCAGATAAGGCGCTGCAACTCGAAGGCTGCGATCACTACCACAGGCAGGAACAGCAGGAAGGTGGTGAACGGACCCGCCCACGCCGCGCCCAGGGTGAGCGCCACGTAGGCAGCACCCGTGAGGGCGCGTATGGCCATGTTGTTCAAGTGTCGCGGTGTTTGCGCACAAGGTACAGGGCGCGTACCACATCGTCCTGCGGCACGTGCAAGTGCAACTCTCCGACCTGGGGGTAGGAAGAAATACGCTGGTCCATGATCACCACTTGGATATCATGGGCTTCGAGCATGCCGCGAACCAACTCGGCCTCGTGTGGCGAAGCCGTGGTGAACACCACTTTCCAGGTATCCATGGCCGCGTGGTACTAGACCTTGGGCTCCCGGGGCTCTACTGCGGTCGGGGGTGCGGGTTCGGGACCTTCCGTGCTTTCCGGAGCCTTGTGCTCTCCCTTGTGCGCACCATTCCCGTTCCTGGTCACCACCGCTTCTTCGCGGTGCCACTGCCGGTCGCCGAAGATCTTTTCGAGGTCCTCCTTGAAGATGACTTCCTTTTCAAGGAGTTTGGCGGCCAAGGCGGTCAGCTTGTCCTTGTTCTCGGTCAGGATGCGTTTGGCCCGGGTGTATTGTCCTTCTACAAGCTTGCTCACCTCCTCATCGATGGTCTGCGATGTGCGTTCGCTGTAAGGTTTGTTGAAGTTGTACTCGTTCTGCCCGGAACTGTCGTAATAGCTGATGTTGCCCACCTTGTCATTGAGTCCGTAGATGGTGACCATGGCATAGGCCTGTTTGGTCACCTTCTCAAGGTCGCTCAGGGCACCTGTGCTCACCTTGCCGTAGATCACGTCCTCGGCTGCACGTCCACCAAGGGCAGAGCACATCTCATCGAGCATCTGCTCGGCGGTGGTCAGGTGGCGTTCATCGGGTAGGTACCATGCCGCACCGAGCGAGCGGCCGCGTGGCACGATGGTCACCTTCACCAAGGGCGAGGCGTGTTCGACCAGCCAGCTAACGGTGGCGTGGCCGGCTTCGTGGTAGGCGATGGCCTTCTTCTCCTCGGCGGTGATGATCTTGTTCTTCTTCTCCAATCCTCCGATCACGCGGTCCACAGCATCGAGGAAATCCTGGCGTTCCACGGTCTGCTTCTTCTTTCGGGCGGCGATCAAGGCCGCCTCGTTGCAGATGTTGGCGATGTCCGCTCCGCTGAAGCCGGGTGTCTGGCGGGCCAGGAACTCCACGTCCACGTTGCTGGTGTCCAGCTTCAGGGGCTTCAGGTGAACATTGAAGATCTCCATGCGCTCGTTCAGGTCGGGCATGTCCACGAAGATCTGGCGGTCGAAGCGGCCTGCGCGCATCAGGGCACGGTCCAGCACATCGGCGCGGTTGGTGGCACCCAGGATGATCACGCCCGAGTTGGTGCCGAAGCCGTCCATTTCGGTGAGCAGCTGGTTCAGCGTATTCTCGCGTTCGTCGTTGGCGCCCATGCTGGCGCTGCGTCCGCGGGCACGCCCAATGGCATCGATCTCGTCGATGAAGATGATGGCGGGCGCCTTTTCCTTGGCCTGCTTGAACAGGTCGCGCACACGGCTGGCACCCACGCCCACGAACATCTCCACGAAATCCGAACCGCTCAGGGAGAAGAACGGTACGTTGGCT
>CAYQMC010000219.1:0-4781 GCA_964418285.1 uncultured Chryseobacterium sp.
TGCCTGAAGCAAGGTGCCAAGATCATCAGCTGTGGCAATGGGGGTTGCATGTGCGATGCCATGCACTTCGCCGAAGAGCTCACGGGCCGCTACCGCGATGATCGGGAGCCGATCGCCGCCATCAGCATCAGCGATCCAAGCCACCTTACCTGCGTGGCCAACGACCATGGCTTCGAGCAGGTCTTCTCCCGCTTCGTGCAGGCCCACGGCCGCGAAGGCGATGTGCTCCTGGCCATCAGCACCAGCGGCAACAGTGCCAATGTGCTGCGTGCCGCCGAGGTGGCGCGCAGCAAGCACATGCACGTGATCGGCCTTACCGGCAAGGACGGCGGAAAGCTCGCCGACCTCTGCACCGTGGAGGTGCGCGTGCCGCACGATGGATACGCTGATCGCATCCAGGAGGTGCACATCAAGGTCATCCACGCCTTCATCGATCACATCGAACGGGATCTGGCCCTGCCACGCCGCACGGAACATATCTAGGGGTCATGCTGGTAAAAGTCTACGGTAGTGCGGTCTTCGGCATCAATGCCACCATCGTCACCGCCGAGGTGAACGTGGAGAACGGTGCCTTCTTCCAACTCGTGGGCCTGCCCGATAGTGCGGTGAAGGAAAGCCAGCAGCGCATGGACGCCGCGCTGCGGAACAACGGCCTCTACGCCCCACGCGGCAAGGGCGTAACCATCAACCTGGCACCAGCGGACATCCGCAAGGAAGGCACCGCCTACGACCTGCCCCTCGCCATAGGCCTGCTGGCAGCCACCGAACAGGCACCGGCCGATATGCTGGAGGACCACCTGGTGATGGGCGAGCTCTCCCTGGACGGCGGCGTGCGCCCCATCAAAGGCGCACTGCCCATCGCCATAGAGGCCAAGCACAAGGGATTCAAAGGCATCATACTGCCAGCAGCGAACGCCCGCGAAGCTGCGATCGTCAGCGGTCTTACCGTGTACGGTGTGGAACACCTGCGCGAGGTGGTGGACCTTCTTCATGGGCGTGGAAGCGTGCAGCCCACCGTGGTGGATATCGAAGCGGAGTTCGCCAACAGCAGCATCAACTATCCGGTGGACATCGCCGATGTGAAAGGGCAGGAGAACATCAAACGCGCCTTCGAGATCGCAGCTGCCGGCGGGCACAACATCATCCTCATCGGTCCACCCGGAGCTGGCAAGACCATGCTGGCCAAACGGCTGCCCACCATCCTGCCTCCGCTCAACATCGACGAGGCCCTGGAGACCACCAAGATCCACAGCGTGGCCGGTAAGCTGCGCACCAACGACAGCCTGCTGAGCGCACGCCCGTACCGTAGTCCCCACCACACCATCAGCGATGTGGCGCTGGTGGGCGGTGGCAGCTTTCCGCAGCCGGGCGAGATCAGCCTGGCGCACAACGGAGTGCTCTTCCTGGATGAACTGCCCGAGTTCAAACGGCAGGTGCTGGAGGTGCTGCGCCAACCCTTGGAGGACCGTGTAGTAACCATCAGCAGGGCCAAGTTCACCGTGGAGTACCCGGCCAGCTTCATGCTCGTGGCCGCCATGAATCCCTGCCCCTGCGGCTACTACAACCACCCGGACAAGGAATGTGTGTGCGCCCCCGGCGTGGTGCAGAAGTACCTCAACAAGGTGAGCGGCCCCTTGCTGGACCGCATCGACATACACATCGAGGTCACCCCGGTACCCTTCAGTGAACTAAGCGCCGAGCGACCCAGTGAAAAGAGCGCCGATATGCGGGAACGGGTGATCGTGGCGCGCAAGGTGCAGCAGGAACGCTACGCCGGCAAAAGCATCCACAGCAACGCGCAGATGGGAAGCAAGGAATTGCGTGAGATATGCCGCATCGATGCTGTCGGGAAAGCCTTGCTGGAGAAGGCTATGGAACGATTGGGCCTCAGTGCCCGCGCCTATGATCGGATCCTGAAGGTGAGCCGTACCATTGCCGACCTGGCGGGTAGTCCGGACATCCGCACAGAGCACCTGGCCGAGGCCATCCAGTACCGCAGTCTGGACCGCGAAGGGTGGGCTTCTTAGGTGGAGTGAAACTTCTTTCGGGACACCCGCGTAACAGGCGGGACCACAAAGTCCCAAGCTGTGCAAAACCCATCTCCCTTACTCGTCCTTCTTCTCCTTTTCACCATGTTCGTGCAAGCCGAAGGGCTTCATGGCCAGGATACGGACCCGCAGTACCTCAGTGCGGTGCTGGAACCCACATCCAAGAAGAATGCGGCATTCTATCGGGTGCCCAATGGCATGAAGGACGACCTGTTCGTGGGAACCACCTACGCGGTGGATGGTCGCATGAAGGCCGAGGGAACGTACAGCGACCGCGATTTGCGCATTGAACACGGCATGTTCATTTTCTACCACGGCAACGGTGAGGTCGAAAGCCGTGGCGCTTACGAACATGGCAAGAAGACCGGACTATGGAAGCGCTACGCTGTTTCCGGCGAACCCTTGGCGGAGAAGATGTACGATCCGGAGCCCTTGGCCAACATCATCTACACCCGCGCCCAAGTGATGCCACGCTACGCCGAAGGCGATGAACGCGAACTTGTGCGCTACATCAAGGAGCGCGTAAACGCTGAAACCGGCAAGCGAATCAAAGCCAAGGTCACTGCAAGCTTCGTGGTGGAGAAGAGCGGAGCATTATCCGACGTGAAGGTCCTGGGTGGAAAGAACACGACCATCGATCAGCATGTTGCGGAAGCCATCCGATCCACTGCTCCATGGGAACCCGGTTTGGACAAGGGCCAACCAGTGCGCGTGAATGTGCGGGTGCCGGTGAATTTCTGAGTGTGGCTCCTCAAAGCAGAAGGCCGGGTCCATTGGGTCCGGCCTTCTGCTTTGAGGAATGTGGAATTCACGCGTCCTTCCCGTGGCACTGCTTGTACTTCTTGCCGCTGCCGCATGGGCAGGGATCGTTGCGTCCGACCTTCTTCTCTACACGCACGGGCTCCATGGGTGGGCGAGGGCCTTGGGGTGGCATGGGGCCACGGGCGGGGCCACTGCCGGCTGGCACCGCCTGGCGTGCGGGCGCTTTGGCGGGAGCTCCCACTTCGTCGCGCCCGGTCTGCAGGCGTTGTTGGGGTTCGCGGGGTGCGGGGGCTTGCTGCACTTCGGGTTGTGCGGCGGGTAGGCCGGCCTTGGCCAGGAAGCCCACCACTTCACCGTTGATCCGCTCGATCATGTCCTTGAAGAGCTTGAAGCTTTCCAGCTTGTAGATCAGCAAGGGGTCCTTCTGTTCGATGGAGGCGTTCTGCACGCTGCGGCGCAGTTCGTCCATCTCACGCAGGTGTTCCTTCCACTCGTTGTCTATGATGGCCAGGGTGATGTACTTCTCGATGCTGGTGATCAGGTCGTGGCCCTGGGTCTTGTAGCACTTCTCCAGGTTGGTCACCACCTGCATGGTCTTCATGCCATCGGTAATGGGCACCACGATGTTCTCGTACTGCTTGCCCTGGTTCAGGAACACATCGGTGACCACGGGCATGGCCTGGGCCGCGAGGCGGGCACCGTGACGCTCGTAGGCATCCATGGCGGCTTCGTACACGCTATCGGCGATCACAGCCTCCTTCTTGCTCCGGAATTCCTCGGCTGTTACCGGACTGGCCACGGTGAATTTGCGGAAGAGGTCCATCTCGAAACCTGCGAAGGCCTCGTTGTCCGGATCGCCGTGGTACTGCTGCACCGTGGTCGTCGCCACCTCGTTGAACATGTTCAGGATGTCCAGCTTCAGGCGTTCGCCGAACAGGGCGTTGCGGCGGCGCTTGTAGATCACCGTGCGCTGGCTGTTCATCACGTCATCGTACTCCAGCAGACGCTTGCGGATGCCGAAGTTGTTCTCCTCCACCTTCTTCTGGGCGCGCTCGATGCTGGCGGTGACCATGCTGTGCTGGATCACTTCGCCCTCCTTCAGGCCCAGGCGGTCCATCAGCTTGCTGATGCGTTCGCTGTTGAACATGCGCATCAGGTCGTCCTCCAGGCTTACGTAGAACTGGCTGCTGCCGGGATCGCCCTGGCGTCCGGCGCGGCCCCGCAACTGGCGGTCCACACGACGGCTGTCGTGCTTCTCGGTACCGATGATGGCTAGACCACCGGCCTCCTTCACGCCCGGCCCGAGCTTGATATCGGTACCACGGCCCGCCATGTTGGTGGCAATGGTCACCGTGCCCGGAAGACCGGCCTGCTGCACGATCTCGGCCTCGCGCTGGTGCTGTTTGGCGTTGAGCACGTTGTGCGGGATGTTGCGCATCTTGAGCATCTTGCTCATCAGCTCGCTCACCTCCACGTTGGTGGTACCCACCAGCACCGGGCGTCCGGCATTGCGCAGCGCATCGATCTCCTCGATCACGGCATTGTACTTCTCGCGCTTGGTCTTGAAGACCATGTCCTCGGCATCCTTCCGCACCACGGGGCGGTTCGTGGGGATCACCATCACATCCAGTTTGTAGATGTCCCACAATTCCTGTGCTTCCGTTTCGGCCGTACCGGTCATGCCGGCCAGCTTGTGGTACATGCGGAAGTAGTTCTGCAGGGTCACCGTGGCGTAGGTCTGTGTGGAGGCTTCGACCTTCACACGTTCCTTGCTCTCGATGGCCTGGTGCAGTCCATCGCTGTAGCGGCGGCCGTCCAGGATACGTCCGGTCTGCTCGTCCACGATCATCACCTTGCTGTCCATCACCACGTACTCAACGTCCTTTTCGTACAGGGCGTAGGCGCGGATCAACTGGTTCACCGTGTGGATGCGTTCGCTCTTGATGCCGAAGTCGCGCAGCAGTTCGTCCT
>CAYQMC010000220.1:0-4769 GCA_964418285.1 uncultured Chryseobacterium sp.
TCATCCTGCTTGTTGAGGATGACCAGAACCTGGGCTTCGTGATCCAGGATGCCTTGAAACGGAGAGGATACACGGTACACCTATGCCGCGACGGGAAGGAAGGACTGCGCAAGTTCAATGAGCAGCATTACGACCTCTGCGTGCTGGATGTGATGCTTCCACAGAAGGACGGCTTCAGCCTGGCTGAGGACATCCGCACGGTGAACGCACTGGTTCCGATCGTATTCCTTACCGCCAAGAGCCAGACAGAGGATCGGATCGCCGGGTTCAAGGCTGGAGGCGACGACTACCTGACCAAACCCTTCAGTCATGAGGAACTGATCCTGCGCATCGAAGCCATACTCCGCCGGACACATGGAAAGGCCGATGACCCGCGTGATCGGGATCGCTTCGAAGTAGGGGCATACACCTTCGACCACCGCAACCTGGTACTGAGCCACCCGACCGAGGAACGGAAGCTTACAAAGAAGGAGGCCGAAGTGCTTAGGCTCCTCTGCATGCACCAGGACCAAGTGCTGGCCCGGGAACTGGTATTGAACATGGTGTGGGGCGACGACACCTACTTCCTGGGCCGGAGCCTGGACGTGTTCATCAGTCGCTTGCGCAAGTACCTGAAGGCCGACCCCACCGTACAGATCGTGAACGTCCACGGGGTCGGGTTCAAACTGGTGGTAGGGTGATGCCCGCCATCGGGATAGCCCCCAACGGCGAGGGCGCGCCCCTTCCCGAGCGCGCCCCCATCCTTACACCTACCCAACCTACTGCGGACCAACGTATGTTGGCCCGACAGCTCAGCTTCCGCTGAGCAGCTTCTTCACGAGCGCAGCGACCAGGCTGCCATCGGCTTGACCGGCCAGGCGCTTGTTCGCCTCGCCCATCACGCGACCCATGGCCTTCATATCGGTGGCTCCGAGTTCTGCGATGATGGCCTTTACTGCAGCTTCCACAGCAGCATCGTCCAAACGCTTCGGCAGGTAGCCCTCGATCACACGGGCTTGCGCCTCCTCCTCCGTGGCCAGTTCCTCGCGCTGTTGCTCACGGTATATGGTCGCACTTTCCTTGCGTTGCTTGTGCAGCTTCTGCAGGATCTTCAGGCCGGCGGCTTCATCCAAACCGTTCTGCCCATCCTTGGTAAGCTCCAGTAGGATCGCGCTCTTGATCGCCCTGAGGGCATTCAAACGATCCTTGTCGCGTGCAAGCATCGCGGACTTGATATCGGCATCTATGCGCTGTTGGAGTTCCATCGAGTTCCGTCTTGGGGCCAATGATCGGCAGCCCATCCAAAATGAGCCAGACCAACCGTTCAGTCCACGTTATCGTGCAAATAGGGGTTGTTCCTGCGCAGTTCGACGCGACGCTCGCCGGTCTCGTCCACCTCTTCGTTGAGGCTGTAGCGGCTTACGTTCGAATCCGAACTATGTGGCCCATCGTTGATCTGGACGTTCTTGCGCTTGTAGGCCGGTTCACGCTCCAGATCGGCCAGGCCGTTGGTGGTGCGCAAGCGGGTTGCCAGATCACGCATGCGGGCCTGCCGCTCCTCCACACGGGCCTGGTGCTCGGGCATGGAGAGTCGCGCCTCGGAGACTTCGGATGTGGACGTGGGTTGGGTAGCATCCTGATCCGTGGAATCATACAGGTCCAGCACGACCTTTTCCGGTTTCGGCTCGGGCTTGGGTGCTTCGGGCGTCGCGGGCTTCGCTGCCGTGTTCTCGTTGGTGAACTCCAGTGTGCTTTGCTTCGGCGAAGCAGCTTCGGCGGGCGTGTCGCGCACCAGGATGTATGGTTCAGCAGGACCTGCCACCGCGGGGGGCGGCACTGGTGCTGCAGGGGCCATGCTTCCACCCACCGGATTGGCGATGGGCGCCGTTACTGCTGTGGCGGTCTCCTCCATCAAAGGGATCACAGTGCGGGTGGCTTGCGCCGGAATGGCGTCCACTGCGTTGGGGTTGGTCTGGAATCCGGTAGCGATGAGCGTGATGCGGATCTTGTCGCCCAGGCTTTCGTCGCGGCCATACCCCCAGATCACATCGGCGCTGCTTCCCGCGGCGTCCTGGATGTGCTCGGTGATCTCGGTGATCTCGTCCATGAGGATCTCGCGACCTCCATAGGTGATGTTGAACAGCACGAAACGGGCACCTTTGATGTCGTTGTCGTTCAGCAGGGGCGAGTCCAAGGCCTCCTGGGCAGCGCGCAGCGCGCGGTCCTCCCCCTCTGCCTCGGCCATGCCCATGATGGCCACACCGCTGTTGGTCATCACGGTCTTCACGTCCTCGAAGTCCACGTTGATCTTGCCGATGTCGTTGATGATCCCGGCTATGCCACGTGCAGCCGTGGTCAGCACATTGTCCGCATGCTCGAAAGCATTGTCCAGTGAGAGATTGCCGTACAGTTCGCGAAGGCGATCGTTGTTGATCACCAGCAATGTGTCCACAGCTACGCGCATCTCTTCGATACCGGCAAGTGCCTGCTGTTTGCGCTTGCGACCTTCCCAGAGGAAGGGACTGGTGACGATACCGACGGTGAGAATTCCCATTTCACGGGCGATCTCGGCGATCACCGGTGCGGCGCCAGTACCTGTGCCGCCGCCCATGCCTGCCGTGATGAAGACCATCTTGGTGCGGCCGCTGAGAAGCTCCTTCACCTCCTCGATGTTCTCTTGGATGGCATCGCGGCCCCGCTCGGGTACGGAGCCTGCACCGAGGCCTTCGGTAAGGCCCACACCGAGTTGGAGTTTCACGGGAACGGGGCTAATATCAAGCGCCTGCCGGTCGGTGTTACAGACGATGAAGTCCACGTTCTTGATGCCTTGTTCGAACATGTGGTTGACAGCATTGCTGCCGCCACCACCGACGCCGATCACCTTGATGATCGAAGCGAGCTCTGTTGGAAGATCGAATTTCATGACGTTGGGAATTGGAAGGTTTTTGGGAAGGTTCTGCGTTGGGTATCGGGCTTAGTTATCGTCTTCCTTCAGCAGGTCGGTGGCGCCGGAAAGCACTGTGCTGAAGAAGTCTCCGAACAAGCGTTTGGAGTGGGATTTCACAGGCTCACGGCTTGCGGTGTTGTGTACCACCGTCCTCGGTCGGCGGCGATCCAGGTAGTCGAATCCTTTCATCACCAGCCCCACACCGGTGGCGTGCAGCGGGCTGGTCACGTCCTCCACGGCGCTCTTGGCAATGTGCTCGTTGGGATAACCGATGCGTGTGCTCATGCCGGTCATCAACTCGACCAAGTGCTTCAAATGCTTCAATTGCGCACCGCCACCGGTAAGCACGATCCCAGCGATGAGCTGCTTCTCCATGCCGGAGTTCTTGATCTCGAAGTGGACGTGTTCGAGGATCTCCTCCATACGGCTCTGGATGATCTCCGCCAGGGTGCGCAGGCTGATCTCCTTCGGTTCACGACCGCGGAGTCCGGGGATGCACACCACTTCATTGTCCTTGTTCTCCGCCGCGAGGGCACTTCCGAACTTGGTCTTCAACAGTTCGGCCTGGTCCTTCATGATACCACAGCCCTGGCGGATGTCCTCGGTGACCACGTTGCCTCCGAAGGGGATCACGGCAGTGTGGCGGATGATGTTGTCGAAGAAGATGGCGATGTCCGTGGTACCACCACCGATATCCACCAATACCACACCGGCTTCCTTCTCCTCGTCGCTGAGCACAGCATCGGCGCTGGCCAAAGGCTCGAGGATCAACTCCGTGACCTCCAGGTTGGCCCGATGCACGCACTTGTTGATGTTGCGCGCTGCCGTTACCTGGCCACTGATGATGTGGAAATTCGCTTCCATGCGGATGCCACTCATGCCGATCGGGTCACGGATGCCTTGCTCGCTGTCCACGATGTACTCCTGGGGAAGCACGTGGATGATCTCCTCGCCAGGCGGCATCACCAAGCGGTAGGTCTCATCGATCAACTGATCGATGTCGATCTGTGTGATCTCCTCCTCAAGGCTCTCGCGCATCTTCATGCCACGGTGCTGCATACTGCGGATGTGCTGGCCTGCGATGCCCACGTTCACTGTGCTGATGTCCACGCCGGCACTATCCTCCGCCTGGCGCACGGCGGCCATGATGCTCTCCACGGTCTTCTGGATGTTGGCCACCACACCACGGCTCACACCGTCGCTGCGCGATTTGCCCATGCCGAGGATCTCGATCTTCCCCTGTTCGTTCTTGCGCCCGACGATGCAGGCGATCTTGGTCGTTCCGATGTCCAGTCCGGCTACGATCTCTTCTTTGTTGTCCATGGTCTTTGAGGAGTATTAGGGCGTTGGGCGTTTGGTACAGACGATCTGGTCGGCGAAGCGCAGGTCGATGCGCGCATAGCGACGCCAATCGGCCTGGGGGATCCCTTTTTCGTAGAAGAGCTTGAGCTTGGCGAAGCGCTCCGGCAATTCGGTGCCATCTCCGATGAGTACGCGCTGGGCGCCGATCTTGGGAATGAGCTCGAACTCGCCGTTGCGGTCCACGACGACCTGGTCGATCAGTGCGTCCCAGAAGGGGTCGTTCCGTAGGAACAACGCCAGCCGATGGATGTCGTCGGACCGGAAGCGCTGCGCGATACTATCGTTCCCATACACGGAACGCACGCCGAACGTGACACCGGGTTCGTTCAATTCTCCGCTGACCACAGGCACCCGCGCGGTGTAGTGTGCGCTCAGGGGCATCGTATATCCTTCGCGGTCGATGTAGAAGCTGCCACCGTCGCGATTGAAGACGCGCACCAATGGGATACGCGGTTCGACCCTCACATGGAGAACACCATCC
>CAYQMC010000221.1:0-3654 GCA_964418285.1 uncultured Chryseobacterium sp.
GGCCGACTTCGATGCAGTGATCGCCACCAACCTGAAGAGCGTGTTCAACATGACCAAAGCGGTGATGCGCACCATGCTGAAGCAGCGCAGTGGAAGCATCATCAACATGAGCAGTGTAGTGGGGGTGAAGGGCAATGCCGGACAGGCCAACTATGCGGCAAGCAAGGCGGGCATCATCGGTTTCACCAAGAGCGTGGCCCTGGAACTGGGCAGCCGCAACATCCGCAGCAACGCCATCGCGCCTGGGTTCATAGAGACGGAGATGACCGGCGCCCTCGACCAGAAGGTGGTGGAGCAATGGCGCGAAGGCATTCCCCTGAAGCGTGGCGGAACACCCACCGATGTGGCCAATGCCTGTGTCTTCCTCGGTAGCGATCTAAGTGGGTACATCACTGGTCAAACGCTGCACGTCTGTGGCGGCATGCTTACCTGATCGCTCACCTCCCTCCACTTGCCGGCCACGCCGATGCGCCTTGGGCACATGACCACGGCGTACTCCCACACCTTGTGCGACCTTTGTACCCGTGACCATCACCACCGTCCATAGTCTTTGGCTGGCACCGCTGTGCCTGGCCTTGGGTTTGGGGCTGGCGTGGTGGTTGTACCGTAGGGCATCGTCCAAGGATGGCTTCTCGCGGAACCTTGCCCTGCTCTTGGCCACCATCCGTGCATTGGCCGTGGCACTCATCGCCTTTCTGCTGCTTGAGCCCATGGTGCGCACGCTGGTTCGCGAAGTGCGGAAGCCGGTCGTGGTCATCGCGCACGATGGTTCTGCGTCGCTGATTGCCGCAGGGGACACCGCATCCATACGGGGGCTTTTCCGCCAGGACCTCGAGGATCTGGCTCTGCGCTTGAGCGATCGTTACGAAGTGCGCTCCTTCACCTTCGGTGAAAGCGTCCAAGAGGGACTTCACTTCGAACAACAGGACGCCCTCACCGATATGAGCGAGCTCTTCCGTGAGGTCTACGACCGTCTCGCAGGTCCCGATCTGGGCGCAGTGGTGTTGGCCAGCGATGGGATCTACAACCGCGGACGCGATCCCCGCTTGGATGCAGCACGCCTGGGTGTTCCGGTGTTCACGGTAGCGCTGGGCGATACCACGGTGCATCCCGACCTGGTGCTCCGCGCGGTGGAGCACAACCGCCTCAACTACCTGGGGAACGAGTTCCCGGGGCTGGCACGCGTGGAAGCACGTTCCTTGAAAGGCCAGCGAACGCGGATCGCCGTGTTGTACAACGGGCGCGAAGTGGCGGCCAAGGAGCTCACCATCACCAGCGATCCCTACTTCGAGGAAGTACCCTTCTCCCTGGATGCCGAGAAACCCGGGATACAGCGCTACACCGTGGATGTGCGTGCCATGGAAGATGAAGTCACGGAGGTGAACAACAGGCAGGACATCTACATCGATGTATTGGATGCACGGCAGAGCGTGTTGTTGTTGGGCGCTTCACCACATCCGGACCTTGGCGCGTTCCGTAATGCCTTGGGTGGCCTTGAAGGCTATGAGACCGAACTGGGCTTCGCGGACGACTTCACGGGCAACGTGGAAGCGTATGACCTGGTGGTCCTGCACCGGCTGCCAAGCGTTCAGCGACCGATGACGGCACTCCTCCAGCGCGCTTCGGCGAAAGGTGTTCCGCTGCTGGTGATGCTTGGCCAGGGAACCGACCTGAAGGCCTTCAACGCCTTGGGCTGCGGTGTGCAGGTGAGCGGCGATCGTCCGGCCACAATGGATGCCATGGCGACCGTGGACAAGTCCTTCAGTGCCTTCACAGTGGAGGCCGGGATGATCCGCGCCATCGAGCGCTTCCCGCCCTTGCAGGTGCCGTTCGGGCAATACGATCTGGGGCGTTCCGCTTCGGCCGTTGTCACACAGCGCATCGGGGCGGTGCGCACCGCCTATCCGCTCATCGCCGTGGTGCAACAGAACGAGCGTCGCATGGCCACCATCGCAGGGGAAGGGCTGTGGCGCTGGCGTCTGGCGGACATGCAGCAGAACGGCGACCAGGAACACGTGGACCGCCTGATCCACAAATTGGTACAGTACCTGGCCTTGAAGGTGGACAAGAAACGCTTCCGGGTGGAACATGCCACAGCCTTCAATTCCAGTGATCCTGTGCTCTTTGCGGCTGAACTGTACAACCCCAGCTATGAACGTGTGAACGACCCTGAGGTGGAACTGGTATTGCGCGATGAGGAAGGCCGCGATTATCCATACGCCTTTGGGCGTGCGTCCGATTCCTACCGCTTGGATGCCGGCCGTTTGCCCGCTGGGCGTTACAGCTGGAGCGCACGGACCGAATTGGACGGGGAACGCTTCACTGCGGCTGGGGAACTGCTTGTAAGGCCTGTTGTCGCTGAGTTGCTCAGCACCACCGGGGACCATGGCCTGTTGGCCGACCTTGCTGTACGATCCGACGGCATCATGGTCCCAGCGGATGGACTGGAAGAAGTGGAAAGGGCCATAAGGGAGCGTGCGCAGATCGCAGCACGCTCATACGCCCACAGCAGTTTCAGCGATCTGATCAGCCTGCGATGGCTCTTCTTTGTGCTGCTGGCGCTGCTCAGTGCCGAATGGATCCTGCGGCGCCGCAACGGGGCCTATTGAACACTCCCTAACTTGGCCCTTATGCAACGTAGGACCGGTTCAGCAGCGGTGGTGCTCGGACGTCTCAGGGAGTTCCTGGCGGGGCGTTTGGTCCTTTCGTTGTTCGCGTTGGCCATTCTTCTCGGTACCGCCTACGCCTTACGCATCCCCTTGCTTCGGGTCACCGGGAACTTCCTTGTCCGTGAGGACCCACGCCGGGTCTGTGATGCCATCTACGTGCTTGGCGGCACACCCTTGGAACGCGGGAGCCTGGGTGGTGAACTGCTCAAGGAGGGTTTGGCCCCGGTGGTCTACTGCACGGGCGAGATGATCCCTACGACCCTGCTTACGCTTGGACTGACACATACCGAAGCTGCATTATCGCGCATCGCAGCGATCGAAGCTGGAGCCGACAGTACTGCGGTCCATGCACTGGACGTGGGCACCAGCACCTTCGAAGAGGCCGAGGCGATCATCGCACATGCCCAACAAGCGGGTTTTACCGATATCGCGATCGTATCCACGGAGTTCCATTTGCGGCGGGTAAGGCGCGTATTCCGCAAACGTGCCAAGGGTACCGGTGTGCAGGTCCACGTCATCGCTGCTGCAAGTCAGCGTTACGATAGCGAGCGCTGGTGGGAAAGCGAGGAAGGCCTGCTGATGGTGAACAACGAATACGTCAAGCTGGTCTACTACTGGCTCCGGTACTGAGCATCCGGAACGGTCAACGCTGGATGACCAAGCGTTGTACCGCACTGCCCTGACCATGCTCGGCACGCAGCAGATAGACGCCGTTCGCCAGTTCTCCCAGGTCCAGGTCGATGGTCGGCGCATCCTGCACCGCGGTATGCTGGATCACGGTTCGTCCCATGCCATCCACGACATGGATGGCTACCGGTGCTTCCATGCCGTTCAGTGCGAGTTGTACGAGCCCACTGCTGGGGTTGGGGAATACCACCAATGTCCCGGTAACGTCGCCTTCCGGGACGAAAACGCCTGCCAGGCAGATCTGCTGGATCTCTTGCTCTCCATAGTCTCCTGGACTTGCGATCTGGATGGTACCGTC
>CAYQMC010000221.1:3664-4748 GCA_964418285.1 uncultured Chryseobacterium sp.
TCGCCGAAGAAGTCGTTGATCGTGAAGGCATAGCATCCGTTGGACAGGCAGAAAGGAACCTCGATGAGCTGCCCGCCTCCCACATCGGCATAGGGCCCACCGCTGTAGAGGAGGGTGCCCTGCTCGGTGGCCAATTCCCAGGTGATGTCCGACCCGAAATCGTCGGAAAGAAGCTGTAAGGTGACCACTTCGGCCGGCATGTTCACAACGACGGGGGTGCTCCAGACATCATTTTCAGGGAACTGGTCCGCGATCCCATTGGGTGAACTGCTCGACACTTCCAGGATGTGCTCTCCGGCCGGCAGTGTGATGAAGGGCAGCGTGTAGTTCACCGTTTCGCCTGGGAGGAGGGAGCCTGTCCATGTGGCAATGGAAGGTGGCGTTCCCTGCACACCATAGGTCACGATGATCGAGGTCACCACCTGGGTGCCATTGTTCTTGAGTGTGATCTGAGGAGCTACGGAGTCGGTGCCACAAAGCAATCCGGGCACGTTGTTGATGGAGGTTACTGCGGCATCGGTGGTATCCACCGGAGCCGGGCCGGTCGCTTCCATCCCAGGTATCTCATCGAAGCAGTCGCCCAGGTAGGGCTCCAGGAGCGGCCAGCTAACGTCCAGTCGGCCATAGAAGTCGTTCACGTTGTTGGTGCAATTCGCTTCACCTCCGAAGAGCTGCCCCACCAAGGCTCCGTCCTGGTTCCAAAGACCACTTCCGCTGGACCCCGGCTCGGTGGTCCCAGCATCCCATGCCTGCACGTGCCAGCACTCGGCTCCGCTCATCATGCCCGGGATCACCGGCGCTTCGGAATGGGAGATCTTCTTGATATCGCCACGTGGGTGGTGGATCCCGGTCACCCGTTCGGCTGGATCGGGGCCCTTGTACCAGCCGGAATAGAACACTTCGTACTCCTCGGGCGGTACGCTGTTCAGCTGAAGCAGGGCCACATCCGTTCCAGCGCTGTTCACCAGCAACGCACAGCCCGATACGGTCTGGTCCGTTGGGGCGTTCTGTGTGGGCGTGCACATCGGGCTGTCCCAGTTGAAACGGAAGACCCAGGACTCCACATCGTTGTCGAGGCAATGGT
>CAYQMC010000222.1:0-4694 GCA_964418285.1 uncultured Chryseobacterium sp.
CCAAGGGGCTCCATGCCTTCCAAACACGGCGCACGGCGCCGTTCACCACCCCGCTTCGGAATCCTGGTTCTCCCAAGGTGTCCCAGTGGAGCTTGATGCCGGCGCTATGACCATCGCGTCGGGCCCGTATGGAATCCCGATGGCGTTGGACATCGGCCAGGCTCCGGAATGGCTTAGAGTTCTCCATGGACGGCATTTATGATGGCCAGGGTTATGCGCTCACGGAGCACAGCACGCCAGAGGACATAAAAGACAACCGCAAGCAGCAGGTGCACCCCGCCCATGGCGAGAAATCCGAGCGGAAGGCTACCCATCACCTCGGACAACCAAAGTGCCAGGGCAATACTGAACATGACCAGGACACCGCCCAGCAGCACAGCAACCACCAACACCAGCAGAACGACGGCCGCGATGCGCCCGCCTTTCTCTGCGCTGTTGAAGCCGATCAGTTCCCGCTGTGCTTCGAAGTAGCCCTTGGCATCGTCCACCAAGGCCTCGATCAGCAGGCCCAATTCCGGACCATCACCGTCCGGTCTTGTATACCGGGCATAACGCTCGTTGTCCTCCATGCAGGCTGGTTCAGTTCGCGCTGTGCTTCACGTGCTCCGCAGCCTTACGGGCGCGGTCGGCAACATCCTCGGCGCTTCCTTTCACATCCTGCTTCAGGCGTTCGCTCAAGTCCTTGCCTTCGTCGAACAGGAAACGCACAAAGTCGCTTACCTCCTCCTTGGTCATGGTAGCGGTATCGGAAGCCTTACCCTTGGCTTTGCTCCATTCGCCGCGGGCCTTTTCGATCATTTCGTCAAGGTCGTCCTTGCCGTTGCGGATCTTGCTGCCGATCATATCGCGGGTATCCCTGCCTGAGCGGGGTGCGAACAGGATGCCTAGCGTGGCACCGATCGCTGCGCCGGCGAGCAGCCCCAATATACCGGTCTTGCTTTCGTTGGTCATGGCTGTATGTTCTGGTTCGTAACGATGGCCTGTCGATCATTTGTCCTTGGTATACGCAAGGTATGTTCCAATGACGCGGCAATTCCTGTCGACCGTCATCTTTTCCTTGCGTAGCGTGGATCGGTATGCCTGGGGCGACCGATCTGTGTCGACTGGGAGCGTGGAGCGAATTCCACGGATCGTGGAGAACGGCCAACACCCGGACCGGTACAACGGGGTCAGATCGTAGCGCCCGGCTGCTTCAACCACCTGGCCTCCATGACGAAGGTTCCGAAAGGGAGCACCGATGCAGCCCCGAGGCCGATGATGCGCTCGGCATCCCACTTCAACCGGATGAACAGCGGTATTGCCGCTACCCAGTAGCCGATGAACAAGGCACCATGGGCCCAGCCGGTGTACTTTACTGCCAGGGGCATGTCCGCGAAGTACTTCAAGGGCATGGCCACGAATAGCAGCAGCAGGAAGCTGATACCCTCGGCTCGCGCGATGTAGCGGAAACGGGTGATGATGGGGGATTCGGACATGGGGGTAAAGGTATCATGGCGGCGGGCCATGGCCCTGGCTCCAAGAAGTTCAAGCCCCCGCAGTGACCACAGCAGAAAAACTCCGCTTCTTCACATCGTAGCGGTATCCGGAGCTGATGATATGGACGATCATGTGCTCGATACTGATGGGGTGACCTTCCTCCACATCAGCGATGTCGGTGTGTTTCATCTCGTGTCCGTCGAAGATGATGACCTGGCCGCTGCCGATGATCTCCAGGTGTGCGCCGCCGGTGATGATCACTCCGGTATCCTCGCCCAGCCCGATGCCGATGCTGTCCGGGTTGCCGGCCACGGCCTGAGTAAGCCTGCTGAAACGGCCACGGGCCACGAAATGCGAATCGATGATCACATCGCTGACCAAGGCAAGGCCGGTGGTGATCTTCACCTCACCCTTGAAGAGGCCCGTGCTGCTATGCCCCTGGTAGATCATGGTGTTGCTCATGCACATGGCACCAGCACTGGTTCCGGCGATCACGAAATGGTCATCCGCCTGATAGCGTTTTTTGAGCAGCTCGGCGAAGGTGGTTCCACCGAAGATGGTCGTCAGCCGCAGCTGGTTGCCACCGCTGATCATCACGCCGCTGGCCCGTTCCAATCGGGCCACCATGTCGGGGGTCACGTCCTTGCGGTCCCGGATGTGCAAGTGGTCGATGTCCGTGGCGCCCAACTTTCCGAAGGCTTCCACATAGTTCTCCGCCACCTCCTCGGGAATGCTGCTGGCCGAGGTTATCAGCGCGATGCGCTCGCTGGGACCGCCGTTCTCATTGACAACCCGCCGGAGGATGCCCGATTCGATGAAGTCGTTGCGGAAGACACGGTCACGGTGTCCACCTTCGGGTGGTGCGCCTTTGTCCTCGTTGCCACCAATGGCGATGAGCTTTCCTTTTGGTATCATGCCTGTGCTTTTACCCCCGCCCCCCCGGTCCACGTTGGTCCGTACTGTGCGCGGCTTGGCCACGAACGACCGCGAAAGTAGGATCCCGGCCTTCCACTGTGATCCCAAGTTGAAGTTTTGATGAACAGCGCGCTGTCACCTACCTTGACCACGGCTTACCCCATCCCCCCGAACTATCCACCCTATTCCATCCATGCGCATCCTCGAACTCAAGGCCATGCGTGGCCCCAACCACTGGTCCGTCAAACGCCACAAGCTGGTGATCATGCGCCTCGATATCGAGGACCTCGAGGACAAGCCCACCGATAAGATCCCTGGTTTCTACGAGCGTATCACCACCTTGATCCCCTCGTTGTACAAGCACCGCTGCAGCGAAGGCCACGAGGGTGGATTCTATGAGCGGTTGAAGCGCGGCACCTGGATGGGCCACGTGATCGAGCACATCGCCCTTGAGATCCAGACCCTGGCTGGGATGGATACCGGATTCGGGCGGACCCGCAGCACGGGCGAGCACGGTGTGTACAACGTGGTGTTCAGCTACCTCGAGGAACCAGTGGGCCTGTATGCGGCGAAGGCGGCGGTGCGGATCGCGGAAGCTCTGGTGGATGGCAGTGGCTATGACCTTGAGGACGATATCCAGCGCATGCGCGAACTGCGCGAAGAGAGCCGCCTCGGCCCAAGCACCGCCAGCATCGTTGAGGAAGCCGCATCGCGTGGCATACCGTGGATCCGGTTGAACAAACATTCGCTGGTCCAGCTCGGGCATGGCATCCACCAGAAACGCATCCGCGCCACCATCACCAGCAAGACCAGTAACATTGGCGTGGAGATCGCCTGCGACAAGGAGGAGACCAAGGACCTGCTGGAGAGCTACGAGATCCCCGTGCCCAAGGGTCGTGTGGTACGCACCGAGGAAGGACTGGAAACGGCGTTGGAGAGCGTGGGTTTTCCATGCGTGATCAAACCCATCGGTGGCAACCACGGGCGCGGCGCCACCATCGGTATCAAGAGTGTGGAAGAAGCCAAAGTGGCCCTGGCCAAGGCCAAGGAAGTGAGCCGCAGCGTGATCGTGGAGCGTTACATCACCGGCTTCGATCACCGCATCCTCGTGGTCGACCACCAGTTCGTTTCCGCCGCCAAACGCACGCCAGCTTGCGTGGTCGGCGATGGCAAGCACACCATTACCGAACTCGTCGCCGAAGTGAACAAGGATCCTCGCCGTGGTTACGGGCACGAGAAGGTGCTTACCCAGATCGAGATCGATGACCACACGTTGAAGCTCCTTGCCAAGCTCGGCCTGACGGCCGAGAGCGTGCCCGCCAAGGACGAAGTGATCTACCTGAAGGCCACCGCCAACCTGAGCACTGGCGGAACAGCGGAGGACATCACAGAGATCGTGCACCCCTTCAATGTATTCCTGGCCGAACGCATCAGCCGCATCATCGACCTGGACATCTGCGGCATCGACATCATGGCGCCGGACCTCAACGACCCCATCACCGAGAATGGTGGCGCAGTGCTCGAGGTGAACGCTGCGCCGGGTTTCCGCATGCACTTGGAGCCCACCTCGGGTATCGGTCGCAATGTGGCCGAACCGGTCGTGGATATGCTGTTCCCACCCGGCACCCCCAGCCGCATCCCCATCATCGCCGTCACAGGCACCAACGGTAAGACCACCACCACACGCCTCATCGCGCACATCATGCGCAGCGTGGGCCACAAGGTGGGCATGACCTGCAGCGATGGCGTGTACATCATGAACCGCCTGCTGATGAAGGGCGACTGCACCGGTCCGGTGAGCGCGCAGTTCGTGCTGAAGGAACCCGTGGTGGACATGGCCGTGCTGGAGACCGCGCGTGGCGGCATGCTGCGCAGCGGCCTCGGTTTCGAGCATTGCGACGTGGGTATATGCACCAACGTGGCGGCCGACCACCTGGGGCTGAAGGACATCAACACCCTGGAGGAACTGGCCCATGTGAAGAGCACCGTGCCCCGCAGCGTGCGGCGCGACGGCTATGCCATCCTCAACGCCGACGATGAACTGGTGATGGCCATGCGCAAGCAGTGCGAATCGAAGATCGCCCTCTTCAGCATGGACGAAAGCAACCGCGTGCTGCGCCAGCACCTGAAGCTCGGCGGGCTCGGTGCCGTCTTCGAGAACGGCTTCATCACCATCAGCAAGGGCGAGTGGTAACTGCGGATCGAGAAGGCCGTGAACGTGCCCTTGACCTACGGTGGAAGAGCGGTGTTCAACATCCAGAACGTGCTGCCCGCCGTGCTCGCCGCCTACACCCAGGGCATCA
>CAYQMC010000223.1:0-3808 GCA_964418285.1 uncultured Chryseobacterium sp.
GTCGGGCCGGTAAGTTGTGATCTGCTACTGACGAACTGGGTGGCCCACGACCTGCACCACATCAGGCAGTTGGTGAACCTGCGTTATGGCTTCCTGCGCACCACCAGCACGGTGCCCATGGACTATGCTGGGACATGGTAGCCGATCCTCTCCCCTACCTTTCGGCCATGCTTATCCAAACCGGCCGCATCCAGGAATTGCCCGTACTGCGTGCCACACCAGAGGGTTTGTTCCTGGGCGATGAGGAGGATACGGTACTGCTGCCCGCGACCCAAGTTCCTTCGGACCACCAGGAGGGAAATGTCGTGATGGTCTTCGTGTACAGCGATCGCGAAGGGCGCAGGCTGGCCACCACCACACTGCCGAAGGCACAAGTAGGCGAATTCACCAACCTACAGGTGATCGCCATACGCGGCGGCGGAGCACTGATGCAACTGATGCCCGGCGTGGAACTGTTGGTGCCGCACGAGGAGCAGAAGAAGGCCATGGAACAGGGACGCTGGTACGTGGTTGGCATCGCGCTGGACGAGCAGAGCGACCGCCTCTTCGCCAGCACACGCATCGAGGAATTCCTGGACAACACCGAACTGAGCGTGCAGAGAGGCGATAGCGTGGACCTGGTGGTCTTCAGCAAGAGCGAACTGGGCTATTCCGTGATCGTGGACAATGCGCACCAAGGCCTGGTCCACCACAACGAGGTCTTCAAGCCCATCTCGATCGGCGACCGCCTTACCGGCTACGTGAAGCAGGTTCGCGAGGACAACAAATTGGACATCGTGCTACAGCCCATCGGCTACCGGCAGTACATCGACGTGCATACCGCCAACCTGGCGAAGCGTTTGGAAGCACGTGGTTTCCTACCCTTGACGGACAAGAGTTCGGCGGACGAGATATACGCCGAGTTCGGGATCAGCAAGAAGGCGTTCAAGAAGGCGCTGGGAGCGCTGTACAAGGAGCGGCTGGTGCGGATCGGGGAAGATGGAATTGTTTGGATGGGTTGAAGGATGGGCTACATTCAAGGTCTGAAGCCAATGCCATGAACCCTACCCTACGCAACGTCCTTGCGGTCATTGTCGGCCTTGTGGTCACCATGGTCGTGAACGGTCTCCTGATCTCGATAAGTGCGTCGGTGATACCACCGCCGGAGGGTGTCGATCCGAACGACATGGAGAGCATCACGTCCAATGCCGACAAATTCCAGCCGCAGCACTTCCTGTTCCCCTTCCTGGCCCATGCGCTGGGCTCCTTGGTGGGAGCACTCGTTGCCGTGCTACTGTCGGCGTCCCGTGCCATGGCCTTGGCATTGATCGTTGGTGCTGTGCACCTGATCGGCGGAATTGCAGCGGCGTTCTTGATCCCTGCTCCAACATGGTTCGTGGTGGCGGATCTTGCCGTTGCTTACCTGCCGATGGCGTGGGTGGGCGGCAGGCTTGCGACCGGCCTGGTGAGGTAGGTTCTGTTACTGCCCGGAACCGCGGCCCTGTTCCGGTCGCGTAGCTTCGTTGCATGGAGAACTTCCTCGATGTCTTACGCAGCGAGTTGCTGGACTGGTACACCGAATTCGTGCGCCTGCTGCCACGCCTTGCCTTCGCGGTGCTCTTCTTCATCGTGGCCTACCTCTTTGCGGAACTGGTGCGAAAGCTTCTGCGCAAGCGGCTCGATCGCCGTAGCGAGGACAACATCCTCTCGGCCTTTCTTTCGCGCGTTGCGAAGGGCATCGTGCTGTTGATGGCCGTGGGTCTGGTTCTGAAGATCCTGGGGCTTGGTGGACTGGCGAGCGGCATGCTGGCCGGCGCAGGGATCGGTGCGTTCATCATAGGCTTCGCCTTCAAGGACATCGGCGAGAATTTCCTGGCCGGGATCCTATTGGCCTTCAAGCGCCCTTTCAAGCCCGGTGACATCGTGGAGTTGGACGGGTTCAAGGGCCGGGTAAAGGACATCGCATTGCGCACCACGCACATGCGCACTTCGGATGGACGCGATGTGTACATCCCCAATTCCGTCGTGGTGAAGAACTCGGTGATCAACTACACGGAGGACGGTTACCTCCGCCATGCGCTGCGCGTGCGCATAGAGGATGATGCCGACCTGGATAAGGCTTCGGCCCTGATGATGGCCGCAGCCAACGACAACCCCGGTGTTCTGGGAGAACCTTGGCCGCCGAACGTGCTGGCGGGCGAGGTGGGACCCGACACCGTGGAACTGGTGCTCACCTTCTGGGTGAACGTCTTCGATACGAACTGGTCCGAAGGCCTGATCCGCTACCAAGTGACGCGCAAGGTCCTGAAAGACCTGCGCAGCGCTGGCTTCAACGCCCCGGCCACGACCGTGGCCATGCGGGACGGTGGAAAGACCTGATCGGACCCACGGATGGGGAGTGACCCTTCAGCACCTTAGTTCGGCCGATCTTCGGCGGGCTTCACAACCAATTTGGACCCCTCCAACGGTGCCCCGTTCAACTTGTCGATCGCCTCGCGCGCGGCGGATGCGTTGGGCATTTCCACGAATCCGAAGTTTCGGGACATACCGGTTTCGCGATCCCGCACAACGGTTACCTTATCAACATCACCGAAGTGACCGAAGAGGAGTTCGAGGTGGAGTTCAGTAACGTCATGGCTCAACCGGCTCACGAAAATATTCATGTGCAGTGGGTTTGAGAGGTGATACGTAAACGACGCTGACCATTGGGCCGGACCTTGAACAGGCCCCAAGAGCATCGTGGATAGAGACCGCAAGTTACGGATCATCATTCGGGTATCCCAATGCGCACACGCTCTTGTCGTGTAGAACAGCTCTGATCCTATCGAACACAGATCGGTGATGCGCTGCCGAACAGGGCCCTATGTCTTTGCCCAAGCATCTACCTTTCGCCCATGGATGCCCAGACCGCCCGCGCCATGGCCCTCGACATGCCCGGAACCGCCGAGAAGGACCATTTCGGACGCCCGAGTTTCAGTGTGAAGAAGAAGATCTATTGCACGCTATGGATCGTTGATCATCGGGCAGTACTGAAGCTGACGCTGGACCAGCAGGCCACCCTTGGCGATGAGCATCCTGATGCCTTCGAGCCGGTCCCCAACAAGTGGGGCAAGCACGGCTGGACCAATGTATCCATGGCACACGTGAGCGAGCGCACATTCCGCTATGCCTTGGACCTGGCTTGGCGGAACGTATCGCCGAAGTGGTTGATCCCGACACGGCAAGCGCCTCCGAAGGGATAGCAAAGGATATGGAGATGAAGCAGGTGTGGAGATGATCGATAGGGTTAGCGCCGACAGAGCTACGGAGCACCACCGAACAACGAGCAAGGACCGAGACCAATCTCACTCCAACACGACCATCTTCTCCTTGGGCACCTTCACACTGTAAGCGAAGCTCCATTTCTGGTTGGCGCGCGGTTCCACCCCCACCTTCCACGTGAGGAAACCCTTCTCCTCGTTCACCGCGGCGCCGCCATTGTCGTCGAGCTTCACCTCGATCTCGCTGCGCACGGCCACGGGGAATTGGTCGGTGATCACCAGATCGATCGGCTGCGCCTTGTTGTTGCGCACGTTGATCTCCCAGCCCACGCTCTCGGTGCGCTTGGTGCCGATCACCTGCCGCTGGCTGAAGTCCTTGCGTTTGGTGCGCTGCACGGTAACACCCTTGTCGCGACCCAGGCTGATGTCCAGCGTATCGCCCACACCACCGAGGTCCAGCAGGCTCTCGCCCACATAGGTGCCTTCGAAGTAGATGAAGGCCGGGCCAGCCAAAAGGTTCAGGCTTTCCCAACCGGTGACCTGCGCGAAGAGGAAGGCATCGAGATCCA
>CAYQMC010000223.1:3818-4656 GCA_964418285.1 uncultured Chryseobacterium sp.
CCAGCTTGGGGGTGCAGTAGTACTTGTAGCTGCTGGTGAGTTCCTGCTCCTGCACACCCACTTGGTGGTTCTTGCCATCGGCGGGAATGGTGTAGGGCACACTGATGGCGAACTCGAAGCTGGTAGCACGCTCGGTAACGCTTTCAGCGAGGGCGGTGGTGGCGTCCATGTTCTGCGCCCATGCGTCCTCACCGAATACCTCTTTTTGTCGCCCTATACGCGATCTGCTCTTCACCTGGACTCCAGCCATGGGGGCCAGCCGTTGTATCTCTGAATGCGTCCTTGAGCCTTGCACCACCACCTCGCTCAACTGCTGAGCATTCTCCACCATGTTCACGTTCATCGTTCCCGCAGAAATGGCCAAGTGCTGCGAAGTGTAACCGATGTAGTCGATGCGCATTGTCCGCCCGCCCGGGGGAATGGCGATCGCGTAATACCCATCCACATTGCTCGTGGTCCCGTTGATCGTTTGCCCGTTCACATCGACCAACATCACGTTCACGAAAGGCAGCGGTTCCCCGGTCTTCGCATCGCGGATGATGCCCCGCACATCACGCACATTGGCGTTGTATCCCGGTTGAACGTTCGCGACCGTAGCGGATCGGGGCCTTCCGAGATCAAGGCGCCAGGGGTAGAGCGTGGGCATGATGGCATCCTTGTTCGGCTCGCCACTGCTGAGAGACAACTGCACCTTGTCCCAGTCCTCGCCGGTGCTTTGGAACACCTGTGCCTTGTAGGTCAGTTGCATGGGCTTGGTGATGTCGGCCACACGGATGTCGTAGCTGGGGCTCCAACCGGCGCTGCCCACCATGTACTTCAGCGTGAGCGTGGCGCTTAC
>CAYQMC010000224.1:0-4650 GCA_964418285.1 uncultured Chryseobacterium sp.
AGGCCGCCGCCGCCACCCCCGGACCCTGCTGGTACACCTTGTCCGCCGCGAACCGCGAGCCCAGGTAGGTCACCGTGCTGCCGCAGGCGCCGCTCATGTCCATCAGGATCGCCACGTCCACACGCTCGCGAAGGGCCCGGTCACGCATCTCGTAGGCGGCCTTCACCATGCCCTCGGTCCAGTCCGTACCGTCCTCCGCCAACGAGCGCGCCTTGCTGTCCAATACATCGAAGCCGTTTCCGCCGTGGCTATCCGGCGTCATGCGCGGTGTGCCGAAGGAAAAGTCCTCCGGACAGAACTTCACCAGCCGCACTTCCGGACGCACCAGCCATGAGCGCAGTGGTGCGTGGTCGCCGTTGGTGCTGCCGTCCACCCCGCAATGGATGCCGCCAAGGCAGGCGCTCATCATCACCACCAGGGGCTGCTCGGCCGTGGGGCGGGGCCGCTGGAAGAAGGCTGGGGCGGGGAGGTGGTGCGGACGTTCCATGGGTGTTCAGATCCTTATCAGGTGCATCTTGCTGATCATCTCCACTTGCTTCGCGGGCATCTCCGCCTGCTTCGCGAAGGTCTTCCACCTGCGCAAACCGGCCTTCACCTCGTCGATGATCGCTGCGGCCTTCTTGATGTTCATGGCCTTGGCCACGGTCAGCAGATCATCGCGGTTGATGTCGGTGCGCTTGCCGTTCACGCTCATCTGGTGCTGCCGCAGCCACAGACTTTCCGGGTGGTAGGCGTAGGTCACATCATAGGCCGGGGCCAGGTGCCAGTCGCCCTGCGGGTCCATCAGAAAGCTGATGTTCTTCGTGTGGTCGTCGCAGTTCATGGCCACCACGTTGAAGCACATGCGGCGGAAGAGCTCCATGGCGGCGGGGTAGGGCAGGCCCAGCACGCGCATCACCTGGAAGGCCTGCTCGTAGCTGTGCGCCAGCGGCTGGTTGTAGTCCATGTGCGCGATGCCGCAGAGCGTGGCCATGTGCAGCTTGCGCACCGTGCCTTCCGCATCGCGCACGCGGTCGAAGCGTTGGGTCAGGAAGTGCGCGCGCCCGTGCTCCTCCAGCAGGCGACAGGGCATCATCTCCACCCCGCAAGCCCGCGCCATCAGGTGGTAGGCGTATTCGATGCGGCCATAGCCCTTGGGGTCGCCGAGCTTCTCGTTCGTCACCCCGTCGAACTTGATCAGGCAATAGGTGAATCCCGGCAGCCCATCGATCTGGCCGCTGCGCACCTCGCCGGTCTCCGCGTTGAAGGCCACGATCGCCTTGGCCCGCGCGCCGCCGGCCGAGGTGCCCACCTGCAAGATGTCCAGCAAGGCTTCCTCGCGGCTCTTCTTCTTGTGGTTCGTGGCGAAGGCTTCGCGTTGGTACAGCACGTTGTTCGCCACGCGCACCAGCTCTTCCACCTCCAGCGCTTCGCTGCTCGCCTCCCATTCGTTGTGCGCCGGCTCGAACTCCAGCGCGCCCATGCCGCGGCGACCGGTGTAGCACAGGCGTTCCACGGGGTTGGCGCTGCCGGGCGTGCGCTGCTGGGTGGCCAGCCACGCGTTCAGGATCTGCTCGCCGAAGCGGTCGGGCAGGCTGTCGGCCAGCAGGCCCGGCAGACCGCGGAAGGTCTCGTCGCGCACATCGCTGAAGCTGAAGACCTCGTCACCGCCGCGCGCCTTGGCCAGCGGCATCATGATCGGCGCCACGTCCAGCCCGCTGCGCGTAAATGCGCGGTCGTACTGGAAGGTGGCCCGTTGCTGCTGGTCGTCCCACACCACCAGACCCACCACCTGACCCCACAGGCTCACCTTGGCATGCGTTACCATGTGCTCTTCGGTTTGGGCGGCCCCACCTCGGGCTTCTTGCGGCTGGCGCGCTTGCGCCGCTTCTTCAGGTACTTCTCTTGGGCCTCCACCAGCATGTAGGGCGTGGGCTGCGGCTCCTGGTGGAAGGCATCGAGCACCTCCAGCCGCCCGATGGCGCGCAGCACCTGCACCACGGTGAGCAGGGTGGCGGCCCTGCCGGCCTCCAGCTTCACCACGGTGGTGCGGTCCAGCCCGGCGCGGGTGGCCACCTCGGCCTGGCTCAGGTTGCGCTCCAGCCGCATGCGCCGCAGGTCCGTGCCCAGCCGCTCCACCGCCTGGGTATCGCTCAGGGCCTGCCAATTGATGTTGCTTATAGTCATCGTAAATGGTGGTTCAGTGTACTAACGATGCGTTCACACCACAAGTATACGCATTTTCCACGGGTCTGTTACATCACAACGATCTTCATGAGCATCATAGTATTGACAAATGGCAAACAATGATGCTTTGGAGCATCTATGATTCATCAGAAAATCAGATAATGAGACGATCAGAAGATCGAATGCCAGGGGCAGGGAAGGCGACCCATTCTCTGATCATCTGATCGCCGGATCGGGCACGTGTCATCCCGAGCGTAGTCGAGGGATGGGCGTTCCGGCTCGAAGACTCGCCGTCGGGCCAGTAGTTTACCCCGGCCTCCGAGCCGGGGCTGCAAGTCCTCGCTCGTTGCTCGCTGTGGGCAGTTTACCCCGGGCTCGACCCGGGGCTGCTGTCCCTAACGCGAAATGCGAGAAACTACTTCCGCGGCTTTAGGACTTCATGAGGTTGTTAGGAAGGTTCATTGAATGTTCTAGGTCCCGCCCTGCTGCCTGATAAATGTGCTGTGGGACAAGTCTCTCGATCCAGTCAATGACAGGTATCATCAACTGCTCTTCCTGATGTGTCTTGAAGGAGTGATCCACCCTTTGGTCATCCATGTGGGCAACAGCCCCGTTTGCAGCTTGAAGCATGAGGATAAGTGCGGCGCATTGTGGGTCGCTGGTAATGGAGCTTAGTTGTGCCTGCACCGTACCGTGTTTACTGGTCCAATCACCGAAGTCCTTTAGTTGCTGGGTCTTTCGGTCAAGAGTTATGCCCAGTTCTTGACAGAAGAATCTGGTCATGATGAAGCACAGGTCCTTTGTGCACCTAAAGAGGTCGCGATAGAGTTCGCTATCCAACGTCAGATTTGAACGATGACGGTCTGAGAAACGCGTGCGAAAGGCGATAAGCAGATTCAAGCGATGCGGAATATGGTCGTCGAAGTATTCGTCGGCGTTCATTGTCCAAAAGGTATTCCTGCGTTTCAGTCAGCGCAGATTAATGTCATCGCCAGTTCGCCGGATTTTCCGCAATGTATTGAGCGATCCGTCCGTATTCGCCGCCTTGCCGGCGGATTGCGCGTTCGTGGTAGCCATCCTGCCAGATGGACCCGCCAGCCCGGCCGATGGCCGCGTTGATGCGTTTCGTCGTCACCGATTTGAATGCGCCGATAATGGCACCCAATGAACCTGGAACAGGCCCCCGCGGTTTGGCACCAACGGTTCGGGTGGCACCCGTAGCGTCGACCCACTGGGTCGACTTCACACCGTCCAGCACCAGGATCGCATGCAGATGATCGGGCATGATCTGCGTTTGATCCAACCGAACGTGCGGGAAATGATCCGGTATCACAAGCCAGCATTCGTCCACGATACGCCCCAGGTCGTTCAGGTCGATCCGCGCATCCACGCCATCCCCTACGATGGGACCGAACAATTCCCTACACTGTCCGGTACACAACGTCACGAAATAGGCGCCACGGGTATAATCGTTCGCACGCAACCGGATGTGTTTGTGGTATCTCGGTGGGTATTCCATCGCATTTCGGGTCGACCCAGTGGGTCGACGCTACGACGATCGATCCATCAACGCGTTGATGATCGATCGCGCCGCCACCGGGATCTTCGTCCCCGGCCCGTACACATCAAAACACCCGGCCTGCTTCAGGAAATCGAAGTCGTTTGGCGGGATCACGCCACCGGCCACCACCAGGATGTCGGGGCGCTTGTACGTCTCGCGCAGCTCCTTGATCACCTCGGGCACCAAGGTCTTGTGGCCGCCTGCGAGGCTGCTGATGCCCAGCACATGCACGTCGTTCTCGATGGCCTGCTTGGCCACTTCCTGTGGCGTTTGGAACAGCGGACCGATGTCCACGTCGAAGCCGATGTCGGCAAAGCTGGTGGCGATCACCTTGGCGCCGCGGTCGTGTCCGTCCTGGCCCATCTTGGCCACGAGGATGCGCGGGCGGCGGCCTTCCGCTTTCGCGAATTCATCGGCGAGGCGCATGGCCTCCTTCATCTCGGGATCCTGCATGCTTTCCGCTGAGTAAACACCGCTGATGCTGCGGATGGTGGCGCTATAGCGACCGAAGGCTTTTTCGATGGCGTCGGAGATCTCTCCGAGGGTGGCGCGCAGTCGTGCCGCGTCCACCGCGAGGTCCAGCAGGTTGCCTTCGCCGCCTTTCGCACAGGCCGTGAGCCCATCCAACGCCTCCTTCACCTTCGCCTCGGCCCTTCCCGCCTTCATGGCCTTCAACCGTGCGATCTGCGACTCACGCACTGCGCTGTTGTCCACTTCCAGTAAGTCCATCTTCGTCTCATCCTCCGTCACGAAGGCATTCACGCCGATGATCTTGTCCTTACCGGTATCGATGCGGGCCTGACGTTTCGCGGCGGCTTCCTCGATGCGCATCTTGGGCAGGCCGGTCTCGATGGCTTTGCTCATGCCACCGAGTTCTTCCACTTCGGTGATGCGCGCCCAGGCCTTGTGGACCAGTTCGTGGG
>CAYQMC010000225.1:0-3274 GCA_964418285.1 uncultured Chryseobacterium sp.
CTGCCGGCCATCGGGGTCAAGGGGATGAAGGATGCCTTGGACCGCAGGATCGGAGGCTGCACGTGCTCCTGCCAAACCAAGGAAATAGAAGAGCAGGGTGGATCTGGTGCTACGCAAAGGGAGCGGCAGCGTGGGCAAGCTCGTGAAGAAGGATGCGTTCAGGAACTCTCAGGAATTGCAGGGGCGAATGGGCGCTTTCGGCCAAGTCGGGCGCGCGATAGCGGTGTGACCTGCGATCGAAGACTACCTGAGAGGATGGTGCAACGCCGAAGCACATCCCCATCTTTGCCGCGTTTTGAAAGCGCTCATCCTATACACCGAAGCCGCACCATACGTGATCGCCTGCCTTAGGGCACTGGCGGACAAGGGTGTGCAGGTGACCTTGGTGCGCTGGCCCGTGAATGCAGAAGCGCCCTTCGCATTCGGGGAGGCGGAGGACATCGCCGATCATCTCCGGAGTGCGCTGAGCGACGCCGAACTGTTGCGCCTGGCGGATGACCTGCGTCCCGATATCGTGATCACGAGCGGGTGGGTGGACAAGGGCTATCTCAAGGTTTGTCGCGCCCAACGGAGCCGTGGAGTTCCCACAGTGATGATCTGCGATACCGCATGGCGCGGTTCACCCCGGCAAATGGCCAATGTGCTGCTCTCGCGTAGCTGGATGAAGCGCACCTTCTCCCATGCATGGGTCACCGGTAGCCCGCAGGCGGAGTATGCTCGTTACCTCGGCTTTACCAAGGACCGTATCCTCACCGGCTTCTATTCCGCCGACACAACGCTCTTCGAGCCGCTTGGCCGGAAGCTCCTGGAAGAGCGCAGCGCCTCCTGGCCGCATCGATTCCTGTGCGTGGCCCGATACATCCCTACCAAGGGACAGCAGATGCTGTGCGATGCATTCGCGCAATTGTGCGACAATGGCGAGGCCGGCGACTGGGAACTTTGGCTCGCAGGCACGGGGGAACTGCGCGAGCAGGTGATGAAGTCACCCAGTGGGCAACATCCGCGCATCCGACACCTCGGGTTCAAACAGCCAGACGAAATGCGCGAGGTGGTGGCACAGAGCGGGGCCTTCGTGCTACCCAGCCTCTACGAACCCTGGGGTGTGGTGGTGCACGAACATGCTGCAGCAGGATCGCCCATGGTCCTGAGCACTGCCGTGGGTGCAGCGGAGCGCTTCCTCATCGATGGGGAGAACGGATTCCTATTCCCCAGTGGTGACATGCCCCGCCTGCGCGATGCGATGCTGGCCATCGTCCGCAGCAGCGACCCCCAGTTGCTGGCCATGGGGCGCCGCAGTGCCGAGCTAGGCCGAAGCTGGAGCCCCCAGGCATGGGCCGACACCGCCGTGGCCATCATCCAAGCACGCTAAGCCATGGCCAAGCCGCAGGTCCTTGTATTCATCGATTGGTACAAGCCTTTCTTCAAGGCCGGTGGACCCGTGCGCAGTCTGGTTAACCTGGTGGACCACCTGCACGACGAGGTCGACTTCCACATCGTGGCGGGTGACCGCGACTACACCGCCACGGATCCACCGGTGGAACTCGCCAAGGACCAGTGGGTAGCGCAGGACAAGGGTGAACAGGTGTGGTATGCTTCCCCGGCAGGGCGCACCAAAGCACAGTGGAAAGCGTTGCTGAGCGAACGAACGTGGGATGTGGTCTACATAAACGGCATGTGGTCGCGGTGGAGCACATTGCTACCACTGTGGCTGCTCAAGGGCGGAAAGCAACGCCGCATCGTGGCTGTACGGGGCATGCTGGCCAGTGGCGTCATGCAGCAGAAGAACACACTGAAACGGGCGGTACTCTTAGCCATGCGCATGGCCGGCTGTTTCACAGGCGTGGAGTTCCAGGCCACCAATGCCGAGGAGGTGGAGGACGTTAAGCGCTGGATCGGTCGCGATGTCACAGTACATCTTGTGCCCAACCTGGGGCGCATGCTGGAGCGAAATACACAGGCGCCCAGCAGCAAAGAAACGGGCGAACTAAGGCTCGTGAGCGTGGGCCGCATCGCGCAGGAGAAGAACACGCTTTTCGCCATCGAACGTTTGGCCAAACTCCAAGGCGACGTGTACTTCGATCTCTACGGTACCGTTTACGACGAGGCCTACTGGCAGCGTTGCCAGGCCGCCATCGAAGCCTTGCCAGCCAACGTGCAGGTGCAGTGGCATCGCGAAGTGGCGCCCGAGCAAGTCCCGGGGATCCTCGCTGACGCGCACGTGGTCTTCATGCCCAGCGTTGGCGAGAACTTCGGCCACACCATGCTGGAAGCGCTTGGTGTTGGTCGGCCATTGCTCATCAGCGATCGCACACCTTGGAAGGATCTGCAGTCCCAGCGTGCCGGTTGGGACCTTGCATTGGATAGGCCCAAGCGGTTCGAGGAGGTGCTGCAGGAACTGGTCGCGATGGGGGCGGAGCACTTCGAACAACTGTCCGAGGGTGCATTCGCCATGGGTCAACGATCTTTGAGCGATCCCACAGGAAGGGAAGGTTACCGAAGGATGTTCAGTTCCAGCCAATGACCCGCGCCACCGTAGACCTTTCCCGCTTCGATAACGCGAAGACCTTCCACCCCGGTGCGGGTTTCGTGAAGCGTACGCTCTGGTACTTCACCAACGCGTTGTTCTTCCTCAATCCGCTGTTCCCGTTCCGCTCGCCGAAGCCAGCACTGCTGCGCTTGTTCGGCGCCAGGGTGGGCAAGGGCGTTGTGATCCACCCCGGCGTCAACATCAAGTTCCCCTGGAAGCTCAGCATCGGCGACCACAGCTGGATCGGTCAGCGTGCCTGGTTGGACAACCTGGACCAGCTTACCATAGGCAACAACGTGGTCATCAGCCAGGGCGCCATGATCATACAGGGAAGCCACGATTACAAGAAGATCGATTACCCCACCTACACCAGGCCCGTGGTGCTGGAGGACGGCAGCTGGGTGGGAGCGGGGGCCATCGTAACACTCGGCGTCACTATGAAGAGCCACAGTGTGCTCGCCGCGGGCAGCATGGCCAGCAAGGACCTGGATGCGTACATGGTATATCAGGGGAATCCGGCACAACCAGTGCGTGAGCGCGTCATTGGATGAAAGTCACCCTCATCACCGTTTGCCGCAACGTGGTCCCCGTGATCCGGGAAACGCTGGACAGCATCCTGGGGCAGACGCACCCGGACATCGAACTGGTGGTGATCGATGGCGCGAGTACGGATGGCACGGTGGAGATCTTGCGGGAGTATGCGGACCCTTCCCGAGTGGAGTCGAGGGGAGGTCGCGGTATCACAAC
>CAYQMC010000225.1:3284-4633 GCA_964418285.1 uncultured Chryseobacterium sp.
CATCGCGCATATCGTAAGCGAACCCGACAAAGGCATTTACGACGCCATGAACAAAGGCCTCGCACGCGCCACCGGCGAGATCATCGGCTTCGTCAACGCCGGAGATCTACTGATGACCCCGAAGGTGATCGCCCAAGTGGTGGAGGCCTTTCAACGTGCCCATGTGGATGCCGTGTATGGCGACATCATCATGGTGGACGAGCACGACATTTACAAGGTCCACCGGACCTGGCTTAGCGGAACATACCACCGCAGCAACTTCCGCAAGGGCTGGATGCCGCCGCACGTGGGCACCTTCATCCGCAAGAGCGTGTACGATCGCTTCGGCCACTTCAACACGGAACTGCGCATCGGTGCGGACTACGAGATCCTGCTTCGCTTCCTATACAAGCACGAGATCCCCACGATCCACTTGCGTGACGTGTTGGTACGTTTCCGCTTGGGTGGCATGAGCAACGGTAGCATCAAACACATCCTGAAGGCGAACAGCGAGGTGCGCGCCGCATGGGGACTGAACGGCCTGCAAGCACCGCCATTGCTGGTTACACGCAAGCTCTGGAGCAAGGTGATGCAGTTCTTCCACTGAACTGCGGATCGCCGATCATTTACCGTTGGACCTCGAATAGCTCCGGGGCATCCGTCTGCAAGCGATCCGGACCTTTGCGCAACGCCGACCAATGCCCCCAACGGCCGTTTGTTCCGAATAGGCTTACCTGCAAACCCAAGGCCTGGGTGTGTTCCACCTGGGATCTGTTGATGTTTCCGTGGTGTACCGTGATGCCCGCGAGACCACCGCGCTGTGCATGGTACAGTGCCGAATCCGGATGCGTGTCGTAGCGGTACAAGGCTACATGCGGCAGCTTGCGTTTCAGCAGGAGGAGGAAGGGGTCCACCTGGCATTCCACCAGAAGGCGGCCTCGCATGCCCGGTAAGGCATCCAGTGCTACGACGGCATCGGTGTACGTCTCCAGATAGCTCCACCAGTCGCCGTAGGCGAAGAGCTTGCAGTCCAGGGTGAAGTCAGCATTCGGATACCGTTCCGCAGCTTCCAACAACAGGCTGTCCACCCGTGCGATCATCATGTCCGAATTGCCTGGTCGAGTGGTGGTGCAGGCCCTCAGCTCGGCCCAGGTCATGGCATTCACGAGGCCTGCACAGGTGGTGTTTCCTTCCAATTGTGCGTCGTGGAAGGCCACCAGCACACTGTCCGCCGTAAGCTGTACATCAAGCTCCACGCCAGCTATGCCCAACTCCAGCGCAGCCAGGATCGATCCCCTTCCATTGGGAACCAATTCATGCCCGGTGCCCATGCCCGCGTGACCGATGATGCGGGTGCTGCCGGGATCCGG
>CAYQMC010000226.1:0-4612 GCA_964418285.1 uncultured Chryseobacterium sp.
ACAACCACACTTACATTTGATCTAGACCTGTCCTGATCGGGTAGACCACCTCAGTGGTATGAACTGCTGGAGACGCTGAAGCTTGTAAAAAAGGGCATATCGAACTTGTTAAGGAATAGAATAGTTGAGCTACTTGCCCTTATGAAAGATCTTTGGGCCAGTTTAATCGGTCCCTTCCCAGCCCTTGAGCAGGTTGTGGAGGCATTGGGCCTTCTGCAACAGTTGTTCGCCCTGAGTGAAGCACCTAGCGAATTGGGTGCTTAACGTTGCGCAGCAGCGGGACGACCATTCAATTAAGACCACTTCGTGACTTTTCTTGCACCGCCGCTATCCCCGGCAACACCTTGCCCTCCAAGTACTCCAGCATCGCGCAGCCGCCGGTCCGATATGTATCGGACCTCACGTAGCTGATCTTTTCCGCCAACCCGAACGGGTTCACGGCCGCTACGCTGTCGCCGCCGCCGCTGCATATCTTTACGCCACTATGAAGATCGTTGTGGAAGTGAAGGAGAGCAAAGTGGAGTTCCTGCTGGAACTGCTGCGGAGCCTGCCTTTTGTGAAGAACACCACGGTACAGGACGAGAAGGCGGCCGTGTTGGAAAGCGTGCGTACGGCAGTGGACCAGATGAAGCAGGTAAAGGCCGGAAAGCTCAAAGGGCGTCCGGTGCAAAAGCTCCTCGATGAGCTTTGAGGTCCACACCATTCCGGAATTCGACCAACGGGCCAAGGCCCTTTCCAAGAAGTTTCCATCGCTGAAGCACGACCTTCAAGCGTTCGTGGAATTGATTGCCGAAGAACCACGGCAAGGAACCTCCTTGGGCAAGAGTTGCTACAAGGTGCGTATGAGCATCGCTTCCAAGGGCCGCGGGAAGTCGGGAGGCGCCCGCGTTATCACCTGCGTTCGCATCGTAGGCCGCGAGGTATGGCTCCTCACCATTTACGACAAGTCGCAGCAGGATAGTATTGCGGACAAGGAGCTTTCCGCACTGGTCGACCGGATCCCATGACCAAGCAAGATCCCTAGGGCGGGACGAATTTACCCAGCGATCGCCGCGATCCCCGGCAACACCTTCCCCTCCAGATACTCCAGCATCGCACCACCACCGGTGCTCACGTAACTGATCTTATCGGCCAAACCGAACTGGTTCACGGCAGCAACACTGTCGCCGCCACCCACGAGTGAGAAGGCGCCTTTTTCCGTCGCCTCGGCCACGGCATTGGCAATGGCGATAGTGCCTTGCTGGAAGGGTTCCATCTCGAACACGCCCATGGGCCCGTTCCACAAGATCGTCTTGCTGCCCAGGATGGCGTTGTGGAAGGTCTCGATGGTCTTGGGGCCGATGTCCAATGCCATCCAACCATCGGGCACGGCGTCGGCGGCGCATTGGTCGGTGTTGGCGGTAGCGGCAAAGGCGTCGGCGACCACGGCATCTGTGGGGATGTGGAGCTTCACGCCCTTGGCCTTGGCTTGTTCGATCACGGTGCGCGCGGTGTCCAGCAGATCCTCTTCCACCAGGCTGGCGCCGGTCTGGCCGCCCATGGCCTTCACGAAGGTGTTTGCCATGCCACCGCCGATGATCAGCTCGTCGCAACTGTTCAGCAGGTTCTCCAGCACGGCGATCTTGCTGCTCACCTTGCTGCCGCCCACGATGGCGGTCATGGGGCGTTGCGGATTCCCGAGCACCTTGCCCACGCTGTCGATCTCGCCCTGAATCAAGTGCCCGAAAAGCTTGGCCTCGGGGAAGAACTTCGCCACAATGGTGGTGCTGGCGTGCGCGCGGTGGGCGGTGCCGAATGCATCGTTCACGTACACATCGCCGAGTTCGCTCAGCTGCTTCGCGAAACCTTCATCACCGGCCTCTTCCTCAGGATGGAAACGCAGGTTCTCCAGCACCAGCACCTCGCCGGGCTTCAGCGCTGCGGCTTTGGATTTGGCGTCCTCGCCCACGCAGTCAGTGGCGAAGATCACGGGCTTGCCGAGCAGGCCGCTGAGGTATTCGGCCACCGGCTTCAGGCTCATGGCGGGGTTCGCCTTGCCTTTCGGGCGGCCCAGATGGCTCATCAGGATGGCGCTGCCGCCGTCGTTCAGGATCTTGTTCACCGTTGGAACGATGGCCCGTGCGCGGCTGTCGTCGGTGACCTTGCCGTTGGCGTCCTGGGGTACGTTGAGGTCCACGCGGACCAAGGCTTTTTTTCCTGCGAAGGAGAAGGTATCCATAGTGAACATGGCCGCGAAAGTACAAGACCAGCATGTGCTCATGCGGCCATTTGCTCATGTGCTCATGGGGCGCTTCGATCGAGGGCGGTGCAATTGTGCGCAATGAGAGTTTCGAAGCAGCCTTGCTAACGACCTACGCTAAGCTTGCTCGGAGGGGCATTCCATGAGCACATGGCAACAAGAGCACATGAGCACATGGACAAGCATCCGTACGAACAGATGAGCCCTTCTCTCCAGCTACCTTTGCGGATCATGTCAATGACCGAGATCCCCAAACGCTTCGAGCCCATTGCCAGCGAGGCGAAATGGTACGCCCACTGGATGGAAAAGGGCTATTTCCGCAGTGTGCCCGACGATCGGGAGCCCTATACCGTGGTGATCCCGCCGCCGAACGTAACGGGTGTGTTGCACATGGGGCACATGCTGAACAACACCATCCAGGATGTGCTGGTGCGACGTGCGCGGATGCTGGGCAGGAACGCCTGCTGGGTGCCGGGTACGGACCATGCGAGCATCGCCACGGAAGCGAAGGTGGTGCGCTTGCTCGGTGAGCAGGGCATCAAGAAAAGCGCGATCGGTCGCGAGGAATTCCTGAAGCACGCCTTCGCATGGAAGGAGAAGTATGGCGGGGTGATCCTCGAGCAGTTGAAAAAGCTGGGCGCCAGCTGCGATTGGGACCGCACGCGCTTCACCATGGAGCCGGACCTGAGCGAGGCGGTCATCGACGTGTTCATCGACCTGTACAAGAAAGGCCTTGTGTACCGCGGCCTGCGCATGGTGAACTGGGACCCTGTTGCGCTTACCGCAGTGAGCGATGAGGAGGTGATACACAAGGAGCTCAGCTCCAAGCTGTACCACATCCGTTACAAGATCATCAACGATGGTGATGTCACTCCGAGCGCAGCCGAGGAGTACATCACCATCGCGACCACGCGCCCTGAGACGATCCTGGGTGATACAGCCGTGGCTGTGCACCCCGAGGACGAACGCTATGCCGACCTGAAGGGCATGCAGGTGGAAGTGCCGCTGATCGGGCGCAAGATCCCGGTGATCTTCGACGAGTACGTGGAGCGCGAATTCGGGACCGGTGCGCTGAAGGTGACGCCGGCGCACGATGTGAACGACCACGAGCTGGGCAAGAAGCACGGTCTCGAGACCATCGATATCCTGGAGCCGAACGGAACGATGAGCGCAGCGGCGCAGCTGTATGTGGGCGAGGATCGCTTCACGGTGCGTAAAAAGATCGTGAAGGAGTTGGAGGAGAAGGGCTTCTTGGTGAAGGTGGAAGACATCAAGAACAAGGTGGGCTACAGCGAGCGCACCGATGCTGTGATCGAGCCGCGCCTGAGTCTGCAATGGTTCGTGAAGATGAGCGAGCTGGCCAAGCCGGCCTTGGAAGTGGTTAACGATGGCCGGGTGAAGCTGCATCCGCAGAAGTTCGCGAACACCTACAAGCACTGGATGGAGAACGTGCGCGACTGGTGCATCAGCCGCCAGTTGTGGTGGGGGCAGCGCGTGCCGGCGTGGTACAACGAGAACGGGGACTTCGCCGTGTGCAAGACCGAAGCCGAAGCCATTGCGCACTTCACCGCAGCGGGGCAAAGCACGGCATGCATCAAGCAGGACGAGGACGTCATGGACACCTGGTTCAGCAGCTGGCTGTGGCCGATCAGCGTGTTCGATGGTTTCAAGGACCCGAACAACGCCGACATCAAGTACTACTACCCCACGAACGACCTGGTGACCGCGCCGGAGATCCTCTTCTTCTGGGTGGCGCGCATGATCATGGCGGGTATGGAGTACAAGCACGAGGTGCCCTTTAGGAACGTGTACCTCACCGGCATCGTACGCGACAAGCTGGGCCGCAAGATGAGCAAGAGCCTGGGCAACAGCCCCGACCCGTTGGAGCTGATCGAGAAGTTCGGAGCCGATGGCGTTCGCGTGGGCATGCTGCTCACCAGTCCCGCCGGCAACGATCTGCCCTACGATGATTCGCTCTGCGAACAGGGCCGCAACTTCAGCAACAAGATCTGGAACGCGTTCCGCCTCGTGAAAGGCTGGAACGTAGATGATCGCGCACAACCCGCGTCATCCGCTGCAGCTGTCGCGTGGATGCAGAGCCGTGTGCAGCGCGGCACCACCGAGATCGATCAACTCTTCGCGCAGTTCCGCATCAGCGAGGCCTTGATGGCAACCTACAAACTCGTGTGGGACGACCTCTGCAGCTGGTACCTGGAAAGCGTGAAGACCGGTTTCGTGAAGAACGAAGCGGGCGAAGGTGTGGCCGAGCCGATCGACCGCCAGACCTATGAAGCCACGGTGGCCATCTTCGAGGAGGTGATGAAGCTGTTGCATCCCTTCATGCCCTTCCTCAGCGAAGAAGTGTGGCACCTG
>CAYQMC010000227.1:0-4594 GCA_964418285.1 uncultured Chryseobacterium sp.
TGAACATCGGTGCCTATGTGGATGAAGGCACCATGGTCGACACCTGGGCCACGGTAGGTAGCTGCGCACAGATCGGTAAGAACGTACACTTGAGCGGCGGTGTGGGAATCGGCGGTGTCCTGGAGCCTGTGCAGGCCGCACCGGTGATCATCGAGGATGGCTGCTTCATCGGCTCGCGCGCCATTGTCGTGGAGGGTGTGCATGTTGGCCGTGAAGCTGTGCTGGGTGCCAACGTGGTGCTCACAGCGAGCACCAGGATCATCGACGTTACAGGCCCCGAGCCCAAGGAGATGCGTGGTCATATTCCGCCGCGCAGCGTGGTGATCCCCGGGACACTACCGAAGCGATTCCCTGCCGGTGAATATGGCGTTCCCTGTGCGCTCATCATCGGCCAACGCAAGGAGAGCACCGACAAGAAGACGAGCTTGAACGAGGCCTTGCGGGATCACAGTGTGGCCGTGTAGGCCATGGAGTTCCTGGTCATCTTCCTGCTTACGCTTTTGAACGGCTTCTTCGCGTTGAGCGAGATCGCCTTGGTGAGCGTAAATCCTGCGCGCATGCAGGCCAGGGCGGACCAGGGTGACCGCCGCGCACGCATCGCGATGAAGCTCCTGGCGGATCCCGAAGGTTTCCTGAGTTCGGTGCAGGTGGGCATCACCTTGATCGGTATCGTCGCCGGTGCATACGGCGGCGCCAACCTTACGGATGACATGGAGGCGCTGCTCGCGGGCTGGCCCACCGTGGCACCGCATGCCCATTCCATCGCGCTGGTGCTGGTGATCGGTGGCATCACCTACTTCACCATCGTAGTGGGCGAACTGGTGCCGAAGACCATAGCCTTGGGCAATGCGGAAGGCATAGCCCTCTTCACTGCGCCGATCATCCGTGTGTTCGCCATGGTGACCTTCCCCATCGTGAAGCTCCTGTCAGCATCCACCTCATTGATACTGAAACTGATGCCCGTGCGGACGATAAGCGATGAGCGCATGAGTCCCGAGGAACTGCGTGCCATACTGCGCACCGCAAGGATGCAAGGGGTACTGGACACCGAGGAAAGCGAAGCACACCAGAACATCTTCCGTTTCAGTACGCTTCGGGCGCGCAACCTGATGACCCATCGCAACGATGTGGAGTGGGTGGACAGCACGTGGAACACCGCTCGGATCGAAGCATTCCTGCGGGACAGCATGCGCTCCAAGTTTCCCGTATGTCGCGGAAAGGTGGACGAGATCGAGGGTACCCTCCACGCGCGCGAATTCCTTGAGCAGTTGGATGGTCCGCACTTCACCATCGCACAGGTGATGCGACCACCCATATTCGTCCCTGAGAATGCTGAAGCCTTCGACATCCTGAAACTCTTCAAGAAGAACAAGCAGTACATCGCCTTCGTGGTGGATGAGCACGGCCAGTTCGAGGGCTTGGTGAGCCTGCACGACCTGACCGAAGCCATTGTTGGTGATCTTCCCGACGAGGACGAAACGGACACTCCTGAACTCCTGCTGCGTGCGGATGGAAGCTGGCTCGTGGATGGTGCCGTGTCGATCGGAGAATTCAACCTGCGCATCGGCAAAAGCATCATCGATGAGGAGGAGACGAGCTACGCCACATTGGCGGGATACATCCTCGGCAAGATGGAGCACCTGCCGAAAGTCGGTGATCGTATGGAGGATGATCTGTTCGAGGCGGAAGTATTGGATATGGATGGCAACCGGATCGACAAGTTGTTGATCACGATAAAGAAGAAGTGACACAACAGGGAATATCAATGGCCTGAGCACCGCTACCATTGCGTTCCCCAGCAACGCCATCCACGTCACCGAGCCGACCAAGGCAACAGAAGCAGCGCCAGCTTCGTCACGATATCGCCAACGGATCCAAAAACCGAGACCATGACCCGAGTAATACCTGCTCTGTTCGCGTTGTTCAGCCTTGTCCACGTAGACGCACAGATCGTTCAGCTGAACATCGCACATGCCACATGCGGAAATAGCACTGGGAGCATCCTTGCGTCGGTGTTCGGCGGCACTCCTCCGTACACGTTGGCCTGGTCTCCCGTACCACCCACAGGGCAGGGCACCTCTTACATCACGGACTTGCCACCGGGCGAATACACCTTGTCGGTGGTGGATGCCATGGGCGGAACGGCTTCAGCCACCGGTGAAGTATTGCTGGTACCGGGCCTGTTCCCCGATATCGTTCCCACAGAACCGGCATACTCCTGCGATGCCGGGTGCAACGGATACTACAACTACATCCTGCCGCTCAATGGTGCCAACGGGCCCTACACAGTGACCTTCGACCCACCCGGCCCCTCGGGCGGCGCAAGTCCCAATGGGCTCAACTTCAGTGGCCTCTGCCCTGATGTGGCCTACACGATCACGGTGACCGCCATGAACGGATGCTCTGGCGTTCTAGGGCCGCTGGATGTGCTGGGCAGCATGACCCCTACCATCATCGACTCCACGTTGACCGGTAGTTGCCCCGATGGTGCCACCGGATCCATGAGCCTGCTGTTCGACCAGGTCGATTCGATCTGGGTCACAGGCCCAAGCGGCAGCTGGGTGGAAGCCCCAACAGCGAATCCGTTCGTGGCTACGAACCTGGAACCGGGCGCGTATGTAGTGGGTGCCTATAACAGCATCGACACCAATGGCCCCGGATCCACCGAGAGCTGTACATCGATCACCACGGTGGTCATACCCGTTACCTCCGAGCCGTGCGGCACTGTCAGCGGGGTTGTCTTCGCGGACCTTGATGATGACTGCGACCAGGCGACCACCGACCTCGGACTGCCTTTCCGGGTGCTCACATTCAGCCCCGGAGATCACTACGCGCTTACCGATGCCGATGGTGCATATGCCACTGAACTCATCTACAACGACTACACCTTGGACGCCGCCCTGGAAGGTTACGAGTCCACCTGTGTTCCACTTCCGGTGCCGTTCTTCCTGAATGCAGCAACACCATCCACGACCATCGACCTTCCGATGGAAGTGCTCGTAGGTCCCGATGTCAGCGCGTTCCTGAACTCCGGGGTCCATCGGCCGGGCTTCCCGGTCACCTACACACCCAGCATCCATAACGAAGGGCCGTTCGGCTTCACCGACCTGACCCTCGACCTCTTCTTCGACCCGATCCTGAACTACGTCTCCGCAACGGGTTCGCCAACCCTTGTAGCTGCGGGTCACTTGCAGTGGGATATCGCGACGCTCAGTGGCTTCGCCGGTCAGGACTTCACTGTGGAGTTCACCGTACCAGCCCAGGCCAGCCTGCTCGGTACGGTCATCGATGGAAATGCGGTCGTTGCTCCGCAGTCGCCCGACGCCGATCCAAGCAACGACGACTACGGGATCTCGCGCATCGTTGTGGGGGCCTATGACCCGAACGACAAATTGGCCAGGACCAACACCACCACTAGTGATGAGGTCTTTTTCATAGACTTGGACAGCTACGTGGACTATACGATCCGCTTCCAGAACACCGGAACGGCCGAAGCGATAAACGTGTTCCTACTGGACACCATAGCTGCGGAATACGACCTGTCCACCTTGCGCATCCTCGGTGCTTCGCACGATTTCGAGGCCTCGCTCCTGCCCGGTCGCGTGTTGCGTTTCGACTTTCCGGGCATCATGCTTCCGGATAGCACCAGCGACCTGCTCGGCAGCCAGGGCTTCGCAAGCTTCCGCCTGTGGCCCTTGCCCGGCCTGGAGCTCGGCGACCACCTGCTGAACGCGGCAGACATCTACTTCGACTTCAACGAACCCATCCGCACCAACACAAACGACCTGATGGCGGATTACAGCGTGGGCCTTGCTGAGACGGCGGGATCCAACGTGCGCGTATTCCCCAACCCGGTGCAAGATACCTTGAACATCCGCGTGCCCCAAGGCAACTGGAGCTTCGAGGTATTCAGCATGGACGGCCGCATTGCATTGAGCGATCGCAGCAGTGGCGAACTGCTCGGCCTGAATGTGCGTGTGCTCGCACCGGGTAGCTATGTGCTGCGCTTGATCGATGAAAGCGGCACGGTGCTGAACTCCCGCTTTGTGAAGGAGTAACAACGCACTACACGGTGTAGCGCAAGGCGCGGCGGGCTAACTTGGCCGCGCCCAGTGCTGCCATGTCCAAGAGCTTCCTCATCATCCAGACCGCCTTCCTGGGCGATGCCGTGCTGGTGACGAGCATCGTGGAGAAGCTGCACGCATTTTACCCCGACGCAGCCATCGACCTGGTGGTGCGAAAAGGGAACGAGGGGCTCTTCGGTGCTGGCAGCGACGGTGCGGTACGCACCCGTAGCGTCGACCCATTGGGTCGACCTGCCAGCGCCACTACACTACACACCCACCCCTTCCTCCGCCAACTCGTTGTCTGGAACAAACGTGGGGGCAAGACGAAGAACCTCTTCGCCTTGATCGGCGAATTGCGGAAGACCGAGTACGACCACATCATCAATTGTCAGCGCTTCTTCAGCACGGGCATGATGACGGTATTGGCAAAAGGCAAGGAGAAGATCGGCTACGATAAGAATCCGCTGAGCTTCCTGTTCGCACGCAAGGTGCAACACATCATCGGCGACCCCTCGACTGCGCTCGGC
>CAYQMC010000228.1:0-4543 GCA_964418285.1 uncultured Chryseobacterium sp.
GCTTCCTGCGGCGATTCCACCGCATTATGGACAGAGAACCGACTGCGGATGCGCACCTCGCTGGCGCTGATCACCTCGGCACTCAGCACGTATCGCGCACCACTACTGCTCATGTCCAACTCGAAGCGCGTAAGGTCCATGATGTCCACAGGCTGCTCGAATTTCAGATCGAGGATGAACTGATCGGTCTGAGCGAAATCCCAATGGAAGGACAGGTCACGACCTTCCCGCTCGCAGGAGTGCGGAACGGCATGCGCGATGAAGGGCCGCAGATCGATGCTGTACACACCTTGCCCTTCATCGACGAGGCGGTCCACCAATTCAAATTCAACTTCGTCGCGAAAGCGGTAGGGGGCATCGCGAACGACATCCTGGGCGTGCTGCACTAGCATGCGCGTACCGTCCAGCGCGGCAGGCACATGGCCATACGCGGTATTCACCGTAGGATCCATGGTGCTGCCCAGGAACGCGGCCCTGCCCAAGGTGCTGAACTGCCCGCTGAGGTAGGTGCGCACCCTGTCGTGTACGGTGGCACCAAGCAGATCCACTTCCATGCGGTGTTCGATGCCACGAACGTTGGCCTCGCCAACGGTGGTGGGCAGTTCCACGAACAAGGGCGGCTCGGGATCATCGGAGATCAAGCGCTGTCGATCCACCAACAAGGCCGAAGTGCCTTCCCAATAGAACGGCAGTTCATTGGCGAACCAACCATGGCGCATCCGTTTCGGGTGCATCCAAAGCATTTTCTCACCATCCAGGACACCGAAGAGCCATTCGTTTTCGTGCATCGGCGTGGTGAAGCGATCATCCAACGAGCCACTTCGTGCGTCGAGCAGATATGCTGTGACATAGGGCAGTTGCGTCGCGTTGATCAGCTTGCAGTACAGATCGAAGCGACTGATGTCGCGCAGGCGTTCCTCCTCCACCTGGTCGCCCATTCGGGCCAGGCTCATATCCAGGTCCAGATACCACTCCCGATCGGGCATGTAGATGAAATCCTGGGCGATGCGTTCGTGAAGCTTTTCCAAGCAGCGCACCGGCTCCTCAGGATCCACGCTTCCGCATTCGGAGGCGACGAAACGTTCGATGAGCATGTTCTGCCTGTCGGGCATGCGCTTTTTTGAGACCCGCTCCCACCAGATCGCCTTCGCTTCACGGAAACGGATCGCATGGAGCCAGGGCTGCTGCTCGATCGGCAAGCCGCTCAGACGCTCCCTGCGCAAGTAGCGCAGATCCTCCGGCTGAAAAGCAATGATCGCCGCTTCGACCTCGGTGGAAGGTCGGGCATGCACCTCGTCCATGATACCGGGCAGGGCGGAACGCTTCCAGTAGGCCACGCGCTGGTTGCCTTCGTTACTCTGTTCATCGGGCACGGCTCCGGTAATGACCAGGCCATGTTTCGCATTGTAGTCCAGCTCGGTGGTTTGTTCGCGGATAGGCAATGCATGGTGGAAGAATATTCGCCAATTGGAAAGGCGCGACCAGTTGTCCACCCATCGGCTTCCTCGCCAACCTCGGGTGTACGGTTCGTTGCTATCCCATGGAAGCATGTACTTCCACCGGTACTCCACCACATCGCCGGGCATGATGCCTTGGGGGTAGAACGTTATGGCCTGCGTTTGCAACATCACCGCCCTTCCCTGGACATCGGTCCCGGAAGCCAGTTGCTCAACGGGCAATTCCGTCCATGATCCATCAGGCCGCACGACACGCACGCCGAAATGGTCCACGCGCAGGTTGAACAACTTGGGGAATGGCCTGCTACCCGCTGCTGTATAAGGTGCGTCGTGCCGGTCGAAGGGAGGATCAAAGCTCTCCGGAAGAACGACGGGAGCATAGCACACGATGGCATTTCGATCTCCATAGCGCACAACTCTGCGGTGCTCGAAGAAGAACGCGATGAACTGGGGCTTCTCGTTCCGTACCCGGATCGAGCGGGCGTCCACAAGGATCTCGGTCGAGTTGGACGAAGAAATCCCCCATTGCGGATCCCAAACGGGATCTGCACCCCAGGAAAAAACCGATCCAGCCTCTTGTCCCCATACACCATGGAACAGCCCGAAGCCGAGCAATACTAACGCAAAGTACCGATGAAAAGGCATCATGCGCAGGCGGGATCGATACACTGAAGGTATACCGAATACCGCCAATGTGCATGCTCAAACTACTTCTTGCGGAAGAACAAACGGATCGGCACACCGGTGAAACGCCAGTGTTCGCGCAAGCGGTTCTCGAGGAACCGTTCGTATGATGGCTTTATGTATTGCGGCAGATTGCAATAGAACACGAAGGTCGGCACATAGGTGGGCAACTGCGTAATGAACTTGATGGAGACCTGCTTCGCCTTGTACATGGGCGGTGGCTGCCGCTCGATCAGGGGCAGCAGCACGTCGTTGAGCTCGCGTGTCTTGATTCGACGCTTGCGGTCCTCGTAGACCTGCATGGCCAGTTCCATGGCCTTGAGGATACGTTGTTTCTCGACCACGGAAGTGAATACCACGGGCACATCGGTGAAGGGTTCGATGCGCTTCTTCACCTCGGCTTCGAAGGCCTTCATGGTGTTGGTCTCCTTTTCGATCAAGTCCCACTTGTTCACCAGCACCACCAGACCCTTGCCGTTCTTCTGGATGATGGAGAGGATGTGCAGGTCCTGCTGTTGGATGCCATCCTGGGCGTCGATCATCAGCAGGCATACATCGCTGTCCTCGATGGCCCGTACCGAGCGCAATACGCTGTAGAACTCGATGTCCTCGTCCACCTTGGCCTTGCGTCGGATACCGGCGGTGTCAAGCAGCATCACATCGTGGCCGAACACGTTCCAGCGCGTATTGATCGGGTCGCGGGTAGTACCGGCCACAGGAGTAACGATGTTCTGCTCGCGGCCCAACAGTGCGTTCACCAAGGAGGACTTGCCCACGTTCGGCTTACCGACGATGGCGATGCCCGGTATGTCGCTCGCTTCCTCCTCGGTCGGTTTGGCGAAGGTCTTTACCAGCGCATCCAACATGTCGCCGGTTCCGGCACCACTGGTCGCCGCACAAGAGAACACCTCACCAAGTCCGAGTTTGTAGAATTCGGCGGCGGCATACTCCTGGTCAGGAGCATCCACCTTGTTGGCTACAAGCACCACGGGTTTCTTGGACTTGCGCAACAAGCCCGCGATGGTCTGGTCCATGCCGGTGATACCACCCTTGACATCGACCATGAAGAGCACGGAATCGGACTCGTCGATGGCCAGCGTTACCTGCTTGCGGATCTCGGCTTCGAAGACATCATCGCTTCCGCTCACATATCCACCGGTATCGATCACGCTGAAGATCACCCCGTTCCACTCGGCTTTGCCATAATGGCGATCGCGCGTGGTGCCCGCCGTCGGGTCGGTGATGGCCTCGCGTCGCTCGATGAGGCGGTTGAAGAGCGTGCTTTTGCCCACGTTGGGGCGGCCTACGATGGCTACGATGTTACCCATGTCAGTATCCGTATCGCTTCAGTTTCTTCTCGTCCTCGCGCCAGTCGGCATCCACCTTCACACGCAGGTCGAGGAAAACCTTGTTCTCCACGAAGCGCTCGATGGCGATGCGTGCTTCGGTGCCCAGCTTGCGCAGGGCCTTACCACCTTGCCCGATGATGATCCCTTTCTGGCTTTCGCGCATCACGATGACATCGGCCTGGATGCGGATGATGGTCTCCTCTTCCTCGTAGCTGTTCACCACCACCTGGGTGCTGTAGGGAATCTCCTGCTTGTAGAAGGCCAACACCTTTTCGCGGATCATCTCGCTGATGAAGAAGCGCATGTTGCGATCGCTCAGTTCATCCTTCGGGAAATAGGGCGGGTGTTCCGGCAGGTGGTCGATGAGATAGCCTCGAAGTTCCTCCACGTTGAGTCCATGCAGGGCGCTCAGGGGCACCACCTTGGCCTCTGGGAATGCATCCTGCCAGAGATGCAAGGCTTCCAATGTGCTCACTTCGTCGCCGGTATCCACCTTGTTCACAAGCACAAGCAACGGACCCTTGAAGCGCTGTGCCCGCTTGATCACGTTCTCGCTTTTCGCGGGCAACTGGCCCAATTCCACCAGTACGACCAGCAGGTCGGCATCGATCAGCGCTTCGTCCACCGCATGCATCATGCGCTCCTGCATCTTGTACTGCGGGTCGAGGATGCCGGGGGTATCGCTGAGGATCAGCTGGTGGTCCTCCCCGTTGAGGATCCCCAGGATGCGGTGACGGGTGGTCTGGGCCTTGGGATTGGTGATCACCAACTGCTCTCCAAGCAAGGCATTGAGCAGGGTGCTCTTGCCCACGTTGGGTTCACCGATGATGTTGACGTATCCTGCTTTGTGGGCCATGGCTCGAAGTTCGGTACCGGATCGATCCCGTGTGCCGGGCTGGACCACCGAAAGAAAGATCCTAAAAACAAAGGGGCCGCCTCGTATTGAGACGGCCCCTCTTTGTAGCGGGGGTAGGACTCGAACCTACGGCCTTCGGGTTATGAGCCCGACGAGCTACCATCTGCTCCACCCCGCAATGGACCGCAAATGTACGC
>CAYQMC010000229.1:0-4527 GCA_964418285.1 uncultured Chryseobacterium sp.
CACAGAACGAACATACCGAAGCACCGCTCCGCATTGTGGGTGGCCAGTTGCTGGAAGCCCGCCGAGCAACATTGAGCGGTCACGCTTCAGCACCCCACCGCTTGGAGCCCGTGGCCTCGGTGGGCGACGTGCTGTACATCAACGACAGCCGTGCAACCTTCCTGGATGCTACACTGGAGTCCTTCGCTTCGCTGGACCAGCGGGTGGTGTGGATAACCGGGGCATGGAGCGATGACATGGCCGAAGGGCACGCCCAGGAGCTGTTGCGCGAACGCGTCTCGGCCGTGGTACTGTTCGGTCCTCAGGCCGATACGGTGGATGGAAACCCGAAGCTGTTCATGGCGGATAGTGTGCGCATGGCCGTGTTCCTGGCCCGCGAACTCGCTGAAGCCGGAGACGTGGTCCTTTTCAGCCCTGCGTGCCCCAGTGGGAACGGCTTTGCCAACTACGAAGAACGCGGTGCGGAATTCAAGCGTGCCGTACGTGACCTATGACGCTGAACGAACGGAATATGAAGGCGAAGGAACATCAGGTGATCACACCTCCTCCCACCGCCCGGACCTGACCCCTCTCCACTGAGCAAATGACAACCCTCCTCAATAAGCTGCAAGGCGACCGCGTGATCTGGATGACGGCCCTTTTCCTGGGGTTGATCAGTTTGATCGCGGTGTACAGCTCGATCAGCTCGCTGGCCTTCAAGCGTGAGGGGGGAAGCACGCTCCATTTCCTCTTCAAGCACGGTTTGATGCTGGTGACCGGGGGCGTGATCATGTACTACGCCTCCAAGTTGAGGTTCGGGGTGTATTCCAAGCTTTCGCAATTGGCGCTTCCTTTCGTAGCGGGGCTGTTGTTGCTCACGTTGTTGCTGGGTTCGAACATCAACGATGCCAGCCGCTGGATCACCATCCCCATCATCAACCAGAGCTTCCAGACAAGTGATCTGGCCAAGGTCGTGCTCATCATCTATCTGGCACGGGTGCTTTCCAAGCACCAAGGCACCGAATGGAACCTGCACGATGTGCTCCTGAAGCTGATGCTTCCCGTGGGCGTTATCTGCGGCCTCATCCTGCCGGCGAATTTCTCCACTGCTGCGCTGCTCTTCCTGCTTTGCCTGGTCATCATGTTCATCGGTCAGGTGCCGATGAAGTGGTTGCTCGGCATCATCGGTATCGCCGTGGGCTCCTTCATCCTGCTCATCGGGGTGAACGAAGCGTTCGGTCTCAATGTGTTGCCGCGTGTGGAGACCTGGCAGAGCCGGATCGAGAGTTTCGGTACGGAGGACAGCGACGCCAACTACCAGGTGGAGCACGCCAAGATCGCCATCGCCAGTGGTGGATTACTGCCCAATGGACCCGGGAGCGGTTCATCGCGCAACTGGTTGCCGCACCCATACTCGGACATGATCTACGCGTTCATCATCGAGGAGTACGGCAGTATCCTCGGTGGTCTGGGCCTGCTGCTGCTTTACCTGATCCTGCTCCTACGTGCGGTGCGCATCGCGGGAAAATGCGAGAAGCCCTTCGGTTCGCTGGTGGCCATGGGTCTGAGCCTCATGCTCGTGGTGCAGGCGATGGTGAACATGGCGGTTGCTGTCAACCTCGTTCCCGTTACCGGACAGCCGCTGCCCTTGGTGAGCATGGGTGGCACCTCCGTCTGGTTCACCTGTCTTGCCATCGGTATCGTGCTCAGTGTTAGCCGATCCGTCGAAGAACTTCAACCCGAGAGCTCCAATGCCAAACGACCAAGAACAGCACTCGCTTAGGGTGATGATCTCCGGTGGTGGCACCGGAGGGCACATCTTCCCGGCCATCGCCATCGCCAACGCGGTGCGCGAGCGTGAGGCCTCTGCCGAATTCCTCTTCGTGGGGGCCGAAGGCAAGATGGAGATGGAGAAGGTGCCAGCGGCCGGCTACCGGATCGAAGGATTGCCGATCCGCGGTTTCCAGCGCGGTCACCTGCTCAAGAACATCGGCCTGCCCTGGCGCCTCGTACGCAGCATGCTGAAGGCCCGGTCATTGGTGCGCTCCTTCAAACCACAGGTGGCTGTGGGAGTTGGTGGTTATGCCAGTGGTCCTCTATTGGCCGCAGCGCAACGCATGGGCGTGCCCACCCTGATCCAGGAACAGAACAGCTATCCGGGAAGGACCAACATCCTGCTTGCCAGGCGTGTGGACCGCATATGCGTGGCATACGCCGGTATGGACAAGTTCTTCCCCAAGGAAAAGGTGCTACTTACCGGCAACCCCGTTCGCCAGGATGTCGTGCGCCTCACCGGTAAACGGCCGCGAGGTATGGAGCAGTTCGGTCTGGAGGAAGGCAGGCCCATCCTGTTCATAACCGGAGGCAGCTTGGGTGCGCGCGGTATCAACAAAGGCGTGGAAGCCGCCTTGCCGCTGTGGCAGCAGGCTGGTATACAGGTCATCTGGCAGACCGGCACTCCGTACTTCAAGCAGGCATCCGAAGCGGTGGCCAAGCTGGGCTATTCCGCCTGCAAGGTGCATGAGTTCGTGACCCGGATGGACCATGCCTATGCCGTGGCCGATCTGGTGGTGGCAAGAGCTGGAGCCATCAGCGTAAGCGAGCTGAGCCTCGTGGGCAAGCCCGCGATCCTGGTGCCGCTTCCCACCGCCGCGGAAGATCATCAGACGCACAACGCACGTGCGCTTACGGATCGCGGTGCTGCCGTGCTGATGCACGATAAGGAGACCATCGAAAAGCTCGGCAGCGCGGTCCAGGAGTTGATCAATGACCGAACAGCACTTGAACGCTTAAGCCTCGCGATAGCAGGCTTGGGTACCACCAACGCGGCCGAGACCATCGCCGCAGAGGTCATCCGACTGGCAAGAAAATGAGTACGCTGCAAGGACATAAGCTCTTCTTCATCGGTGTCGGCGGCATCGGTATGAGCGGTCTTGCGCGCTACTTCCGCCGCCAGGGCGCCCGGGTGGCCGGTTACGACCGCACGCCAAGCGAGCTTACGAACCAGCTCCTGAGCGAAGGGATCGAGGTACAATTCAGCGAGGATCCGATGCTGGTCCCTGAAGATTATCGCGATGCCCCTGCGGCCGAGGTCATGGTGGTGCGGACCCCTGCCGTTCCAACCGATAGCCCGCTCCTTCGCTATTGGGAGGAGCGCGGCGCACACATCCTGAAGCGTGCCGAAGTGCTCGGCATGGTGACGCGCGATCGCAGGACGATCGCCGTGGCCGGTACGCACGGCAAGACCACCGTGAGTACCATGATCGCACACCTCCTCACTGTGGGCGGGGTGAAATGCAACGCCTTCCTGGGAGGCATCGCAGGGAACTACGGAACCAACGTGCTGCTCAACGATGATGCCGTGGTGAACGTGGTGGAGGCCGATGAATACGACCGTAGTTTCCTCAAGCTCTGTCCTGCCGGATCGGTGATCACCGCCATGGATCCCGACCACATGGATATCTACGGCACGCCGGACGCCATGTTCGATGCCTATACCCAATTCGCCATCCAGTGCGAGGGCCCCTTGTTGGTACACGAGCGCATTGCCGCACACTTCACCGATCGCGCCCAGGTAACGCCCTATGCATTGGGAAGCACGGGAGACCCGCGTGTGGAGGGCCTGCGCATCGCCGATGGCATGTACCACTTCGATCTGGTGGTCGATGGCCGCACTGTGAAGGACCTTGTTCTTGGGATGCCGGGCCGCCACAATGTGGAGAACGCCATTGCTGCGAGCACCGTGGCCTCGCGTCTTGGTGTGCATCCGGATGCCCTGCGTGAAGGTCTCGCCTCCTTCCGCGGTGTTGCCCGCCGTTTCGACGTGCGCATCCGTGGACCGCACTTCGTGTTCATCGATGACTACGCCCACCACCCGGCCGAGTTGGAGGCCTGCATCGGCAGTGTACGCGAGTTGTTTCCCGGCCGTGCGGTCACGGGCATCTTCCAGCCCCATCTCTTCAGCCGCACACGCGATCTGGCTACGGAGTTCGCGCAGAGCCTCTCCATGCTGGACACCCTGCTGTTGCTGGATATCTATCCGGCACGGGAACTGCCGATCATGGGCGTCGACAGTGCATGGCTGTTGGAACAGGTACCCATCGAGGATAAGGCCCTGGCCTCGCATGCCGACCTCATCGCCCAACTGCGTGACCGCGAATTGGATGTGGTGCTGACCCTCGGCGCCGGAGATATCGATCGCCTGGTGCCCGATGTACAACGCCTCCTTAACGAACTCCAACGCCCATGAAACGACTCAAGATCCTTATACGCCCTCTGGGTATCGGGTTCGCCGTGCTGGGCATCGTCGCTGCACTTGGTTTCGTTGAGCGTGCGGCGGATCGCACGGTCATCACCGACCTCGACGTCGAAGTGAATAGTGCCGAAGGAATGCACTTCATCGATGAGGCTACAATCCTGCGTGAGTTGCGTGACCAAGGCACGGCTGTGCTCGGCATTCCGTTGAGCGAAGTGGACGTGCCTTCCCTGGAAGAGCGTCTTCGCAACATTCCCAGCGTATCCATGGCCGAAGTGTACCACACCATGGAT
>CAYQMC010000230.1:0-4524 GCA_964418285.1 uncultured Chryseobacterium sp.
CAGTCACCGTCACACCCGGAAGGATCTCGTCCTTGCCGACCCCACCGGAGGTCCTGGTGTAGCATGCGATCAGGAAGTCCTCGTTCGGCCCGGAGATATGTTCGAAGAACTCCTGATCGTTCACCTGGCCCCACGAGAATTCCCATTGGAGCGCACCATCGGGGAACAACTTCAGGTGGTATCCCTCGTTCCAGACCGAACTACTGCGCGTGGCACCTACGATGGAGTAGCCACCAACAGCAGGTGCCAGGATATCCCTGGCCACATCCAGGCTATCTCCTCCGTGGGTTTGGATCCATTCTGTATTCCCCAATGCGTCGAGCTTCACCACAAGCACATCGCGATCCCGATCGGGCGTAGAGAGCGATCCGGCCAGCACATAACCTCCCTCCGGCGTCGGGACGGCGGAGGTTGCTTCATGCTCCCCGGATCCACCGAAGGTCCGTGTCCAGAGCGTATCACCATCAGCATCAGTGCGCAGCAGCCAAGCATTGCCCCCTGGCTCCCCGAAGCTGTACGTCTGACCGGCCAGGAGGAGGCCACCATCGGCCAGTTCCTTCACATCGTAGAGGAAATCCCAATCGCTTCCGCCATAGGTCCTTGACCAGAGCACAACACCGTCCGCATCGGTTCGCACCAACAGACCATCATACCCGCCATCACCGTCCGTCGTACCGGTGATCACAAGGTCACCGTTGCCACAAATGCGCATGGCTGCTGCCCTGTCCACGGATGAACCGCCAATTGTGCGCGACCATAGCCGAACTCCGGCGCCATCGGAGGCCATTAGGTGGATATCGCTGCTGCCATTCCCAAAGCTACCCGTGGTACCCACCGCGTAGATCAGATCTTCCGATGCAGCGCGCACCGCAACACCGCGGTCATCTGCCAATGCCCCGTATGTCCTGCGCCACGAAACCTGACCCGATACAAGCGACCCGCAGGTCACCAGCGCGACCATGATCATCCACCGATATGCTTTCACAACCATGTTCATCCTGTCGTGTTAAAGATAGCCAAGCACCTCAAGGCCCCCACAAGCCCATGTACCTTCGCACCCATGTCACCCGCAGCGGTCCGCAATTTCGTCATCTTTCTGTTCCTGTTGGTCCTGATCGACCTGTACGCGTACAAAGGTCTCAATACCGCACTTGGGAACCACAGCCTAACGGTAAGGCGCATCGTGCGCATCCTTTACTGGATCGTTTCCATAGGGATCCTCGCGGTCATGATCTATAGTGTAGCTGCCATGCAGAACCCGCAAGTTCGCAGGGACCATAGCTACGCCTTTTCGTTGGTGGCGCTCTTCCTCTTGTTCTTCCTGCCCAAATTGGTCATGGTGGTCTTTCACGGCTTGGATGACCTGCTCCACCTTGGACGTTGGACCTGGGCCAAACTGCTGCCCAGCACCATGGATGCCCCTGGCGAGCAGATCGATCGTGTGCGATTCCTGAGCCAGCTGGGATTGATCGTTGCTGCCATCCCCTTCACGGGCGTGCTGTATGGCGTGACCAAAGGACGGAGCCGCTTCAACGTTGCCCGGGTGCCGGTACGCTCCAGCAAATTGCCCAAGGCCTTCAACGGCTTGCGTGTCGTTCAGATCAGCGACATGCACCTGGGTAGTTACGGCGATGACCTCAGCCTTGTGCGCAACGGCATCGACCTGATCAATGCCGAGAAGCCCGACCTCATCGTATTCACCGGGGATATGGTGAACGACTACGCCGAGGAAGCGGAACCTTTCACTGCTGAATTGAGCAGGCTCGAAGCACGGTTCGGCAAGTTCTCCATCCTGGGCAACCACGACTACAGCGATTACCCGAAGTGGAGCAGCCAATCGGACAAAGCGGCGAACCTGGAACGCTTGAAAGCCATCCACAAGGAAATGGGCTTCCGCTTGTTGTTGGACGAGAACCTCACGATCGAACGGGATGGTGAGCGGATCGGCATGCTGGGCGTGCAGAACTGGGGCCACCGTTTCCAGCAATATGGAGATCTGGCCAAGACCATTCGAGGCAGCGAAGAACTCCCCTACCGCATCCTGCTGAGCCACGACCCCACGCACTGGGAACACCAGGTGCAAGGCACGGGCATCGACCTCACCTTGAGCGGCCACACCCACGGTGCGCAGCTCGGTGTGAAGATCGGCAACACCACATACAGCCCGGCTCAGTGGGTGTATAAGCACTGGGCCGGCCTTTATGCCGAAGGCGAACAGCAGCTCTACGTGAACCGCGGCTTCGGCTTCATCGGTTTCCCGGGACGGGTGGGTATGCCGCCGGAGATCACCGTGCTGGAGCTGCAGAACGCTTGATCAGGCCGGGAACACCCCAGCCGACTCCACCACACAGCGATCCAGCTGTGCCAAGTCAAGCCCAGTGGTCACACCGCGTGCTTCCAGGTCGCGCACGAACAGCTCCATCTGCAGGTTGCCCACCAGCTCGTCCTCGGCCATGGGACAGCCGCCGTAGCCTTTGATCGCACCATCGAAGCGGCGGCAGCCACCGTCCCAGGCAGCCTTGGTCTTCTGCTTCCAGTTGGTGGGGCTGCAATGCAGGTGCGCCCCGAACTCCGCCTGCGGTAGAGCAGGTATCAGCGCGCTGAACATGCTTGTGATGTCCTCCGGCTTGGCCACACCCACCGTGTCGCTGAGGGCGATGATGCCCACACCCAGCTCCTTCACGAGCCGCTCGGTCCAGTGCAGGGCCACCTCCGCGTTCCAGGGGTCGCCGTAGGGATTGCCGAAGGCCATGCTGATGTAGACCACCAGCTCCTTCCCCGCTTTCCGGGCCAGCTCCGCGATGTTTGCCGTACGCGCCCAGCTGCCATCGATGCTGGTGTTGGTGTTGCGCTGCTGGAAGGTCTCGCTGATGCTGAAGGGATAGCCCAGGTAGCTCACGCTCTCCTGCTTCACGGCCTCTTCGGCACCGCGCTCGTTGGCCACGATCACCAGCAGTTTACTCGTCGAGGTACCGCGATCGATACGTGACAGTACCTCGGCCGTATCCGCCAACTGCGGAATGGCCTTGGGGCTCACGAAGCTGCCGATGTCGATGGTATCGAAGCCCACCTTCAGCAGTTCGTTCAGGTAATTCACCTTCACCTCCGTGGGGATGAAGGGACCGATGCCCTGCATGGCGTCACGCGGGCATTCGATGAGTTTGATGTCGGTCATGATGGACAACGATCAGGGATGATGGATCGCCTTGCGGCGATCATTTTCTTAACCGCAGATGACGCAGATGGACGCAGCTGAAATGCCACCACGCTTTCGATGACCGTCGCATTCCATTGAACTTATCTGCGTTCATCTGCGTCATCCGCGGTTTCATGCGTTCGTATTACGTGCAGCGAAGGCTCGGTTGATGCGCTTGATCAGTGAGGGACCCTCGTAGATCAACCCGGTGTACACCTGCACCACGTCCGCGCCCGCATCCAACTTCTCCAGGGCCGCCTCAGTGCTGTCTATGCCCCCCACGCCGATGATCACCAGTGGCTTTGGTAATCGTTCCCGAAGGTAGCGGACCACCTCGGTACTGCGCTTCCGCACCGGTGCACCGCTCACGCCGCCCATGCCCATGGCATCCACGTCGGCCTTCGGTGTGGTCAGTGCTTCACGCGAGATGGTGGTGTTGGTGGCGATCACCCCGGCGATGCCGCTTTCCTTGACAACAGCACAAACATCATCCAGCTGTGCATCCGAAAGGTCAGGTGCGATCTTGAGCAGTATCGGTTTCGGGATCATTCTCTGATCATCCGATCGTCCGATCTTCTGATCACCCAACTCCTTCAACCTTCCCAAGATCTCCAGAAGCGGCCCCTTCTCCTGCAACTCACGCAACCCCGGCGTGTTCGGACTGCTCACGTTCACCACGAAATAATCCACCACGGGGTATAACGCCTCGAAGCAGATCACGTAATCCTCCACCGCCTGTTCGTTGGGCGTCACCTTGTTCTTGCCGATGTTGCCACCCACGATGATCCCGGGCTTCCGCTGGCGCAAGCGTTCCACCGCCTCCACCACACCGCCGTTGTTGAAGCCCATGCGGTTGATCAAAGCGCGATCGGCGGGCAGTCGGAAGAGGCGCGGCTGCTCGTTGCCGGGCTGGGGCTTGGGCGTTAGGGTGCCCACCTCGATGAAGCCGAAGCCCAAGGCCGACATGGCCTCCACGTGCTTCGCGTCCTTGTCCATGCCGGCAGCAAGCCCCACGGGCGAAGGGAACTTCAGGCCCATGGCCTCCACGGCCGCGGCTTTCGGGGGCTTCGCTCCACCGGCCAAGGACAGTGCACCGGGGATCTTGGCGACTGTTTCCAGTACACCGAAGGTGAAGTGGTGCGCCCGCTCGGGGGCCATGGAGAAGAGCAGTGGGCGGAGCAGCTTGTACATCGGCGGGCAAAGGTATCCCGCTCACGGGAGGACCCACCGCACCCCAAGGAACATCCTCCTCCCCTGCAAGGGCGCATACAGGTACGCCGTGTCAAAAGTGTAGCCGTTGGGGTTGCTCACCGGGTCGTCGGCATTCC
>CAYQMC010000231.1:0-4516 GCA_964418285.1 uncultured Chryseobacterium sp.
ATGAGCCCGACGAGCTACCATCTGCTCCACCCCGCAATGGACCGCAAATGTACGCTTTATTTCTGGATGTGGTAAAAGCCGTTGCAGTTCGCAGTTCTGCGACCCCGTTGGGGTCGTGGGACTTCGGATGGATCCCAGTGCTAATTTCTACGACCCTTTCAGGGTCGGAAATGCTTTGATGAGTATCGACCCTGAAAGGGTCGTAGACATTGGAAACAAACGCCCTACGCTTGATCCGACCCCATCGGGGTCGCAGAAAAACGAAAGTGTACCTCTTCGACAAATCGGGGTTGTAGCTCTGAACTCTATGGTGCCACTGTCAAGGCGAGCGTTCCAAGGTCGTAGGTACGGCTGGTGGAAGGGGCGTCCGCCAACCTGGCCTTGATGCGCTCCACATAGATGTGGTCCCCGGGACGTAATGCGGCCAGTGCAACGCGCATTTCATCCGTGAATGCATTGGAATTCGCGGAGAACTGAAGTGGTGTAGCTCCTTTGCGCACAATGGTCATTTCAAAGCGCTGGACCCGCCATGGATCGCCCCACTCGGAATCCACCAAACGGGCGGCCACACCTTGCGCGGCGGTGAGTTCGGCCTTGCGCACCTGCCCATCGGCAGCACTTTTCCCGGCCACGAAGGCCGTGGGTGGCGGCAGGTCCTTCACCCGGAAGCGCACCGGGCCGATGCGCCTGGTCCCCCCGTCGGGGAGCTGTACGGTTCCATATACCTCCGCCGCAGTGCCCGTTACGCCGGAAGCCACCCAGCCCTGCCCCCTGCGCACGATGCGGCCCGTAGTGATGGAAGCTTGCACACGATCCGCGGCCACACCGGGAATGGAAAGCTCGATGGGATTGTCCACTCCGCGATACAGCACGTTCATCTTGCTTGGCGATGCAACAAGCAAGGGTGCCATCACCTGGTACCGGGTGCGGTAGGGTATCTCCTCCGGTCCATCGGGGCCTTCAAAGCGGATCACGCCTTCCACACTGTGTTCTCCGATGCGATCGCCGGCCAGGCGCAATTTCGCCTTGCCATCGCTGCCTATGGGCAGATCGGCCCCTCCCGTGACCTGCACTTGCGGAGGATTGCGCGGATCATAAGCGGCAAGAAAGACATCGGCGCGGAAGGAGTCGCCGGCCATTACGAGGTCGCTGCTGGGGATGATCGCCGTGGTGAGCGTGCCGAATTTGTAGTCCTTGGCTTCCACGGAACGATACAACCACTTCACCACGTCGTTCTCCGCGCTGCGGATGTCGGATTGTAGTTTCGAGAGCGTGGCAATGCCGGCCGCCAGGGGCACATCGTAGAAGCTGGTGGATTCCCAGTTGTTCATGGTACCCGAAGCATCCCTTCGATCGCCCAGGTCGAACAAGAGGTCCAAGCCTTCGGCAAGGTCGCTGTTACCGGCCCCGGCCAGTTGCTTCAAGCTATCGCGAAAAGCCATGATGCGCATCTTGAGGTCATGGGCAGTGCCAGCCCCGGTATTTGGCGAAGCGGGTTCACTTCCCACGAGCATACGCGTAAGGGTGGTCCTGTCATCCTTGGCCTGCAACGCAAGCAGCGAGCGCAGAGTGTCCCTGCCTGCCGCATCGGGGCCACGCAGGACCTCCGGCTCCAAACGATCCGCCTCGGCTACTGCCGAAGTCTTGATCACCTCTATGTGCTCCACCAGCGAGTCGGCATGGGCCTTCACACGCATGGCTTCCGCATGCCTGGCGGCGAACTTCTCCGGGAAGCTTTTCGCTGCTTCGGCGAACTGGGCGTACTCCACCCGCGACCGCTGTTCGTGGGCACGCTCGCTTCGCACCAGTTCACCATCCATGAACGCGAACGCGTCCAACACCTCTTTGCTGACGTTCAGCGCCAGCATGGCGGTGAGCACCAGGTACATCATGTTGATCATCTTCTGCCTGGGAGGCATGCGCATACTGGCCATGTGCGTAAGGGTTCAACGAGGGCTCCGCGACATGCGGTCCTCATCCACCCAATGCACCAGGCGACGCCGGGTAACGGCTCAGACCGTTGCTTCCTCCCCCAAATCCTCCAAGCGCTTGCCTGCATCCTCCCATTCCTGCATCACCTTGGCGATACGCTCGGCCAGTTCACCCAAGCGGGTATAGCCCTGCTCGAGTTCCGCCGGTGGGATGCCTCCCTTCATCACAACAGCCTGCAGCTCCTTCTCTTCTTGCTCCAGATCGGCCAGCTGCTTCTCCAAGCGCTGCACGGCACTCTGCAACTTGCGGCGCTCTTTGTCCTTCTCCCGGCGGTCCTGGTTCTCAGAAGACTTGTCCGACTTGTTGTTCATCCGCTGGCGCTCGGTGTTGCTCTTGCCGATATCGGCTCCTTGCAAAGCCTTGCGTCGTTCGATGAGCTCCAGGATGTCCATGTGCTGATCACGGATGCGGAACTCGTCAAGCTCCAACAAGCGGTGGGTAAGGCCGGTGAGGAAATCCCGGTCGTGGCTAACGAGTAAAAATGTGCCTTCGTAGTTCTTCAACGCCTCCTTCAACACATCCTTGCTCTGGATGTCCAAGTGGTGCGTGGGTTCGTCCAGGATCAGAAAGTTCAAGGGTTTCAACAGCATGCAGCACAAGGCCAGACGTGCCCGTTCTCCACCACTCAAGACCTTCACTTTCTTATCCACGTCCTCCCCACTGAACATGAAGGCACCGAGCATGGACCGCACCCGTGTCCTGTTATCATCGCTCGCCGCGTCCTCTGCGGTCTGCAGCACGGTGCCCGTGGGATCCATTCGCTCGGGCATGTCCTGTGCGTAGTAGCCCAGGATCACGTTGTGCCCAAGACGGATCTCTCCTTCGAAAGGCTCCTCGCCCACTACCATGCGCACCAGTGTGGATTTCCCTGTTCCGTTGGCTCCGACAAGGGCCACGTGTTCGCCCTTCACAAGGGTGAGCTCCGCGTTCTTGAAGATGCGCTTCTCGCCATAGGCCTTGCTTACGCCCTTCACCTCGCACACCATCTTGCCCGAGCTGGGTGCCGGGGGGAACTTCACCAACAGCTTGCGCAGGTCCTCGTCCTCCACTTCGATGCGCTCCAGCTTGTCCAGCTTGTTGATCAAGCTTTGGGCGAAGGCTGCCTTGCTGGCTTTCGCGCGGAACTTGTTGATGAGCTTCTCGGTCTCCTCGATGTACTTCTGCTGGTCCTTGGCCGCAGCACTCTGTTGCTCGCGCTCGATCTTGCGCAGCTCAACGTACTGGCTCCAAGGCACCTTACGGTCTATGATGCGACCACCGAAGACCTCCAAAGTGCGCTTCGTCAAGCGGTCCAGGAAGGTCTTGTCATGCGAGATCAGGACCAAGGCTGCCGGGTAGGTGCGCAACAGGTCCTCCAGCCATTGGATGGCCGGGAGATCAAGGTGGTTGGTGGGTTCGTCCAAAAGCAGGAGGTCGGGCTGCATCAGCAGGATGCGCGCCAACTCGGCCCGCATGCGCCATCCTCCACTCAGTTCGCTCATCTTGCGATGCATATCGGCACCAACGAATCCGATGCCTTTGAGCATGCGCTCCACCTGCATGTCGTGGTCCGCAGCCCCCAGGGAGTTCAGGCGCTCATGGGCATGGGCCAGTAGCGTGGCGAGCTCCATGGCCTCTTCGTCCGTGGTGGCCTTCTCCAGATCGCTGGTGATGCGGTCCAGGGAAGCATTCAATTGCTGGGCTTCCTCGAAGGCCTTTTCGGCCACCTGCCACGGGGAGAGTTCCAGATTGTGGGCCATCTCTTGAGGCAGGTAGCCCATGGTCAATTCCTTGGGCCTCCCGATGTTCCCCTTGTCGTACGGCTGCTGACCTGCCAGGATCTTCAGCAAAGTACTTTTGCCAGCACCGTTGCGGCCCACCAGACCGATGCGATCGTCGCTACCAATGAAGAACGAGACATCATCGAACATCGGACGAATGCCGAAGTGCAGTGTAAGACCTTGGATCGAAAGCATGGCATGGACCCGTTTTGAACGGGGCCGCAAAGGTACGGCGGTTGGTCCGGGTGGGGATCAGTGATGCCAAAGGTCGAACTCGAACTCCATGAGCTCACCCTTGCAGTGTTCACTTTCCAGGAGCGCTTCAACACCGGTGCGGTGCTCGTTGATCCGGCGATCGAACACGTTGCTCACCTTGGTGACGGTACTGCTGAAGATACGCTTATGGAAGATCTCCTCGAAGGTGATGCGCTCGGCATCGTTCCACCGGCTTGCTGATAGCCAGCGTGCAAATAGGGGGCGGCACTCCGGGTAATTCAGCCAGAACAAGGGAGCATGACCACGCAGTTCACCGTCGGGACCGCGCACTTCGGTCATGGGTGCTATGCCCACGATGCGGATGACCATCGCGGATCGTTGCTTGTCGAAGATCCAGTCCTCCTTGAGCTGGTAGCGCGTAACGGTGCGACTTTCGAGCCGCTGCACCTGGGGAACGGGCATCAACTCACCGGTCAGGAGGTCTTCCGTCCAAACAGTATCCACACGCTCGAACAAGTTCCTTAGGGCATCACGGTCCAAGGGTTTGC
>CAYQMC010000232.1:0-4509 GCA_964418285.1 uncultured Chryseobacterium sp.
CTGGTGGGTGGACCCCGTTACCATGGAACCGGTCAAGAACGGCGACATGAGCTACGCCGTGAAGGACGGCGCCCCGGTGAATTTCCGCAACATCCGGTTCAATCCGCACGGACACGGCACCCACACGGAAAGCGTGGGCCACATCGCGCCGGAGATCCACCCAGTGGGGCGCTTGTTCGAACGGCATTTCTTCACCGCCCAGCTGGTCAGCCTGCTCCCCGAAACGCGCCGCGCACCCGATGCCAAGGAGGACTTGGTGATCACCTTGGAACAGCTACGCAACGTGGTAGGCGACCGTCCGCCCGAAGCCTTGGTGTTGCGCACCCTGCCCCACCGCGACAACGACGGCCACCGCGACTGGAGCGGCAGCAACCCCTGCTACCTGCAAAGCACCGCTTGCTCCTGGTTGCGCAGCATCGGCGTGAAACACCTGTTGCTGGACCTCCCCAGCGTGGACCGCGAAGAGGATGGCGGCGTGCTCGCTGCCCACCACGCCTTCTGGGATTTCCCCAATACGGTGGATCTGGAGCGCACCATCACCGAGTTGCTGCACGTGCCGCGCGAGGTGCGCGATGGTGAGTACCTGCTCGAACTACAGCTGGCCAACTTCACCAACGATGCGGCTCCGAGCCGTCCGGTGCTCTACGCCATTATGCCATGACCCTCGCCGAATTCCGCGAGCATTGCATCCGTCTTCCGGGCTTCAGTGAAGACCTGCCATTCGGTCCGGAAGTCCTGGTCTTCCGCGTAGGCGGCACCAAGGACACGCCAGGCAAGATCTTCGCCCTGATGGACGTGGACCTCTTCGTGAGCGTGAACCTGAAGTGCGACCCCGAGCGCGCCATCGAACTGCGTGAACAGTACCCCGGTATCACGCCCGGCTACCACATGAACAAGCAGCACTGGAACACGGTGCTTACCGATGGCAGTGTGCCACACAAACTGCTGCTTGAACTGGCCGAGCACAGTTATGAACTGGTGAAGGCTTCGTTGCCGAAGAAGGTGAGGGAGGGGTTGGGCTGACCAATGCCACCGTCCCCAAAAGCTACCTTTGCTGCTCATTCCCTAAGGCATCCATGGAACGCCCACACGTTGGCCGCTTGTTGTTGAGCTACTTCTTTCGCGGGCTGTTGGTGCTGGTACCCGTGACGGTCATCGCATGGGCCTTCTGGCAGTCCTTCGCCTTCTTGGACAACATCATCCCCATGGAGGTGCCGGGCGCAGGTCTCGTGTTGCTCTTGGGCATAATCACCGTGGCTGGTTGGCTGGCCTCCACCCTATTGTTCGAGCCCTTCGTATTCATGGGCGAACTGATCTTGGAGCGGGTGCCTTTCCTGAAGACCCTGCACGGAGCCGTGAAGGACCTCATGGAGGCCTTGGTTGGCAACAAGAAGAAGTTCGACCGACCTGTTCTGGTGCGTTTGGGTCCGGGCATGGACGCCCAGCGTGTGGGTTTCCTGACCCAGGCCGATCTGAGCCACTTGGGCATGGGTGCCGACCGTGTAGCGGTGTACCTTCCGCATGCCTTCGCTTGGAGCGGCAACTTGATCATAGTGCCAGCGGTGAATGTGACACCTTTGGAAGCGAGCGCTCCGGATGTGATGAAATTCGTGGTGAGCGGCGGGGTGTCGCACACGGACGAGGACGAACACCACTGAGCCTTGGCACAACCGTTGTAATGGCGGCAGACATCATGAAGGAACTACGTACCCTGCTCGCTTCGCTCCTGCTGCTCGGCACCTTTTCGCACGGGCAGTCCCAGACCACGGTTACACCCGGCTCCTACGGCTTCAGCAATGGCGTACACCCCACCTTCAGTTTCATCTTCGAGGGCACCGATGTGAAGTACGTGGAGAGCTACTGGCGCGATGAGCTGAAGAAGATCAGCCACGCCGTTGGCAGCAAGAAGGAAGTGGTGGGGGCCGGCGCCCTTGTGCCGGGCGTAAGTCCCGATACCGTGCGGATACTGATGAAGGTCGAGCAGCGCAAAGGCAGCCCGCTCCTAACAGCACATGTGGCCATCTTCACCACGGCGGGCTACGTGGGCCCCGACAGCGACCCCAAGGTGTATGCGGCAGGCGAGGCCTTCGTTCAACAGCACAGCACAGCCATACGCAGGCAATTGGCCCAGCAGGAACTGAGCCTGGCGGAAAAGGCCCTGACTCGCGCACGCACCGAGCTTGCAGGCCTGAAGCGGGAGAAGGAGCGCGCCGAGCAGAGCATTGTGAAGAGCCGGCAGAAAGCGGCCGAAGCGGTGGACGAGCAACAACGCAGCAAGGCTGCCTTGGAAGAGCTGGCACCTCGCGTAGAAGCCAAACGCAGCGAGGTGGGTGCAACGCCCAGCGAGGAAGGCACCAAGGAATTGAACGCCCTGCAGAAGGAACAGACCCGCACCGAGAACAGCCTGCGGAAGGCACAAGAAAGTGAACGGGCCATGCTCAAGAAAGCCGATGACCTTAGCTGGGAGATCAAGAAGAACGAAGAGGACCAGGCGCGGAAAGAGGCCGAGATAGCCCGGCAGGAGACCTTGGTGGAAGCTTTGCGCGAGAAACTTTCGGCGATCCATTAAGGCATCCGCGGCGCAGCTACCTTGGCGCCCGATCCGCCATGCACGCCCGTCGCAACGCCCTTGTGCTGCTGCACATCACCGTGCTCATCTGGGGTTTTACGGGCATTTTTGGTCGGCTGATCGATCAGCCGGCGGACCAACTGGTCTACACCCGCACCATCATCGGCATAGCAGGCTTGGTAGTGGCCAGCTGGTGGATGGGCTTCCCCCTGCTACCCAACCGACGCGATGTGTGGCACCAGATGCTTACCGGCGTGGTCATCGCAGGGCACTGGTGGACCTTCTACCACGCGATCAAGATCAGCACGGTGTCGGTGGCCGTGGCCTGCCTGGCATCCAGCACCATCTTCACGGCCCTGCTGGAACCCATCTGGACCAAGCGCCGCATACTGCCCTATGAACTCATCCTCGGCGTGGTGGTGTTGGTGGCCCTGCTCCTGATCTTCGGTCTGGAGACCGACTACCGCATGGGCATCCTGGTGGCCACCACCTCGGCCCTGCTTTCGGCTTGGTTCACCGTGGTGAACGGCCAGCTGATCAAACGCGACCACGCCGGACGTATCGGGCTGTACGAACTGCTTGGCGCAACACTCATCGTTGGCCTATGGCTGGGCGTGGACGGCAAACTACCACCCCCGATCTGGGAACTGCCCACCGACCAGATACTCTGGCACCTGCTGCTTGGCCTGGTATGCACTTCCTTCGCCTTCGTGGCGGGCATCGCGGTGATGCGGCAGCTAAGCGCATTCACTGTGAGCCTTACCGTGAACCTGGAGCCGGTGTACAGCATCATCCTGGCCTTGATCATCTGGGGCGAGGCAGAGCGACTGCACTTGGGCAGCTACCTCGGTTTCGCGCTGATCCTCGCGAGCTTGTTCGTGAACGGGATGTTGGCGCGCAGGAAGTCGGCGCTACTGGAGCAACAACATTTGCAGAGTCGTTAGTCGCCAGTCGTTAGTGGCGCCGTATGGGATCCGCCACTACCGACCATACACCGACGACCAACGACTCGAACGCCCGGCAGGGCTTTGAATGCGGACCTTTGCACCATGCGTCGCATTTTCACCCTCATACTCCTCCTGGTCGTGGGCTTATTGGTGTTCTGCCTGACCAAAGCCTTCTACGCCCCGGCAGAACCGACCGAGCAGATCTCCAGCACCGTGCTGTTGGAACGCGTTCGTCCCGTACTGAAACTGGTGACCGTGGAAGGCGACTTCAACGAACTCTACACCTACCGCAGCAGCGATGCCACCTTCGAGTGGATGAAGCGCTTCAGTCCCTTCCAGAAGAAGGCCATTCTGCGGGTGAAAGGCCGCGCCAGCGTGGGCTACGACCTGGAGGGGCTGGACCTGGACATCGACGAGGAGAAACGCACGGTCACTCTGCGCGGCATGGACAAGCCCAAGTTGTTGTCGCTGGAGCACGACGTGGATTACTACGACATCGAGGAGGGGTCCTTCACTTCCTTCACCGCTGCGGACCACACCCGGATCAACGCCCAGGCCAAGGAGATGATCCGCGGCAAGGTGCCGAGCAGTGGCCTGTACGAAGCCGCCGAAGCCCAGCGCGACGACATGCTGATGGTGCTGCGCGCTGTGGTGGAGAATTCGGGATGGAGGTTCGAGGATGGCGTTGGCGCGAGAGGGCTTCAGCCTGTGTTCCGGGAGTAAGAGAGTGAAAGAGTGCGAGGGTGCAAGAGAGGGAGAGCCCGACGCCTCTCGCACCCTCTCTCTCTTCAACTCTCTAAGCAGTTCCGGGTACTGCTGACCATGAAGTAAAGCTCCGTCATTTAAAGTACGCCCAATCGAACCCCACCCCGCCCCCACTTGTTCCCCGGTATCTTCGCAGCAGCAAGCCGCAACGCATGTCCACCACCAGCCTGGCCCCTTGGGTCTATTGCCCCAGCCTTACGCACTACGAACGCTGGAAAACGCGCGCGG
>CAYQMC010000233.1:0-4476 GCA_964418285.1 uncultured Chryseobacterium sp.
CCATCGACCGGCCCATGGGCGCGATCCTGCGCACCGATGATGGGGGCTCGCACTGGATGCGTTTGGCGAACAACATCTCCAGCCAGCCGCGCGCGCTGTTCATGTGGGACGAATTGCGCGGCATCGTGGTCGCGGGCAGTGGAACCATCATCCGCACTTCGGATGGATTCGTAACGACGACCACAAGCCTGAACCCCACCTTCGGAGCCATCAGCTGTGTGTTCTTCCTGAATGACACGCTCGGCTGGATCGGCACGGAAAGCGGCAAGATCTACCGCAGCACCGACAGCGGAGCCACGTGGGCTTTGATGGCCAGCGGACAGCCCACAAGCAATTACATGACGTCGATCCAGTTCGTGGACACGGAGGTGGGCTATGCGAGCTGCTATGCCGGGGAAATGCTGAAGAGCGTTGATGGTGGGCTCACCTGGCAGGGCGTTGGTCCCTTCGATCAACTGGTGCTGATCCAGGACATCCACTTCTACGATGCACAGCTTGGCGTAGGTGTTGGCAACGCGGGCGAAGTGATCCGGACCACCGATGGCGGTGTCACATGGGATTCGATCCCCACGAACACGACCTACTCCATGGTGGACCTGGATGTGCAAGGCAACACCATGGTCGCCTGTGGTGCCTTCGGGCGCTTGCTCCGGAGCACCGATGCTGGTCTTACTTGGACCCTGATACAAGCCGGACCCACGAACCACCAGAGCATCTCGCTTACACCCAGCGGTAAGGCCGTGCTCGGCACTAACGGACGTATTCACGGCAGCACCGATATGGGCACTACGTGGGAGGTCCTGGTAGAGGGCGCCTGGCACACACGCATCAACAAGATGAGCTTCATGGACGCCGATACGGGCGTGGCCGTCGGCTGGCAGACCATGGGCGGATTCGAAAGCGGCCTCTTGCGCACAACGGATGGCGGCCGTATTTGGAGCAAGGCCGGTGGCGGTGGACTGGGTGTACACCTGACACCAGAGGGCTTCGGATGCCTGGGTGGCGGCAGTGGTGCCTTCGCACGCACTACCGACGGCTTTGCCACACGAACGGCCGTAACTGGACCGAACGTGGCGATCCGCTGCACGTGGAGCTTCGATGCCAACACACATATCGTGGGGGGTGGCGCTGTTAACGGTGGCATCTACCGCACCACCAACGCCGGATCAAGCTGGACTCGGGTGCTCGATGTGGGCAACATCACCATCAGCGACCTCTGGTTCGTGGACGACCTGCAGGGCTATTGCGTGGGTGAATACGGCGACAATTACCGCACCGTGGACGGTGGGGTCACGTGGACGCCCCTGCAGCCCATGGGTGGCAGCAACACCGTGTTCTTCTTGGACGCCTTGCATGGCTGGACCAGGAACTTCCGCACAACCGACGGCGGTGATACGTGGACCTCCATGGGCGGCACTCCGCAGAACACGATGAGCATCTTCTTCACCGACCTGGACACGGGCTATGCCGTGGGCTTTACCGGCCAAACGGTCCGGTCCGTGGATGGCGGTATCACCTGGGAGAACTTCCTGCCGGAGATCCAGAATGCAAGCGTCGGCGACGCGGCCTGGGTGGATGGGGCCATCGTGATCGGCTGCAACAACGGCGACATCTTTCGGGCGCAGGTAAGCTGCCCACAAGCGGCCCACGTGCCAGTGATCAACGCGACCGGTTCGTACCTGTGTACCAGCACCAGCGGCGCAGCACAATGGTTCCTCAATGGCGATCCACTACCGGATGGCAACACGACCTGCATCGAAGCCATCGAGCCGGGCGACTACCACGTCATCGTTACCGAAGGGCCAGATTGTGTTTCAGCACCCTCCGCGACCGTGCAGGTCATCAGCACCGGGATCGAGCCGGTGCGCCTGAACAAGGCGCGGCTCTTCCCCAATCCCACATCCGGCTTGGTGCGGATCGAGCGCAGTGACTCCACTCCAGCGCTGGTGACCGTGATCGACGCACAAGGCCGTGTCGTGCGCACTGAGCGCATGAACGGAGGCAACTCCGACCTCGATGTCCAAGACCTGCTACCCGGCCTGTACCTCGTGCACATCACCTCTGAGGCCGGTGTGGAGTGCATGCGCCTGATGAAGGAGTGAGCACGCTTGCGGAGCCATCCTTGGGCACGGATGCGCCCTGAAGCGCCCGATCGGGACTGCTGTTGTTTGCCACAGAGATCCCTCCGCGGTTGGTGTGCTTACCCCGGTTCTGTACGAAGCCGCGGGCAGTAGCTTTGTACCATTCCCGAACCCGATGCCCGGAATTGCCGGTATCGGGTTTCGGGCATTTTGGCGTCCATGAATTTGACCTCCCTCCCCGACCTCCTCACCCTCTACCGCAACGACCCACGCGTCGCGCGCATTGCCGAAGGCCTGCACCCGGCAAACGCACGTGTGCAGATCGCGGGCACCATCGGTTCGTCGCAAGCGCTCATCGCGGCATCGGTCATCGACCGGATGAAGGGCGTGCATGTCTTCGTACTCACCGACAAGGAAGAGGCGGCGTATTTCATCAACGACCTCGAAGCCCTCCGGGGCAAGGACAAGGATGCGCGCAACGCGAAGAAGGAGGAGGACATGCTCTTCTATCCGGCACCCTCGCGATCACCCTACGACCCCGAAGGACATCACGATGGCGAGCGCGTGAGCCGCACGGAAGTACTTGAGGTGTTGATGTCCTCGACTGCTCTCGGACGGACAGCCCCTCTCGTGATCGTCACCTATTCAGATGCCTTGGTCCCGCTCGTTGTGGGCAAGGAGACCATGCAGAAGAATACGCTGTCGATCAAGCGCAACGAGGAACTGCCGATCGATACCTTGGAAGAATGGTTCCAGGAGACCGGCTTCAACCGCGTGGAGTTCGTGTACGAACCGGGGCAGTTCAGCATCCGCGGTGGCATCGTGGACGTGTTCAGCTACGGCAACGACAAGCCCTACCGCATCGAGCTCTACGGCGATACCGTGGAGAGCGTACGCCGTTTCGATCCGCAGGACCAGCTCACCGTGGAGCGACTTGCCGAAGCGGTGATCGTACCGGACCTTCAGGACGAGGACGCTGCACAGCAGCAACTCTTCTTCGCGCAACTACCGGAGGACGCCACCATCTGGCTACGTGACCTGCAAGCCATCGGTGATGCGGCAGCCAAGCAGTTGAAGTTGCTCGGTGAAGCGTACGATCGACTGCCGGACAAGGACAAGCACGCGACACCCGGCGAACTTCTGGCGACGGATGGTGCATTGATCAAGGGGACGCTTGGTTTCAGGAAGGTCTTCTGGAAAAGTACCGTCGCACCCGAGGCCACGAAGCAGCACGCCGATGTCGTCGTCGACTTCCAACAGCGCCCGCAACCCACCTTCGCGAAAGAGTTCAAGGTCCTCAGCGGTGATCTGCACAACAAGCAGAACGCGGGCTACACGAACCTGATCGCGTGCAACAGTGCGAAGCAGAGCGAACGCCTCTATGCCATCTTCAACGACATGGAGCACGAAGTGGCCTTCACGCCGCTGGTGCTCGACCTGCACGAGGGCTTCATCGATCCCGATCTGAAGCTGGCGCTCTACACCGACCACCAGATCTTCGAGCGCTACCACCGTTTCCGGCTGAAGGAAGGCTTCCGCAAGAATTCCCAGGCGCTTACCCTGAAGGAGCTCACGCAGTTGAAGCCAGGCGACCTGGTGGTACACATCGATCACGGCGTGGGTGTGTTCAGCGGATTGGAAACGATCGACGCGGGTGGCAGCATGCAGGAGGCGATCCGCCTGATCTACCGCGACAACGACATCCTCTACGTGGGCATCCACAGCCTGCACCGCGTGAGCAAGTTCAGTGGTGAGGAGGCCGGCGCTGCGCCGAAGGTGAGCAAGCTGGGCAGTCCGGCGTGGAAGAACCTGAAAGAGAAAACGAAGGCCAAGGTGAAGCTCCTGGCCTTCGACCTGATCAAGCTCTATGCGCAGCGCAAGAGCAAGCCTGGCTTCGCGTTCATGCCCGACAATTACCTGCAACACGAACTCGAAGCGAGCTTCATCTACGAGGACACGCCCGACCAACTGAAGGCCACGCAGGACATCAAGCGCGACATGGAAAAGCCCACGCCGATGGATCGATTGGTGTGCGGCGACGTGGGCTTTGGCAAGACGGAAGTCGCGATACGCGCGGCGTTCAAGGCCGTGTGCGACAGCAAGCAGGTGGCCGTGTTGGTGCCCACAACGATCCTCGCACTGCAACATGCCAAGAGCTTCGCAGCACGCATGAAGGGCCTGCCCGTGCGCGTGGACTACATCAACCGCTTCCGCAGCCAGAAGGAACAGACGCAGATCCTCAAGGACCTGAAGGAAGGCAAGATCGACATCCTCATCGGCACGCACCGCCTGGTGAGCAAGGATGTGCAGTACAAGGACCTCGGCATCCTCATCATCGACGAAGAGCAGAAGTTCGGCGTGAACGTGAAGGACAAGTTGAAGACCCTGCGCGCCA
>CAYQMC010000234.1:0-4453 GCA_964418285.1 uncultured Chryseobacterium sp.
TTTCCGAGCGAGCGCGAAGCCGCCCAGTGGCAAGGTGCCATGCAGGACCCGGCGACGGCCCCTTTCATCGACCAACGGCCGCAGCCGGAGCTGGACGGAGCGCCGATCCATGCGCCACACGGTCACGGTACCGTGCATGCCAGTGCGTGGCTGGATGTACCCGCCATGCTGGAAGCCCAGCGGCAACAGCTGCTGCGGTCGGACTCGCTTACCGAGGTGGACATTGCGGACGGGGATATCGAACGGACGATGGCGGGTGTACGGATCGGCACCCGTACGGCCCCCCTGCTGATCCGTTGCACGGGTCCTTTTGCGGTCCTGCCAGGGCTTGTGCCCGTGAAAGGCGAGGGGCTTACACTTCGCCTACCTGGTTTGCGTTCGAGCCGAATGTTGAACCGCGGTGTGTTCCTACTGCCTGTCGGCGACGAGAAGTACCGTGTGGGAGCCACCTTCAAATGGGACAGGGTGTGGGATGGGCCCACTGACGAGGCACGCGCGTGGTTGATGGAGAAGCTGCGCTTGATGACCTGGCTGGAGCCTGAAGTACAGGACCAGTGGACCGGGGTACGTCCCACTTCCGCGGACCGCCGTCCGATCATGGGTAGGCTGAACGAACAGGAGGCCGTACTGAACGGGCTGGGGGCTCGGGGTGTGCTGTTGGCCCCGTGGTGTGCGTTGCACCTCGCCGAGCATGTGTTCGCGGGTAAGCCCCTGGCTGATGAGCTGCGCCACGACCGTCCTTTTGCTCAGCGCTGATGCTGCTGTTCCGCGACGATGACGTCGCTTAGGCGTTGCCGGTGGAACTTCACGCTGAAGCCCCGATAACGCAGGCGCACATCGGCATTGGTGGTCTTGCACAGATCATCCAGCTCCCAGGCCAGTGCAGGGTGGCGTTGTGTGAACAACAGCAGGTCCTCGTCCACCACGAATTCCGCATGCTCATAGCCTTCGGGATACGCATTGCCGGGCTTCGGTGAAGGCAGCTCCACCACATCGATGCTCCGTTCACGGAAGTGGAACCCACGGTGCAAGCGGTAGGTGGCTATCGGTCTTCCGGCGACCAGGCTCTCCCCGAGCAAGGTTCCTTGTTGGGCGAAGAGCTCCCTGCATGCGGCATAGCGCTCCGCAGTGGTCACGCGGTAGCAGAGGTGGTCCAGTTCCATACCGTCCACATCAAGCCCATCCGCCCGCAAGGCTGCGAAGAGGTCCTGGAGGAAGCTGCTGGGGTCGGGTGGGATGGAGGGCATGGCCGGGCGGCGCGAAGGTCGCACCTGGACCGCGCGTTCCCGCTTACTGCCTATCCTCGTCCGTGATCACTGCATCGCCCATGAACCGGCCCGCCTTGTAGATCTGGATACGCGTGAGCAGCCCATCGTTGTCGTAGGTGTAGCGCTTGCCGTCCCACAGGCGGCCGTTCTTGAATTCGCCTTGTTGGGAGAGGCGCAGTTGCTGATCGTACAAGGTGTTCCAACCGTTCTCACGGAAGGCCACGGCGTTCGGCTTTTCGTTGACGGTCACAGCCGGGGCGATCGGGGCATTCGCTTCGGGCTTCACCTCGGCGGCCTTGGGCACACTGCGGATGTAGCGGCTGTTGGCTTCGTTGATCACCCCTCCGTTGAATTCGGCCACCTGCTGCAAGCGGCCATCGGCCGTGTAGCGCTTCAAGCTGCCTTCCTCGCGTCCTTCCTTGATCTGTACGGAAACCTCGAGCTGTCCATTCTCGTGGTAATACTTCTGCTCACCGTCCCGCTGCCCGTTCTCGTTGAACACGAAGTCCTGGGCAAGCTTACCGTTGGGGTGGTAGCGCTGGAATCTGCCGGTGTTGCGGTCCAGGTCCCAGCTGCCGCTTTCCTCCACTTTTCCACTGGGGTAGTAGGTGGTGTATTCCCCTTTGGGGCGTCCCATCTTGTACGTGATCTCGCTCATCACCTTGCCATTGGGCCAGTAGCGGCGCCAGGTACCGATGCGCTTGCTGTTGGCGTAGCGCCCTTCTTCCACCAATGCGCCATCAGGGTAGCCGGGCTTCTCGGTCGCGGGTGCCACAAAGCGCCAATACCCTTGCTTGCGCCCCAGTTCGTCCACCCGGTTCAGGGTGTCCACCGAAGCGGTGTTGGCTTGGGCGAAGGAGGTGGGTACGGCAAGCAGCAGTCCGAATCCGAAGGCAATGGTAAGAAAGCGGCTGAAGCGGTCCATGGGCACAGGGAATGCTTGGATTCCGTGCGCGTTACGGAAGGGGAGGGGGGAAGGTTACGCGAGGTGGGTTGAGGGGTGTACCTGATGCACGTGTAGTGTCGACCCAAGGCACCTTCGCTATGCTTCGGCGCCCGATGTGGGTCGACGGTACAGGCACGAAAAGGGAGATCTATACAGAAGAGCTTTCGAGGTGCTACACGAACGCCCTACACCCCCAGCTCCCGCTTCAGGTTCAGCATCATGTCGTCCACCATGGCGCGAAGGTCGAATTCGGGTTTCCAGCCCCAATCGGTACGGGCGGCACTGTCGTCTATGCTGCGCGGCCAGCTGTCGGCTATGGCCTGGCGGCTGTCGGGCACGTAATCGATGGTGAAGCCGGGCACATGGCGGCGCACTTCGGCGGCGATCTCCTCGGGGTCGAAGCTGAAGCCCGCCAGGTTGTAGCTGGTGCGTTCCTTGATCAGTTCGGCCGGCGCTTCCATGATGTCGATGGTGGCCCGGATGGCATCGGGCATGTACATCATGGGCAGGGTGCTCTGTGGCCCCAGGAAGCTGGTGTACTTGCCGTTCTTCAGCGCCTCGTGGAAGATGTGTACGGCATAGTCGGTGGTGCCGCCGCCAGGGGCGCTCTTCCAGCCGATGAGACCGGGATAACGCATGCTGCGTACATCCACACCGTAGCGTTTGTGGTAGTAGGCGCACCACTGCTCGCCGGCCTGCTTGCTGATGCCGTAGACCGTACTGGGTTCGGCGATGGTGTGCTGCGGGGTGTCATCCTTCGGCGTGGTAGGCCCGAATACCGCGATGCTACTGGGCCAGTACACCTTCTTCAACACCCCTTCACGCGCCAACTCCAGCACGATGAAGAGGCTCTCCATGTTCAGCTTCCAAGCGAAGGCGGGGTCCTTCTCGGCCGTGGCGCTGAGCAGGGCGGCCAACAGATAGACCTCGGTGATGCCGTATTTCTCGATGATGCGTTCGATGCCCCGTCGGTCCATGGCATCCACCATGGCAAAAGGGCCATCCATCTTTACCTGCGGCTCCTTGATGTCCGAGGCCACCACGTTCTCATTCCCGAAGCGGGCCCGAAGGCCCTCCACGAGTTCGGTACCGATCTGGCCACTGGAGCCGATGACGAGGATGCGCTTGGTGGACATGGATCCGGATCGAATAGGCCCCAAATGTAGTCCTGCCCAGCCGCCTCCAACGGACCGGTCCGCGGGACACATCCCCGTATCTTTGCACAGCATGGACGCCCACGAACTGCGCAACAAGTACGGTCCCGAGCAGCTTCGCGCCCGCTTGGAGGCCGAGGGCTTCCCCCGCACCACGCTCAGCTTCTACCGCTACGTGCGGATCGCGGACCCGGGCGGCCTGCGCAACGACCTGTACGCCGAGTGGGAGACCTTGGGCGTGCTGGGGCGCATCTACCTGGCACAGGAGGGCATCAACGCCCAACTTTCCGTGCCTACGCACAAGTTCGAAGCCTTTCGTGAGGCCATCGACGCACGGCCGGAGTTCGCTGACGTGCCGTTCAAGATCGCTGTGGAGGACGACGGGAAGAGCTTCCTGAAGCTGACCCTGAAAGTGCGGCACAAGCTGGTGGCCGATGGGCTCCACGACGACGTGTTCGACGTGAGCAACGTGGGCCAGCACCTCGATGCGGAGTCCTTCAACCGGTTGATGGAACAAGGCGCCACCGTGGTGGACATGCGCAACAACTACGAGTGCCTGATCGGGCATTTCGAAGGGGCACTATTGCCGGAAGCAGAGACTTTCCGCGGCGCGGTGGAAGAGATGCTGGAAAAGCTGGAGGACAAGAAGGACGAGCCGGTGCTGCTCTACTGCACCGGTGGCATCCGCTGCGAGAAGGCCAGTGCCTGGTTCCGCCACCATGGCTTCAGCAACGTGGGCCAGTTGCACGGCGGCATCATCGACTATGCCCGTCAGGTGAAAGCACAGGAACTGCCCAGCAAGTACAAGGGCCAGAACTTCGTGTTCGACGGACGCCTGGCCGAGCGCATCACCGACGACGTGATAAGCACCTGCTTCCAATGCGGACAGCCCAGCGACCGGATCACCAACTGCCAGCAACATACCTGCAACGTGCTGTTGGTGCAGTGCGAGGCCTGTGCCAGCAAATACGCCGATTGCTGTACGCCCAGTTGCCGCGAGATCCACGTGCTTCCCGAGGACGTGCAACGCGAATGGCGCAAGGGTAAGCCCTCGGCGAGCGCCAAGATGAAAGCGATCCGGGATC
>CAYQMC010000235.1:0-4446 GCA_964418285.1 uncultured Chryseobacterium sp.
GACCACGTGCCCGGTGCCCGCGAGCGCTACGCCAACTTGCGCGTGCCGTTGCTCTTCTGGAGCTTCAGCGATGACCTGGACCTGGCACCCAAACGCGCTGCGGAAGCACTCGCCAAGCACTACGTGGATTGCCGTATCACCCACGAGCATATCCGCCCCACCGACCTGGGCGTGGAATCCATCGGGCATTTCGGATTCTTCAAGAAAGGTGGTGAGGAGAAGTTGTGGCCAGCGTTGTTGGGGCGTATGGCGGGCCTGTAATGTCGCACAGGCGTCCCGCCTGTGTCCAAATGAGCACAGGCGGGACGCCTGTGCGACACTATCCCCACACTGCCGATCCGAACCCAAAGCACTGAGATCAAGCATTGCACATCGCGTAAGCTGCGACCTCGCTATGCGCAATAGGCTTCAAGGCAGCAGCGACGCTATGCATATTGACGCACTGGCGTCCAGTCTATGACTGTCCGGACACAGGCATCCGATATGTACAGGATGCCTGTGCGACATTATCCTCATGCACCCTCGGTATTCCATCCCCGCCATCTGCACGATCTTGAGTTGTTTTAAATGCAACTTAGTTGCATATTTACTCCCGCAAGATCATCATGAGAACACGTGGGAGGCCTACAAGCGATGAGATGATCGTCGCTTCCACGCGGCATTGAGGGTTGAATGGTAACCTCCCCGTGTTCTCGCCAACCACTACACCCATGAACGAAGAACGTCGCCTGCCTGTCACTGTCCTGTCCGGTTTCCTTGGTGCAGGAAAGACCACCCTGCTCAACCACGTGCTGCACAACAAACAGGGCCTGCGCGTGGCCGTGATCGTGAACGACATGAGCGAGGTGAACATCGATGCGCAACTGGTGGAGAACAGCGGCGCGCTCAGTCGTACCGAAGAGAAGCTGGTGGAGATGAGCAACGGCTGCATCTGCTGCACCCTGCGCGAGGACCTGATGGTGGAGGTGGAAAAGCTCGCCAAGGAAGGCCGCTTCGACCACCTGCTGATCGAAAGCACCGGCATCAGCGAACCCGTGCCGGTGGCGCAGACCTTCAGCTTCGTGAGCGAGGAAAGCAACATCGATCTGGGCCGCTTCGCGTACATCGACACCATGGTTACCGTGGTGGACAGCTTCAACTTCTTCCGCGACTTCTGCAGCAGCGAACGACTGGTTGACCGGGAACTCACCAACATGGAAGGCGACCACCGCACCATCGTGAACCTGCTGGTGGAACAGGTGGAGTTCGCGAACGTGATCGTGCTCAACAAGACCGACCTGGCCACGCCCGAGATGATCGGTACGCTGGAAGGCACGCTGCGCAAGCTCAACCCCGGCGCGCGCATCATCCGCAGTACACAAGGCCGCATCGACCCCACACAGATCATGGGCACCGGGCTCTTCAACATGGAAGAGGCCGAAAGCAGCGCCGGTTGGAAGAAGGAGTTGGAAGGCGGCGTACACACGCCCGAGACCGAGGAGTACGGCATCCGCAGCTTCGTGTTCCGCGATCAGCGGCCCTTCCATCCGCAGCGCTTCTGGACCTGGCTCTCGCAGCACTTCCCCACCACCATCATCCGCAGCAAAGGCATGTTCTGGCTGGCCTCGCGCGGGCAGCAAGCCTTGAATTGGAGCCAGGCCGGTGGCAGCCTGAAGGCGGATGGAGCCGGTGTGTGGTGGAGCAGCATGCCCTTCGGCCAGCGCATCCGCTACGCCGCTTTCGTGGAACACAAGGATGTGATCGAAGCGCGCTGGGACAAGACCTTCGGCGACCGGCAGAACGAGCTGGTCTTCATCGGCCAGGAGATGGATGAGGCCCGCATTCGAGAAGCACTGGAGCAATGCCTGTGCAACGAAGCAGAGGTCGCCGATTGGCAGTCCGGGCGGTTCCCCAAGCAGGATGAATGGCCGATCCCGGAGGCGGAACCCGAAGCGATGGACGCCTATTGACCACGACGATGGAAGCCATATCGGCCAGCACCAATCATGCCTGAGGCATGGATGCCCATGTGTTGGAAGGCATCCGCTCGAATGGTGGACGGACTTGGCCGAGACCCCTGCCACCAGCATTGTATCATGGCAGCTACCAGATATAGGACACCTCCAGGGTAAAGGTCACTTCAGCTCCAGCGGGTGCGATCGTGAGGGTCGAAGGGAAAGCGTTCGTACTGGTATACGGTGTGAATTCCACGCTGCCCATCACATCATCCGGATCAAGGTCGTCCTGGTCGAACAAGGTGATGGTGTACAGGCTGGTGGGGCTGATCAGGTCGAAGGTCGGATCCTGGATGAACGCGTGGTCCTGGGCAGGGTCCGCATCCTGGATGGGTTCGGGTGCCGTCCATATCACGACCGGGCCAAGTTTGATCTCCGGGTAGATATCAGGGCCGCTGTCGCTGTCCCAGCTTGCACCGCCATTCGTAGCTGGAAAGGAGGTTACCGTTACGGTGTTCACGCGGATGGCTGAAGGCGTTTCCTGCGTGCCACAGTCAGCACCGGTATAGCCAGGGGCACACACGCACGAATCGTTCTCACAGGCGCCCCCATTCAAGCAAACTACGCTACCGCAGGCGTTCGGCACGATCTCGCAATTGAAGCCTGTGTAGCCATTGGCACAAACGCAAGCACCATCCACACAAACACCGCCGTTGTAACAGAGCTTCTGTTCGCAAGCGTCGGTCTTCTTGTTGCACGCGAACAGCAACGGAAGGACAACATACAGGACCAGGGTCGAAAGTCCGCACCGGCGATCACAAACACTCATGGCAATGGGTTTTGAACGTTTCAGGGCATCCTTGCATCAGAGCTTACAATGATACTGTGAAGTCATGCCGGATGCTGTTCCGGCGGGATGAAGCCATGTTGGCTGTATCGTTCCCCACCGGGGCAGCAAGTTCAACTCGGTGGCGCAGTTTTCCCCCTGACGCCAATGATGCCACATCCAACGACCGAATTCCCGGACCTTTACGCCATCCGTTCCATGGACCCATGCAACGCCGCAACTTCATCCGCTCCCTCGGGGCATTCGGCCTTATCGCTGGTATCGACCCCCTGGTCCTGGCCGGGTGCCGCAAGGAGGACACGCTGCTGAAGCACTCCTTCAAGGGGAACGTGCTCATCATAGGCGCGGGCGCGGCGGGCCTCTATGCCGGGTACGTGCTGAAGCGCCTCGGCATTCCATGCACCGTGCTGGAGGCCAGCGAGCGCATCGGGGGGCGCATGGGCAAGCTGGAAGGCTTCGCGGACTTCCCCATCGACCTGGGCGCCGAGTGGCTGCATGGCCGCAACAGCATCATGGGCGACCTGGCCACGCGCATGGGCGAACGCATCTACCGGGACGATAGCGATGAGGCTTTCTGGTTCAACGGAGGTATCACCGATGCACTGCCCCAGGACATCGCCGCCGCTTACGAAGCCGAGGACCTGCCCGATGTGAGCTACCGCACCCTTGCCGAACAACGCGGATGGCTCCCCGCCTACGCAGGCATCGTGGAAGGGCTCGCGGGCGACCAAGGTGCTTCGGCCCAGGCGCTATCCGCGTACTGGAGCGTGAAGGAGATGGAGAACTGGTCGTCCGGCAATTCCGACCACCGCTTCGAACGCAGCTTCTACGACCTGTTGCACGACGGCATCGCCGTACACGTGCAGGACCGCGTGCTCCTGAACACTCCGGTGGAGCGCATCGCGTGGAGCAGCAGCGGCGTGGAGATCCGCGATACCAACGGCGGCATCCACACGGCAGAGAAGTGCATCATCACCGCACCGGTCACCGTACTGCGCGATGGAGACATCAACTTCGAGCCAGCCCTGCCAGCGGAAAAGACCGCCGCCTTCGGCAAGCTCGGCATGGGCCCGGGCATGAAGGTCTTCCTGAAATTCACCCAGCGTTTCTTCCGCCCCAACCTGCTGGGCGGATCGGTTTGTGCAGCCTACCAGGACAACGGCTACGGCAAGGACGGCAACACCCCGGTGCTCATGGCCTTTCCCATGGGCGAGCAAGCGGCAGCACTGCATGCGCTCGGCAGCGACCAGGCCATTGTGCAGGCGCTGCTCGCCGAACTCGATGCCATGTACGCGGGCCAGGCCAGCGCCAGCTTTGTGGAGGCCCACGTGCAGAACTGGACCGCCATGCCCTACATCCGTGGCGCCTACTCCTACAGCACCGTAGGCATGGGCGATGCGCGCACCGTGGCCGCACGCCCGCTGTCGGAAACGCTCTTCTTCGCCGGTGAGGCCATGAACACCAACGGCCACTTCCAAACGGTGCATGGCGCCGTGGAAACGGGCTATCGCGCCGTGAACGAACTGCTGGAGCCGTACCGATGATGCACCTGGCCTCAAGTTCAAGTTCCCGCAGGGTCCCTTGCAGGAGACCCTACGGAGGTTTCAGAGCTGACTCGTCCTGAAATGGGTTTACGCAAACCAGCGACCCATGAAAGGCAAGTTC
>CAYQMC010000236.1:0-2673 GCA_964418285.1 uncultured Chryseobacterium sp.
GGTACCTGCGAGGTAGGGTCGCGTGGCGAACGGCGTTCCACTGATGGCTTCCACCTTCGGAAGACCCACACCGATGTTGATGCCCACGATGGGCCGGAAGGGAAGGACGCCGTCCTGCGCGGAAACGACCGACCCGGATAGGATGAGCATCAGGACGAGGGAGCGGGCAAACATGGCGGCAAGTTATCGGGCAGCATTCATGCCAAAGGCGCATCCGATGCCGAACCGGTCAATACCCCACCAACCGTTCCACCGCATCCTTCAACCTGCCCTTCGGCAAAAACCCCTGTTCCAACGGCACCGCGAAAGGCACCGGTGTATCCCAGCTCGCTACCCGCACGATAGGCGCATCCAGGTACTCGAAGGCATGTTCGGCGATGATGGCCGCCAGCTCGCCACCAAAACCCGCCGTTAGCGTGTCCTCGTGCAGCAGCAGCGCTTTGCCGGTCTTCTTCACGCTGGTGAGGATGGTGTCCACGTCCAAGGGGACAAGGGTACGCAGGTCCAGCACGTCCAGCTTCGCGCCGTTCGCTGCCAGTAGTTCATCGGCCAGTTCCGTCGCCCAATGCACACCCATCCCGTAGGTGATGACACTGATGTCACTACCCTCGCGCACCACCCGTGCCTTGCCGAATGGTATGCTGTACGGCTGTTCGGGCACCGGACCGCTGATGCTGCGGTACATCGCCTTGTGCTCGAAGAACATAACCGGATTGGGGTCATCGAAGGCGGTCATCAGCAGACCTTTCGCGTCGTAAGGGTTGCTCGGGTATACCACCTTCAGGCCGGGCGTCTTCACGAACCACATCTCGTTGCTCTGGCTGTGGAACGGCCCCGCTCCCACCCCGGCGCCGGTGGGCATGCGCACCACCACATCGGCGTTCTGGCCCCAACGGTAGTGGATCTTCGCCAGGTTGTTGCAGATCTGCGTCATGCCTTCGCTCACGAAATCGGCGAACTGCATCTCCATCATGGCCTTCATGCCTTTGATGCTGAGGCCAAGTGCGGCACCCAGGATGGCGCTTTCGCATAGTGGGGTGTTGCGTACACGCTCTTTGCCGAACAGTTCCACAAAGCCATCGGTGATCTTGAACGCCCCACCATATTCGGCTATGTCCTGTCCCATCAACACCAGCTCCGGGTGGCGCTCCATGCTCTGGCGCAGGCCTTCCTGGATCGCGTCGATCATCCGTTTTTCCAGGGCACCGGTCGTTTCGGGGGATTCCGCAAGTCGACCCAAAGGGTCGACGGTACGGGTGTGATCCAGGACCGTTGGTGCGTAGACGTCGGCCAATTCCTGTTCGGCAACGGGCACCGGTTCCGGTTCCTCGAACGCCACCTTTAGATCGGCCTCGATGCCGTTCTTCAGGCTGGCACGGATCTCGTCCCGTTGCGCAATGCTCAGCACCCCCGTGGCAAGTAGCCAGTTCTCGTAGTTCACCACAGGGTCCTTCCTGCCCCACGCCTCGAACAGCTCCTTCGGTACGTACTTGGTGCCACTGGCCTCCTCGTGGCCGCGCATGCGGAAGGTCATGCACTCGACCAGCACCGGGCGCGGGTTCTCGCGCACGCTGTTGGCCCACCAGGCCAGCGCATCGTATACCTCCAGGATGTTGTTGCCCGCCAGTTGCACCGTCTCGATGCCGTAGCCGATGGCTTTGTCCGTGAACTGTTTCATGCGGAACTGCTCGCTGCTGGGTGTGCTCAGACCGTAGCCGTTGTTCTCCACGATGAACAGCACCGGCAGGTCCCACACGGCCGCCACGTTCACACTCTCGTGGAAATCGCCCTCGCTGGTGGCACCATCCCCGGTGAATACCACAGTGCATCGGTTCTCCTTCTTGAGCTTGTGCGCCAATGCGATGCCATCGGCAATGCCCAGCTGCGGCCCCAGGTGGCTGATCATGCCCACCACCTTGTGCTCCTGGTTGCCGAAGTGGAAGCTGCGTTCGCGGCCCTTGCTGTAGCCGGTGGCCTTGCCCTGCCATTGCGCGAAAAGTTTGCGGAAGGGCATGCCGCGCGTGGTGAACACGCCCAGGTTGCGGTGCATCGGCAGGATGTACTCATCGTCCTGCAGGGCCATGGTGGCGCCAACGCTGATGGCCTCCTGCCCGATGCCGCTGAACCACTTGCTGATCTTGCCCTGCCGCAGCAAGCTCAGCATCTTCTCCTCGATGATGCGCGGATACACCAGCTTCCCGTAGGTGCTGATGAGGAAGGCGTCGCTGTGGGTGCCGCGCTCGTAAGCGAGCTGGCGTTTCTCGGTTGCTTCGAGGGACATGTCGATCAGATTACCGGAAGATCATAAGGTCTGTAGATGACCTTGCTTCCGATCGTGGGGCAAAGGTATCGGTGTCCGACAGGCTTCGTACTTGTCGATGCAGTGATACCGACAAAGCAATGTTGTTGGATATGTTGGGCGCCTTTTCGGGCTGTCCGCTGTAGCCGATCCGCCCAACGCTGCATCCTCGGTACTGCGGGGGCTCCCTCTGGTCGCCTCCTCGTTGCACGTGGCTGCTGGCGCTGGTCTTCACCGGGCTGCCGCTCCCATCCCGGGCGCAGGGCCCGCGTTCTCACCGACATCCCACGGTAGGTGTAGCGATCGCGGACCTTGCACATGGCGGCGGGCGGACGATCGTCTTTCAGGCGCTTGGCGGCGGGCGGACGATCGTC
>CAYQMC010000236.1:2773-4407 GCA_964418285.1 uncultured Chryseobacterium sp.
TGGCGGCGGGCGGACGATCGTCTTTCAGGCGCTTGGCGGCGGGCGGACGATCGTCCGCCCCTACGATCGGCACCTTGTGCCGATCTTCGCCGCCATGCGCGCCGGTCCCCTGTCCGTATTGCTGCTCCGCCTGGGGTTGGTGGCCGCGTTGTATACCGCCCTTCGGCTGCTGTTCGTATGGCACAATGCGGCGTTGTTCCCCGATGTACCGCTGACGGTCTACCTCGGCGGCATGCGCTTCGACCTGTTCGCGATCGCCTGGATCAACCTCCCATGGGTACTTCTGGTGCTGGCCACCCCGCGGCCGGGACGGACCATGGCGCAGGTCCAGACGACCGTGTTCGTACTGCTGAACGGCCTCTTCCTGGTCGCGAACGTGGGCGACATCGGCTACTACCGCTTCACGCTCAAGCGCAGTACCGCTGACCTGCTGAACATCATGTCCGGTGGCGGTGATCTTGTGGGCCTCCTCCCGACATTCCTGCGCGACTTCTGGTACCTCTTCCTCCTTCTCATTGCCGTGTTCGTGCTGCTGGCATGGGGCTACCGCGCCATCGGGCGCCTCGATGCCGGACGCCCTGTCGCCATCCCCTGGCGTATCGGCTGGCGGGTGGTGGCGCTGGTCCTGCTTGTGCTGGCCTCGCGCGGTGGCACTCAGCTGATCCCCCTGCAGCCCCTTGATGCGACACACTACGGTGGACCGGCTGTGCTACCCGTGGTGCTCAATACGCCCTACACCTTGCTCATGAGCTTCGGTAAGCCGGCGTTGACCGAGCGTACCTACTTGACGCAAGAGGTGGCAGACCGTTGGTGGCCCGTAGTGCATCACTTCCCCGACCTCGGTACCCGGCTGCATCATGAAGGCATCAGCGGGCCTCCACCACCGCCCGAGCAGCCCAATGTGGTGGTCATCATCCTGGAGAGCTTCTCCGCACTCTACAGCGGAACCCTCGGCGGTGGTGAAGGCCACATGCCCTTCCTGGACTCGCTGATGGCCCATGGGCAGAACTACACAAGAGCCTTTTCCAATGGCCGCCGTAGCATCGACGCTGTGCCTGCCATCCTGGCCTCCATCCCCCACTGGATGGACGAGGCCTTCACCTCTTCACCCTACGGCGGTCTGCCCTCCACATCCCTGGCCAACGTGCTCGCGCAGGAAGGCTACAGCACCAGCTTCTACCACGGTGGCCGGAACGGCACGATGAGCTTCGACGGTTATGCACGTGCAGCGGGCTTCCAACGCTATGTGGGCCTGGACGAATACCCTGATAGCAAGGCTGATTTCGACGGCCACTGGGGCATCCGCGACCGGCCCTTCCTGCAATTCTGGGCGCAGCAGTTGGCACGCGAACCGGAACCCTTCCTCAGCACGGTCTTCACCCTCAGCAGTCATCATCCCTACCAACTGCCACCCGAGGAAGCCGAACGTTTCGCCGGAGGAACCCAGGCCATCCACCCAACACTGCGCTACGCGGATGATGCCCTGCGCCGCTTCTTCGCCACCGCACGATCCATGCCTTGGTATGACAACACCCTGTTCGTGATCACCGCCGACCACACCGCCGACCTTGAACGCACCGGCACGTATGGCGATCTGCCCATCGATCACTGGGTGCCGCTGCTCTACGTGGCGC
>CAYQMC010000237.1:0-4332 GCA_964418285.1 uncultured Chryseobacterium sp.
GAACGCGGGGAAGCGGTACGCTCGTCCAGGGTGCCCACGAGGAGGTGGTCCAAGCTTGGTGGCAAACGGACTGGCAGATAGCCGGATCCTTCGGCCGAACCCGAGTTGGACTGGCATTGGCGTAAGGCCTATCACCCCTTTGACCTTGCTTCGCATGAACGGAGACTATTGCTTACCCCACCCGCACATAAGCTGGGCTTGACGCAGTGGGGTAAGCAAAAAGCCCTCATGACTTCGTCACAGGGGCTTTGATCTGGTCGGGGTGAGAGGATTCGAACCTCCGACTTCTACGTCCCGAACGTAGCGCTCTACCGGGCTGAGCCACACCCCGAGTGCAGCGCGCGCCAAAGATAATAGAGGACGTGGAGGGAAGGAAGCGGACTCAGGCGTCGAACTTATAGCCGATGCCTTTGATGGTCTTGATCCGTTCGTCGCCGATCTTCTCGCGCAGCTTCCGGATGTGCACATCGATGGTGCGGTCACCAACGAACAGCTCGTTGCCCCAGATCTGGTTGTAGATCTCGTCGCGCTTGAAGACCTTGCCGGGTTTGCTCATGAGCAACACCAGGAGTTCGAATTCCTTCTTCGGCAACTGCAGCTCCTGGTCCTTGGCGTATACCATCACCTTCTCAAGGTCCACCTTTATGCCGTTGGATTCCAGCACATGCCCATCGGGTCTTTCGGCACTGCTGCGTTTCAGCAAGGCTTTGACCTTGCTGACGAACACCTTGGGACGCACCGGTTTCGTGATGTAATCATCGGCACCTGCCTCGAAACCCGCGATCTGGCTGTAATCCTCTCCGCGAGCAGTAAGGAAGGTGATCACCGTGCTCTTGAATTCCTGGAGCTGCCTGAGTTGCATGCACACCTCCACGCCATCCATACCGGGCATCATGATATCGAGCACGATAAGGTCAGGCCGATTCGCTTTTGCCAGTTTGATGGCGTCCTTACCATTGAGGGCGGTCAGTACATGATATCCTTCGCGCTCAAGGTTGTACTTGAGCAGGTCTACGATATCCTGCTCGTCATCCACCAACAAAACTTTTTGTGCCAATGCTCCTGCCATGGGGTCTTCCGTGCTGCGTTGCAAAGGTGGGCCGTGGTACATGGGTGGAGTGTTAAGGTGTGGTCAAATGTAGGTTAATGACCTGCGCTGGTCAGAGCGTGCTTCTCCAGCCTTTCAGGTAAGCGGTCGACCGTTTACGTGGGGCGCTGGCGCGAACACTCTGCGACGTTATTTTCGCGCTGTCCTAAGCGGGAGTAGCTCAGTTGGTAGAGCATCAGCTTCCCAAGCTGAATGTCGCGGGTTCGAATCCCGTCTCCCGCTCCTCTTTTGAACGACTGCTTCCACAGCGGCGGATCTGGCTGGTCCGAAGCCATTCCACAAGGGGGTCTATCTTTCGCCCATCAACAGATCGAACCATGGCACACGGACTACTCCAAGGTAAACGCGGCATCATCTCCGGTGCCCTCAATGATCAGAGCATCGCTTGGAAGGTGGCTGAACTGGCGCATGTCGAAGGTGCTTCGATCGTACTCACCAATGCGCCGGTAGCCATGCGCATGGGCGAGATCAATGGACTTGCAGAGAAGATCGGAGCTGGGATCATCGCTGCCGATGCCACCAACGATGCCGACCTGGCGGCCCTCTTTACCGGTGCCCAGGAAAAGCTCGGAGGTCCCATGGACTTCGTACTCCACAGCATCGGTATGAGCCCCAACGTGCGCAAGGGCAGAAGCTACGACAACCTGAACTACGAGTGGTACAAGCAGACCCTCGACGTGAGCGGCATGAGCTTCCACCGCATGTTGCAGGCTGCTTACAAGGGCAATGCACTTGCTGAAGGTGCCTCAGTATTGGCCCTTAGCTACATCGCTGCCCAACGCGTTTTCCCCGATTACGGCGACATGGCCGATGCCAAGGCCCTGCTCGAATCCATCGCGCGTAGCTGGGGCTATCGCTTGGGCAAGGAGAAGAAGGTGCGTGTCAACACCATCAGCCAAAGTCCCACCTGGACCACTGCTGGTTCCGGTGTGAAGGGTTTCGATGGGTTCTTCGGCTTTGCCGATGCCATGAGTCCGTTGGGTAACGCACCTGCGGAGGATTGCGCCGCCTATTGCATTTCGCTGTTCAGTGATCTGACGAGATTCGTCACCATGCAGAACCTCTTTCACGACGGAGGCTTCAGCAGCACCGGCGTAACACCGGAGGTCATGGCGAATTTCACCAAGGAGTAGTAGCCTTTGGTCGGTGCGTACAGCGTTTCCTTCGCTTTGGCACTAGGTTCGCTTTGTTGTGCTCTACATTTGGGTCCAACATGCTGACGCGCCTATTCTCCACGCTGCTGTTCTTGCTAGCCTTGCTGTTCCTGGGGTCTTCCTTCGAAGCTTCGGCACAAGGGGGGAAGGCGTTCCTGAAAGAGGGCGATGCCTTACGCAAGCAAATGAGGCTGGAAGAGGCCTTGGAGAAGTACGACCTGGCCATTCGCGTGGACCCAGGACTGGTGAAGGCCTACGAGGCTCGTTCGGATGTATATGGACTCCTGGCGCGCCCATTGGATCGGGCGCGCGACCGCCGCACGATGTCGCGGTTGGATCCCGCTGAGCCGGCTCACGCTTCTTCCGCTGCCATGGCCTTTCTGGAGGTGGATAGCGCCTCGGAGGCGCTGGCATTGAGCGAACAGTCGTTGAAAGTGGATCCCAAGCACATGGCCGGCCTGCAAGCGAAGGTTCGTGCAGCCCTCGCCTTGGGCGATCTGGACAGGGCTTCCCAGGCGGCGGATGCAGCGCTCGCGCTGAAGGCCACTACCGATACCTACTATCTCCACGGTGTGGTGAGGACGGCCTTGCGCGACTACCGCACAGCGGAATTCGACTTGGACAAGGTGCTGGAGTGGAACCATATGTACGAACCTGCCTATGTGGCCCTTAGCGAGGTGCAACTTGCGCTATATGAGCAGTATAGCGCACCCACCATGCAGATGCGTACCCTGGAAAAGGCCATCGAGAAATGCACCCGGGCCCTCGAACTCAATCCGCAAAGCACGGATGCCCTTTTCACCCGAAGCAAGGCCCTCGCGTTGCAAAAGGAGTATGCCAAGGCCATCGATGACATCAGCAGGTGCATGGCACTTGGACGCACCGACCGGGCCGTTTACCTGCAGCGCGCGCGCTACTACCATGGATTCGGCCAACACCAGAACGCAGTTAACGACCTCAACCGTCTGGTACTTGAGGATCCGTCGGACCTCGAGGCTACCTTGTTCCGCAGCCAATGTCGCGAGGCCAACCTCGATCTGGAAGGCGCACTGAAGGACTTGGAGAGCGCCGAGAAGTTGATGGAACTCGATGCTTCGATCGGTGCCGATGAGCGCAGGAGCATGACCGAGGCGAAAGCACGGATAGCGCAACAGGTCTTCGAAATGAATCGCGAGAGCGATCCACCGGGTATCACCGTGGTGGAACCCTTCCGAAAAGGCGAGGTCGCCCAGATCTCGGCAGCGCTGAACTACGTGAAGGTTTCGGGCCACGTGCGGGATCGTAGTCCACTCAAGTCCATCACCGTGAACGGCATGCCCGCGGATTTCGCCAAGGATGAGAAGGACCCGCAATTCGTGGTGAGCATACCGTTGGGACATGAAGAGCAGGAGATCCTGGTGCAGGCCGTTGATGTGTACGATAACTTGAGCACGGCTGTGCTGCAAGTGGAACGCAGCGAAGGCATCGCGCCATCCATCGCGGTGACCAAACCGCTCACCACAGGTGACAGGCAGATAACCCTGCCTGCCGGCAAGGACGATTTCTTTCTGGAGGGGCGGGTAACCGATGCGAGCCTCATCCGCCTGATCGCCGTGAATGGCGTGAATGCCAGTTATCCACCTGACCAGTTGGACCCCGATTTCAGCATCAGCATGGACGTGAAAGGGCGCGAACAGTTCGTGGTGCGTGCCGAGGATCAATTCGGCAATGCTTCGGAAGTGACGTACTCCATCATACGCAAAGCCGAACCCGTTGTGGTGGCGAAGCCGGTAGTTCCTGCCGCAACGCCCGCCGCCTCCTCGTCCACTGGTACGACCTGGGTGGTCTACATCGAGAACAACAACTACCGCGACTTTCCGGCCTTGGTGGGCGGGGGGGACATGGCCAAGATGCAGAAGTCCTTCGCCAACTATTCTGTGCACCGCACCCTCCAGAAGAAGAACCTGACAAAGGAGCAGTTGGAACGCTTTTTCAATATCGAGTTGCGTGATCTGGTGCGGACCAACAAGGTGAACACCATCCTGGTGTGGTATGCTGGGCATGGGCGGACCCAAGGAGGCAAAGCCTACT
>CAYQMC010000238.1:0-4327 GCA_964418285.1 uncultured Chryseobacterium sp.
CATGGCGATGGGCAGGCCCACGGTCTGTGCCATTGCCGTGTGGGTACGGTCCTTGCCGATCACACCCAAGGAGGCCAACAGCACGTGCTTCCTTCCTTCCAAGGAGTACTGGAAACGGTGCCACATCACGACCAAGTCCTTGTCCGTTGGACCCAGCATCCATTTCTCTTCGAGCAGGTGTTGCAGGGTTGCCGCTGGCGAAAGGCCCTCTACGCCGATGGCGTCATCGCCGAAGAGCCCGAGCCACTCGAGCTTGGCCATCACTTCGCCCGTTGCAGGAATTCCGAGATAACGGGCAAGTGCGGTGCGCGTGTCCTGCCCTGCGGAAGTGGGTAGGAAGGCATTCACGAAGTCGTTCCAACTGGCGCTCGCGGGCAATTCCATCGTGAAGCCGTCATCCGTACAACCCAGTTGCACGAAGGCGTCCCATGCTTTGCAGTAACCAGCCTTGCGGAGCGTGCCCCGCACCAGGGTCGGGATGGCTTCGATGCCGTAGGCTTTACGGTACTTCAGCGAGTCGCGGTTGGCGTAGCCATCGAACGCACCCAACTCCGGCACTTCGATATGGACGGTCTGTTGGAAGAGCTTGTGGTAGGGGATGTATTTGGTGATCCCGTCACGGATGTACTTGGCGGCACCGCCTTGACCGGCCAGCACAACGTTCCGCGGGTTCCAACTGAACTTGTAGCCCCATGGGTTGGTGTCGCTTTCGGGGGCCACAAGTCCGCCCGTATAGCTCTCGAAAGCCTCCATGTGGCCTCCTTGGTGCCGGACCCGGTCCAGGATGCGCATGGCGCTCATGTGGTCGATCCCAGGGTCCAGACCCATTTCGTTGAGCACCACCAACCCGGCCGCCTTGTATTCCGCATCCATCGCCCAAAGGGCATCGGGAACATAGCTGGGGGTGATCACGTGCTTCTTCAGCCGTAGGCAGTCCTGTAACACATCCATGTGCATGAAGGCCGGCAGCATGCTGATCACCAGATCGTGCCCACCGATGGCTTTTGCGCGGGCTTCGGCAGCGGTCGCATCCAGGGTCAGCGCTTCGGCCACGGTGGTGCCCGGAGGCATCAGGCTCTGTGCGTGCTGTTCATCCCGGTCCGCAACGGTAACGCGCCATTCCTGCTGGCTGGCGTGTTGGATGAGGTAGTGGATCAGGGACGATGCCGAACGGCCGGCACCCAGGATCAAGATCTTGCGCATGGGGTAAGGTGGACTGGAATTGCGGTGCGAAGATGCGAAGCATGCACCGGAGCACTGGTGATCGCGGTATCCAGGTGGGAAGACGGCATCGCCGAAAGCCTTTGGCATGCCACTTGCCATCGCAGCACCAACGTCTAACTTCGCAACCCTCTGAAGAAGCCATGAAACACATCGTTACCCTAGCCATCGCAGCATTATTCGCTACACCATCGCTGCAAGCCCAGACCATGGATCTGGTCCTTTTTGCCGAGGACGGATCGAAATTCACGCTCATCGTGGACGGGGACGTGAAGAACGCGGAGCCCGCTTCACGCGTTGTGGCCACCGGCCTGCGCAACGAGTCGCCCGTCGTCATGGTGCGTTTCGCGGATGCTTCCATTCCACAGCTTCGGAAGTCCGTGTACCTGCCCTTGGGCATGGAGTACACCGTGATGATCACCACCAACAAGAAGGGTGAACGGGTCCTGCGCCCAACGGGAGAAGCAGCCCTGGGCACCGCCGCTCCAACGGTGGTAGAGAAGCCAGTGCCGACCACCTTTGTCGATGACAGCCCAGCACCGGCCGCCAAACCGGCCTCGGGTATCACCCAGAAGGTAGAGGTCGGCGGGATCGATCAGGTGACGACCGTGACCGTGGTGGAGGAGGATGTCATCGGTGATGGCACCAGCGAGGACATCGACATCTCCATGGGCATGCCTGGCGTGGGCTTCGACGTGAAGGTCCGCGTGGATGAAGGCGGCATGGACCTGCGCACGGGAGGTACCACAGGAACGACCACCACACGCACCACGCGCACCACCACAACGACCACTACGACAGCGGTTCCGGCAACACCAGCTGTCGCTGTGCCAGCGCCGGTGAAGGAGCCTGAGGTATACCGCATGCCCGGCTACAGCGGCCCGGTGGGTTGTGGTATGCCGATGACGTCCACGGAGTTCGACGATGCCAGGAAAAGCATCGAGAGCAAGAGCTTCGAGGATACCAAGATGACCGTGGCCAAGCAGATCGGTCGCGACCGCTGTTTCACCACGGACCAGGTCAAGGCCATCATGGGTGTGTTCAGCTTCGAGGATTCGAAGTTGGATTTCGCCAAGTACGCCTACGACCGTACCCATGACATCGGCAACTACTACAAACTGAACGACGCGTTCACCTTCGAGAGTTCGGTGGACGACCTGAACGAATTCCTGCAAGCCCGTTGATCGGGTCCGCGGAAAGAACGACGCGCCTTAGCGACCAACGGCCATGCCCTCACGCATCCATATCACCGCAGTATCACTGCTCGTCGTGCTCCTGGCAGCATGCACCGGGTCGAAGCCCATGGCCAAGCGCGCCGGTAAGCTCGATCAGGCAGGCATGTACGCGGAGGCGGCGGAGATGTACCTGGGTGCCGTGCAGCGCAACAAACAGAACATCGATGCCAAGATCGGCCTGAAGAAGAACGCACAACTCGTGCTGGACGATCGCCTGTCGGACTTCTTCAAGTCGGTGGCCATGGGTGGAGACCGCCGCACCGCCGTCAATACCTACCTCGAGGCCATGTCCTACCGGGATCGTGTGCAGCGTATGGGCGTGATGCTGGAAGTGCCGGACCACTACAAGGCCGACTTCGACCGAGTTAAAGGCGAACACCTGATGGACCTTTACGAACAAGGACAGGACCTGTTGGAACGACAGGACTACGGCGGGGCAGAGCGCCTGTTCGCTGAGATCGCCAAGCTGGAGCCCAACTACAAGGATGCGAATAGTCTCCAGGCGGTCGCATATTTGGAACCGTTGTACCAGGCCGGTATGGCCGATCTGCAAGCCGGACTCTACCGCAAGGCATACGATGAGTTCGATCGCATCCTGAAGAAGGATGCAGGGTACAAGGATGCTGCCCACCTGCGGCAGGAAGCCGTTACCAAGGGCCAATATTCCATTGCCGTCGTCCCGTTCACGAGTTCGAACAAGCGTACTGATATCGCCTCGCGGATCCAAGCCCATGTCATGACAGGTCTGACCCAGACCCGCGACCCCTTCCTGCGCATCGTGGACCGCGAGAACATGGAGCGCATCCTGGAAGAACAGCGACTGGGTATGAGCGGGGTGGTGGATGAGCAGACCGCCGTGCAAGTGGGCAACCTGATGGGAGCACAAGCGGTATTGATGGGTACGCTCATCGACTACCGCGAGGAACCTGGCCAACTGCGCAGGGGAACCAAGGAGGCCTTCGAGAGCTACCGTGTGCAGAAGACCAACAAGGAGACGGGGGAGAAGTACTTCGAGACCCGATACCGCCAGGCGCGCTATGCGGAATACTACCAGGAGCACAAGGTCGTGGTATCCATGTCCTACCGATTGGTGAGCCTGGAGACCGGGGAAGTGCTCATGAGCCAGGTGGTGGACCGCGAAGCCAAGGACCATATGTACTACGCGGCCTATGATGGCAACGTGGATGGCCTGATGCCGGCCAAGAACGGGGTGGTGGACCTCAGCGGGAGTGCACGGCGCGAGATGCGTGCCCTGTTCGCGGCTCCGCGAACGATCAAGCCGATCACCACGCTCAGCAGCGAGTTGTTGAATACCATGAGCACTGCGGTGGCCAACAGCATCCAACAGGACCTCAAGAACCGTCTACCGTGAACCGTTCGCTTCTTTTCGCGCTTCCTGCCCTGCTGCTGATCGCCTGCGGAGACAAGCGGCCCGTGGTCCAAAAAACCGAAACCGCGGCGCTTGAACCCGAGCGACCCTCCTGGGTGCGATCGCGTCCGGTCTCGAGCGCGTATTACGTCGGTGTCGGATTCGCCAGCAAGGCTCGGGCGGACCATCAGGAATCGGCCAAACAGAACGCCCTGAACGACCTTGCCAGCGAGATCAGTGTGGTCGTGGAAGGCAACAGCCTCCTCAGTACGCTGGACCGAAGCAACCGCTTCGATGCAACCTACACCAGCACTGTCCGCACACGCACCAGCGAGCAACTTGAAGCATTCGAGCTGGTGGATACCTATGAGAACGGGAGCGAATACTGGACCTACTACCGCCTTTCGAAGGCTGAACATGCGCGCATCAAGGCCGAGAAGAAGGCCGGGGCCATCCGCAACGCCCTCGACCTGCACGCGCGCAGCAAGCAGAGCCTCGGGTC
>CAYQMC010000239.1:0-4280 GCA_964418285.1 uncultured Chryseobacterium sp.
CAATTTCCGGGATATCAACACGGGGGTAATTGTCTTTTATCTTATTGCAATCGGTAACAATGACGCATCCACCAATGGGCGCAGCTTTTCATCTTCCGCACGGACAGCGTTACCGGTGGGGATATCTTCCTGCCTGACCAAGTGGCCGGGTCGGGGACGATAGACGGGAACTATCGTGTCGATGCCAAGGAATACCGCTTCAACATTACCAGGTACGTCCAGGGTGTGGTCACGGGCACCATACCGGACACTGGTGTGGAACTGGTGCCGGGAAGCAACGGCATTACAGCCAATCGGGTCGTGTTGGCAGGGCCCTCACATCCCGACAAGCCGATGCGCTTGGAACTTACATTCACCACATACTGAACACGGCATGTGCGGCATTGTAGCATACTTGGGCGATAAGGATGCTTATCCCATACTGATCAACGGCCTTCGGAGGCTTGAATACCGCGGGTACGACAGTGCCGGTGTGGCGCTCTTGGACGGAGACGTGCTGAGCGTGCACAAATGCAAAGGCAAGGTGGCCGACCTGGAGGCCCATACCCAAGGCCTGTCGCTTTCCGGTACTGTGGGCATAGGCCACACGCGCTGGGCCACCCACGGCCCCCCGAACGATGTGAACGCCCACCCGCACCAAGGAACCAGTGGGGATCTTGCCTTGATCCACAATGGGATCATCGAGAACTACGCAGCCATCAAGGAGGAATTGATCCACCGGGGCCATGAGTTCAAGAGCGATACCGATACCGAGGTCTTGGTGCACTTGATCGACGATATCCAGCGGACGGACAAGGTGGACCTGGCCGAAGCCGTGCGCCTGGCGCTGAACAGCGTGGTGGGTGCATATGCCATCGTGGTCCTGGACCGCAAGAACCCTGAGGTGATGGTGGCGGCACGCAAGAGCTCGCCCCTGGTCATCGGTATCGGCGAAAGCGGCGAATACTTCCTGGCCAGCGATGCCACGCCCATTGTGGAACACACCCGCAATGTGGTGTACATGGAGGATGGTGAGATCGCGGTCATCGATCGGCACAAGGGCTTGAAGATCCGGAACATCAAGAACCAGGACAAGACGCCTTTCATCCAGGAGCTCGAGATGCATCTGGAGGCCTTGGAGAAAGGTGGCTACGACCACTTCATGCTGAAGGAGATCCACGAGCAGCCGCGCAGCATACGCGACAGCATGCGCGGTCGCCTCAACCTGGCCAAGGGCGAGGTGGTCCTTGGGGGTATAAAGGACCACGAGCAGCGCTTTGTGAACGCAAAGCGCATCCTCATCGTGGGCTGCGGCACCAGCTGGCATGCTGGTCTCGTAGGCGAGTACTTGTTCGAGGACCTCGCGCGCATCCCGGTTGAAGTTGAGTACGCCAGCGAATTCCGCTACCGCAACCCCATCGTTGGTGAGAACGACATCGTACTCGCCATCAGCCAAAGTGGCGAAACGGCCGATACCCTGGCGGCCATCGAACTGGCCAAGGGACGTGGTGCCACCATCATCGGTATCTGCAATGTGGTGGGCAGCAGCATCGCGCGTGCCACCCATGCTGGATCGTACACCCATGCCGGTCCGGAGATCGGGGTGGCCAGTACGAAGGCCTTCACGGCCCAGGTCACGGTGCTAACCCTCATGGCGCTCATGGTGGGGCGGCGCAAGGGCACCATCAGCGAGAGCAACTTCTACCGCCTGCTCAACGAGTTGGATGCCATTCCGGACAAGGTTCAGAAGGTGCTCAAGGCCGAAGCGCAGATCAAATACATCGCCGACATCTACAAGGATGCACCCAATGCCCTGTATCTGGGTCGTGGCTACAGTTTCCCGGTGGCCTTGGAGGGGGCGTTGAAGCTCAAGGAGATCAGCTACATCCATGCGGAGGGCTACCCTGCCGCGGAGATGAAGCATGGCCCCATCGCGTTGATCGATGAGGCGATGCCCGTGTTCGTCATCGCGACGAAGGGCGCGAGCTACGAAAAGGTGGTGAGCAACATCCAAGAGGTGAAGGCCCGCAAGGGTAAGATCATTGCGATCGTGACCGAAGGGGATCAGGTCGTGAAAGGCTTGGCCGACCACGTGATCGAGATCCCCGATACGCCCGATGCATTGGTGCCCTTGTTGAGCGTTGTCCCTTTGCAGCTGATCAGCTACCACATCGCGGTGATGCGTGGATGCAATGTGGACCAGCCCCGTAACCTGGCCAAGAGCGTTACGGTGGAGTAGGTTCCTCTGGGGGGCTGCCCCACATGAACACCCGGTCGTTGTTGCGGTAGGGCTCGAGGTCCTTGGTGAAGAGCAGGTGCCCCAGGTCCAAGAGGGCCAGGATACCGAAACCTCCGAATGTGATGCCGTAGACCACGGCTACGCGCGTGCTTGTGCCCAGGTAGAGGCGGTGAGCCCCAAAGGGCCCCAAGAGCACTGCGAGCCCGCTGCTGATGGCCCGTGTGTTCTCGCCCGCGACCAGGGTGCTGTCCCCGGTCGGTACCGAAGCCGAAAGGCTGTCCAGCGCGGACCGGTCCAATACCGAAAGCCGGTTGTAAGGTCCGCCTGCCTGTGTCAACGCGGGCAAGGCCATGCAGCCACAAAGGATCAGGCAACGGACGCGTTCGAGCATGGTACAAAAGTAGACGGGCGCCAGGGAGCGTTGCTCCCGGGCGCCCGTTCATGAGCATTTCGGGGTATTATTTCCCACCCGCGTAGCGCCGGGCCACTTCGGCCCAGTTCACCACATTCCAGAATGCGCCGACATAGTCCGGGCGGCGGTTCTGATAGTGCAGGTAGTAGGCATGCTCCCACACATCGAGGCCCAGGATCGGCGTGCCCCCACAACCCGTATCCGGCATCAAGGGGTTGTCCTGGTTGGGTGTGCTGCACACGTCGAGCTTGCCACCCTTGTGCACGCAGAGCCAGGCCCAGCCACTGCCGAAGCGCGTCGCTGCGGCTGCTGCGAATTTTTCCTTGAAGGCATCGAAGGAGCCGAAGGACGCATCGATCGCTTCGGCCAATTCCCCCTCCGGAGATCCGCCGGCGTTGGGGGCCATCACGGTCCAGAAAAGGCTATGGTTGTAATGTCCACCGCCATTGTTCCGCACTGCCATGTTGTTCATGTCCATGCCGGCCATCAGCTCTTCGATGGACTTGCCTGCCAAGGGCGAACCCTCCAAGGCCTTGTTCAGGTTGGTCACGTAGGCATTGTGGTGCTTTCCGTGGTGGATCTGCATGGTGGTGGTGTCGATATGGGGTTCCAGGGCATCGTGCCCGTAGGGAAGATCAGGTAGGGTATAGGCCATTTTGTCGTTCGTTAAGGGTTATCGGTCGAAGAACGGGACAAAGATAGTCCCTGCGTTGGGGGCTCATCCGGTATGGAACCGGATGCGCGATTACCTTTGAAGCCGTTTTTCACCAAAACACAACCCGAAATGTTGAAGAAGTTTGCAATGCTGGCCACTGTGGCAGCCCTGTTCGTAGCCTGCGGAAGCAGCAACGAAGCTGAAATGGAGGCGAAGGCCGCTGAGATCGAAGCCCAAGCACAGGAGCTCATGGACAAGATGGAGGCTGACATGAAAGCTGCCGAAGCGGAGGTCAACGCCACCATGGAAGACGCTGGTGAAGCCGTCGAAGGTGCTGTTGATGACGCCGCCGAGGGAATGGAAGCCGCTGCCGATAAGGTGGAGGAGGCCGTTGCCGAGTGATCCATCCGGATCGATACCATCAAGAAAGGGGCCCACAGGCCCCTTTCTTTTTCCTGGCGTTACCGTTACGCGCCTGAGGTCGTCAATTGCTGTTTGGCCCGCTCGTAGATGCTGTCCGTGTCGAGCATGATCTCGTAGAAACCGGCGTTGCCCCATACGTTGCGCGCGATGCCGGCCTTGAGTCGGGTCGTGATCTGTCTCCGGGAACGCTCCAGACCATTCGGGTCGGGGGTGATGCCTTGCTCCTCGGCGAACCGACCCAACTCCCGCAGCATGGAATCGGTGATGACGTAGCCGTCGCTGAACGCCTTGTGCGACCCATAGCCCAACAGCTTGGTGCGTTCACGATCAGCGACATCCAGCGCGAACTGGTTGAGTGCCCCGGTGTAGAACAATTCGCTCAGGTAGGCCGACCCCTCGGCCGTATCGGCAGGCACGAACACATCGGGCATCACGCCACCGCCTCCATAGACAGTGCGGCCTTTCAGCGTGGTGAACGTTTGCGAGGAATCGAAGCGGATACTGTCGGCGGAGACGAGCTCACCGTGCTCGTAGCGCGCGTTGTAATCCGCAGAGTAGTCCACACCTTCGCC
>CAYQMC010000240.1:0-4271 GCA_964418285.1 uncultured Chryseobacterium sp.
CCGAGAGGCGACGGACGAGGACAAACTATGGACCATCGCGTTGTTGAGCGGGAGAAGGCCGAAACGCCCTGTGACCAGCACCCAGCTTCGAAAGTGGGCCGCCGAGGTCAGTGGGATCCCGGATTGGCTCTTCGAAGCCAGCTACCACGTTGTGGGGGACTTCGCCGAAACCGTGACGCACATCGCGAAGCTGGAGCAGCCCATGAGCCAAAGCCTGACCGAATGGGTGCACTATGTGGAGGACCTGAGGGACCTGGATGAAGCCGGGAAGGCCCTTCGGATAAAAGCTGCATGGGCCGGTCTTGCAGGGATGGAACTCTTCGTCTTCAACAAGATCATCACTGGCGGATTCCGTATCGGCGTCAGCCAGAAGATCATGGTTAAAGGACTCAGCAAGGCCACGGGGATCGAGGAGGACGTGATCGCGCACCGCCTCATGGGCGACTGGAGCCCGCACGACACGACTTACCATGAATTGCTCTTTGCGGAGAACAAGGCCGATCAAGCCAGTCGCCCTTACCCGTTCTACCTGGCGTATGGTATCGAAGGTGTCGAGGGCCGTGCGGCCGGGGCCGGGCTGGCCGAACTGCTGCCATTGGGAGATCCGAAGGAATGGCAGGCCGAATACAAGTGGGACGGTATTCGTGGGCAGTTGATCGTGCGTGGAGACGTGCATTTCGTATGGAGTAGGGGCGAGGAACTGGTGACCGACAAGTACCCGGAATTCCATGCTTTACGTGAGGCACTGCCCGATGGAACCGTCCTCGATGGGGAGATACTCGCTTGGAAGGATGGAACTGCGCTTCCCTTCGCCGAGATGCAGAAACGCATCGGCCGGAAGACCGTGGGCAAAAAGATCCTGAGCGATGTGCCGGTGGTGTTCATGGCCTACGACATCATGGAACATGGAGGCGAGGATATCCGTCAGCTATCCATGGGCGAACGGCGCAAGCTGTTGGAACAGATCCAGCAACAGGCCGACCATCCGGTACTGCTGATTTCTCAAACCCTATCCTTCAGCACCTGGCAGGAGATCGTACAACACCGCGAACACGCGCGCAGCACCAGCATCGAAGGGCTGATGCTGAAACGCCTCAGCAGCAACTACGAAGTGGGGCGCAAACGCGGCGATTGGTGGAAATGGAAAGTGGACCCGTTGAGCATCGATGCCGTGCTTACCTACAGCATGCAAGGCCACGGCCGTCGCGCCGACCTCTACACCGACCACACGTTCGGGCTGTGGCAGGACGGGCAACTGGTCACCTTCGCGAAAGCCTACAGCGGGCTTACGGATGCCGAGATGAAGGAGGTGGATGCCTTTGTGAAGAAGAACACCTTGGAGCGTTTCGGACCAGTACGGCAGGTTGAGCCCTTGTTGGTGTTCGAGATCGCCTTCGAAGGGATCAGTGCAAGCACGCGGCACAAGAGCGGCGTGGCCGTGCGTTTTCCGCGCATGGTTCGGTGGCGAAGGGACAAGAAGCCCGGGGATGCGAATTCACTGGATGACCTGAAGGCCCTGGTAGCAGGCCCTTCCAGCTGACCGGCTCCGCCCCACCCCGATCGGCACTGTCCTTGTGGCCTTTCAGGAAAAACCATTCGATCATGAGATATCTATCCGCCATACTGGCCCTCTTGGCCTCATCGCTCTTCCTACAAGCCCAGAAGCATGTGTACGACGACCTGCTTATCCTCTATGTGGATGAAGAGTACGAGAAATGCATCGCCAAGGCCGAACGCTACACGGATAAGCCGGATACCCGGCGCGACCCTCTTCCGTACATCTACCTGAGCATGAGCTACCATGAGATGAGCAAGTTGGACGAATACATGTCGCAACACGAATATCGTTTTGCCGATCGTGATGCCCTTAAGTACGCTGTCCGCTTCAGGAAGAAGGATAAGGAGCTGGCCTACTTCAACAATTACGAGGACTACTGGATGGAGTTGAATACCAGGGCCATGGAAAGCGGCATCAACCATTACCAAATGGGCGAATACAGCAAGGCACGGCGCATCTTCGACCGTATGGTGGGGTATATGCCTGAGAATGCCGGCGCATGGCGACTTCGTGCCTTGTGCCAGGAACGGTTGAACATGAAGCGTGATGCTCAAGAGAGCCGCAAGGAATTCACCAAGGCATTCGATGCCATCGGCGACCTTGAACGCTTGCCGGTGGACCAGCGCAAGCTGATGCGCAACGCCCTGATCATCGATGCTGAATACCTTGTCGAACAGGGAAAGAAGGCCGAAGCGCGTGAGTTGATGGCCTTGGGGGAGGATACCTTCATGGGCAACGCGGAATTCAAGGCCCTTTACCGGGAGTTGAATTGAAGTCGACGTGCCGGCTCGGGGCGAACCCCTGCTTGGGATCGGGTGTTAAAAGATCATGCGTTTCCACATCCTCATCCTCCTGCTCCTGTCCAACACGCTATTGCAGGCACAAATGGCCGGCACCATCCAGCACAATGGGCTTACCCGGAACCACCTGACCTATGTGCCGGGAAGCTATGATGGTACCACGCCATTGCCGTTGGTATTCGTGCTGCACGGCTTCACACAAAGCAACACGGCCATCATGAATGTGACGGGCTTCAATGCCGTGGCCGAAACGAACGGATTCATCGCAGTGTACCCCAACGGAGTGAACAACGGCTGGAATACGAGCAGCCCCTTCCCCGGTGGCAGCTCGGCCGATGATGTGGGCTACATCACCGCCTTGGCGGATACCATCATCGCCCAATACGCCATAGACACCTCGCGCATCTACTCCACCGGATTTTCCGCAGGCGGGTACATGAGCCACAAATTGGCCTGCGAAAGTTCCCGATGCTTCGCCGCCATCGCCTCTGTCTCTGGCACCATCAACACACCCGATGCCAATGCGTGTACGCCATCCTTCACACCGGGGGTCCTTCAGGTGCATGGCACATCCGATCTAGTAGTGAGCTACAATGGAAGCATATTCAGTGGCTTGGGTGTGCAGGCTGTGCTCGACCTTTGGGTCGATCGCCTTACATGCGCCACACCGCCAACGACCACTCCCGTGAACAGTACTGTGGAACGCCAGGTTTATGCACCCTGCGAGGGCCAGGCCCAGGTGGTGCATTACAGGATCGCTGGTGGTGGACATGCGTGGCCCACGAACGCCTCGTTCGATGCCTCTCCCACGATCTGGGAGTTCTTCACAGGGTTCACCTGTGGAAGCATCAGCACGGCTGCCACTGAAGTCGAGCGCACGTCCTTCCTGACCCTTAGGCCCAATCCAGCCGACGACCACGTTCTCCTCGAGGGTCTGCGAAGCCCAGCTCTGTACGAGCTATGCGATGCATCAGGCCGGGTGTTGAGAGCAGGCACGCTTGCACTTGGAAATGCCACCATCGACCTGTCCGGACTACCCTCCGGCCTGCATCTCCTGCGTCTACTGGACGGCAGCGGGCGCAGTCTGCGCCTGATGAAACAGTGAGCACAACTGCGGCATCCGAAGTCGTGGCGTCTTCGCTGGCCGATTGGTTCGTCCGTCAAGACTGGGTCCCGCAAGTCTTTCAACGCCAGGTGTGGACGCACATGGCGCAAGGCCGCAGTGGTCTGCTGAACGCCCCAACAGGTACCGGTAAGACCTATGCTGTGTGGGGCGGTGTCGTGAATGCGGCGCTCTTTGCGACTCCGGGTCGAGCCCGGAGTGCCAATACAACAGGCCTACGGGCTGTCTGGATCACACCCCTTCGCGCTTTGGCCGGCGAGATCGCCGAAAGCGCCCAGCGGATGTGCGATGGCGTGGGCCTGGACTGGAATGTGGGTGTGCGTACTGGCGACACATCCACCAAGGAACGCGCCGCGCAGAAGAAGGCCTTGCCCCAACTGCTGGTGACCACGCCCGAAAGCCTGCATGTTTTGCTGGCCACCAAAGGCTACGCCGAGCTCTTCAAGCACCTGGACTGGTTCATCGCCGATGAGTGGCACGAGCTGCTGGGCAGCAAGCGTGGCGTGCAAGTGGAACTGGGGCTGAGCCGCCTGAAAGCCCTGCGGCCACATTTGGGCATCTGGGGCATCAGCGCCACCATTGGAAACTTGGAGGAGGCAATGGATGTATTGCATGGTGTGGATACGGGTCGCGTTACCGAAATGTCGACCCAGTGGGTCGACGGTACAGGTGCTGCCCGAACAATGCCGGTACTCGTGCGAAGCACACTCCCCAAACCCATCGAGATACGCAGCATCATTCCCGAAAAGGTGGAGCACTACCCCTGGGCCGGGCACCTGGGCCTGAAGCT
>CAYQMC010000241.1:0-2631 GCA_964418285.1 uncultured Chryseobacterium sp.
CCCGTGCGGGTTGCAGGAAGTACCAGTGGTGCGCCCCCTGGATCCAGGGGTCCGGCGAACACCAGTAGCGGACGGGAAATTCCAGCAACAGCGCCCAGAGCACCACCAAGGCGGCAGGGCCACTGACCGTGCGGGATGTCGGCGTGTCGTTCGCCGGGCTTCCTGTGTTGGGCTGCCAGTGGCCGTCGAGCGGCGGGCGTGGCGGGCTCTTCCCAGGCCCAAGGTAGGGGTAGTGGCCGCGGTGGGGGGCACGATGGAGCGCTTTGGACCCATCGGACCCGGGAGAAAAGGATCTCCGAAAAGGGGATCCTTGTTACAGGGTGTCGTTCACCGCCAGCAGCGGTTGATATCCATATGATCGTCCGCCCCGGGCAATGGCCGTGGCCGCGCAGGGAAGGGCAAGGAAGCGGCCCTGTGGGCTACCGTATCTTTGGTACATGTGCCGGATGCTGCTACCGTGCAGGTTGTTGCTGTTGGTGTGGGCCGTGCTGCCGCTGGCGATGGCCGCGCAGGAGAGCGGTGAGCACCCCTTCATCAAGTCCTTCACCCTTACCGTGCTCGACGGGCGTGTGCAGGTGGATTGGACCATGCAGGGAGGCAGCACCTGCGATGGCAGCGAGGTGCTGCGCTCCACCGATGGGGTGGCGTTCGAGGTGATACACCGCATCGAGGGCATCTGTGGCGACCCCATCCTCGACGTGCCTTTCGGCTACCGCGACGATTCGCCGCCGGAGCTCAGCCGGATCTACTACCGCATAAACCTGGGGTTGGAGGGGCAGAGCTCCATAAAGTCGGTGGATTTCGACCAGCTGACCGAAAGCGAGCAGCGCTTCTTTCCGGTACCGGTGGCCAACACCGCCACCTTGCTGCTGAACGTGCCGGGAAGTGCCCGGGTGGACCTGCGCATATTGGACGCCGGTGGGCGCGAGGTATGGCAAGCCGCTGGACTGGTGGGGCCGCGGCACGAACTGGACCTTGCTTTTCTGCGCGCAGGCCTCTACCTGTATGTTGCCGATGTCGGTGGCCGACGATTCCAAGGCCGCTTCGTGAAGGAATAGCCACCTTGTAGCATTCCGATCCTTCACCAACGTTAACAGCGCGGCATGCAACTTGCTGGGTCGCGATCCGTTACATTTGACATACTCAAACAACCCTCAAGAACATGCGCATCCTGTTGACCCTCGTAGCCGTTGTGGCTTTCATGGCCTCTGCTACTGCCCAAGAGACCAAGAGCGATAAGAAAGTCCGTAAAGTGGCCAAGTCCGAAGCAGTGAGCGTTGCTCCTGATGCTGCTCCCAAGGCTGGTTGCTGCGCTGGCAAGGCCGGTGCCTCCGCTGAGGCTGGCAAGTCTTCCTGTGCTGGCAAGGCCGGTATGACCGATGCTTCCACCGGTGCCGCTGAAGGCGGTGCCAAGCTCGAGTCGGCCGCCGGCACGGTGAAGACCGCCGCTTGCTGCGCTGGCAAGTCCAAGGAAGAAATGAAGTCCTGCCACGGTGAAGGCAAGGCCCATGCCCACGAGCACGGCGAAAAGACCGAAGAAGCCCCGGCCGTAAAGCCGAGCAAATAAGGGACATACCCCAATTTTGCGAAAGGCCCGGAGCTATCCGGGCCTTTCGCGTTGGGGAATTTCGGGTAAGTCGACCCAGTGGTTCGACGGTACAGCTACCCTATGGTGTTTCTCGGGTACAGGTAGCGTCGAGCACGCTACCCTAAAGCGTTTCCCGTGTACCCGTATCGTCGAACCACTGGGTCGACAATACGGTACACCCCCATCTCCCCCAAGGTGACGAACATCACTGCACGCCCCCTACGCACCATCCGACCTTTGTGCCGTCACGATAACTACGGACCCCCAAATACCCCCCACGACCATGAAACTGAAGCAGATCTATACCGGATGCATCGCCCACGCGGCCTACTACCTGGAGAGCAACGGCGAGGTGGCCATCTTCGACCCCCTGCGCGAGGTGCAGCCCTACATCGACCAGGCCAACGATGATGTGGCCAAGATCAAGTACGTGTTCGAGACCCACTTCCACGCCGACTTCGTGAGCGGTCACCTGGACCTGGCCGCGAAGACCGGCGCCACCATCGTGTATGGCCCCACCGCCAAGCCCGGCTTTGAGGCGCATGTGGCCACGGACGGTGAGGTGTTCACCGTGGGCAAGGCCAAGGTGAAGGTGATCCACACCCCCGGCCACACCATGGAGAGCACCACCTACCTGGTGATCGACGAGGACGGCAAGGAGCACGGCATCATCACCGGCGACACGCTCTTCATCGGCGATGTTGGCCGCCCCGATCTGGCGCAACACGTGATCGCCGACCTGACCGAGGACAAGCTGGCCGGCCACCTCTTCGACAGCCTGCGCAACAAGATCATGCCCCTGAGCGACGACCTGATCGTGTATCCCAACCACGGTGCCGGCAGCGCTTGCGGCAAGAACATGAGCAAGGAGACCACCGACACCTTGGGCAACCAGAAGAGGACCAACTACGCCTTGCGTGCGGACATGACCAAGGAGGAGTTCAAGAAGGAACTGCTCACCGGTTTGGTGGCACCGCCGGCTTTAAACTCGCTGAGCTCTCTCTCACCAAAATAAGGAGAACTAAGTACAAACATTTAATGAG
>CAYQMC010000241.1:2641-4266 GCA_964418285.1 uncultured Chryseobacterium sp.
AGAACGTGTTGATGAACATACAGGGCTACGAGAGCCTGGACAGCATCATGGAGCGCGCCAAGACCGCATACGATCCCGCGGCCTTCGAGGTGGTGGCCAACGAGGAACGACCGCTGGTGCTGGATACGCGCCCGGCCGCCGAGTTCGCCAAGGGCTTCGTGCCCAACGGCATCAACATCGGGCTCGACAGCAACTTCGCCATGTGGGTGGGCGAGATGATCCCGGACATCAAGCAGACCATCCTGCTGATCGCCGCGCCCGGCACGGAGGAGGAGAGCATCATCCGCCTGAGCCGAGTGGGCTATGACAACACCATCGGTTACCTCAAGGGCGGTTTCCCCGCATGGAAGGCGGCCGGCAAGGAGGTGGATACCGTGGACCGCATCAATGCCGCCGAGTTCGCGAAGCGCTACAACAGCGACCCCGTGGTGATCGACGTGCGCAAGCAGAGCGAGTTCGACAGTGAGCATGTGGTGGGCGCCATCAACGTACCGCTGAACCAGATCAACAAGCACCTGGCCCAGTTCCCCAAGGACAAGCCCTTCATCGTGCACTGCGCTGGTGGCTACCGCAGCATGATCGCCGCATCCATCCTGAAGCAACGCGGTTGGGACAACTTCGTGGACGTGGAAGGTGGCTTCGGCGCCATCAAGGACACGGATGTGAAGCGCACGGAGTACGTGTGCCCTTCGACCCTGCTCTAAGCGTCAAGAACAACCATGTAGAACGCCCCGGCCGGAATTCGGTCGGGGCGTTCTTAAAAGAAGACCATACCGACCAATACCAATGTTAGTGCGCAAGTCCCTTGTTCCGGCATTCGCTTCGATACTACTGTTGCTCGCATGCGGCAAAGCGCCGCAAGAGGAACAGCCTGCACCTCATGGTCCTGATGAGGTGCTCTCCTTGATCCAGGCGGGCAACGAACGTTTCCACGCTTTCCATGCAGTGCATCCGGACCAGACGCCGGAGCGCTTGAAGGAACTTGTGCAAGGACAGCACCCTTGGGCCGTGGTCATCGGCTGTTCCGATTCCCGCGTGGTGCCCGAACTGATCTTCGACCAAAGACTGGGCGACCTCTTCACCGTACGCACCGCGGGCAATGTGGTGGGCGAGTACGAACTGGCGAGCGTGGAGTACGCGGTGGAACATCTGCAAGCGCCCCTGGTGATCGTACTGGGGCATACCAGCTGCGGTGCCATCAACGCGTTCATCGCGCAGCCACAAGAACCGTGTCATGGCCACATGCGCGAGTTGATGAACTACCTGGCCGCCGAGGAGGAGGAGCAGGTAGCGGCCGCGGACGGAACACCGTTCACGCTGGAGGATGCCACCTTGGCGAACATCGCCCACGGTGTGCATTCTGTTGAACGTCTCTTCGAAGAGATCCGTGCCGGTGGTGCAGTCGTGGATGCCAAGGTGGTTGGCGCCCTGTACCACGTGGAGGATGGGCGTGTGGAGTGGCTGAAAGTTGAGCCGGTGAAGCCTGTGGCGCATGCCATGAACGATCGCAACAGCCATTGAGCAGCACAGAGCCGCGGGAAGCCCGCATCTTTGCGCCGATGAACGTTCCCCGCACCATCCGCGTCACCAAGCGCTTCACCTTCGAGATGGCCCATGCCCTGCGC
>CAYQMC010000242.1:0-4194 GCA_964418285.1 uncultured Chryseobacterium sp.
ACAACACAGGCAACAGTTGCTCTAGGTCTCTAATAAACACTTGGCTTGCCGCCAGTAAAAGACCAAGCCCTGCTGAGAGCACATATAAAGTGAGCATAATCAATATTGCATAGGGCAAGCCCTGCCAGGTGAGCGCTATTCCTCTGAACTCGAGAATCAGGAGCACCACGCCATAGCCCACCAAATGAAGCACAAACGTGCCAGAGAGCACTGAAAGCACCAAGACCGAGCGATTAATGGAAATCTTAGATATGAGTGCGCTGTGCTGGCGGATGGCTTGGGCGGCCCGCAGGGTGGATTCTGAGAAGGCCAGCCAAGGCCAAAGCCCAATGGCGAGCCAAACCACGAAAGGAAAGCCGAGCCCTTCGGGGGCGCGGGCTTTGAAAATAACACCAAAGACAAAGGCGTAGACGGCGAGCAAGAGCACGGGGGTGATGACTAGCCAGATCACACCGACCGCGGAATGGCTTAAGCGACTCCTGATCTCACGGGCTGTAAGATCAATCAGAAGTCGCCAGGGGTATTTAAGCACAGCGCAAGTGAGGAAAACTTGGCCTACTGGTCAGCAGCCTCAGATGTTCCATCTTGACCCAATTCAGGAATACCGAAGCCCTCAACGCCGTAATGATCAAGTATGATTTTCACGGCTCCAGGGGCGAATTGCAAGGGTGGAGCGTTGACCTCACGAAGAATGCGTTCGAACGACTCTGTTAAATGCAGATTCCGAGCGAGCTCAAGAGCAACGGGCTTTGCTTCCTCCCAGGTCATTTGTCCAGCATCTCGGATTTGCTTAATTCGAATAATATGCCAGCCAAACCGAGATTGAATCGGAGAAGAAAGTTCGTTGACCTCTAATGAATCTACTGCGCTGGCCACAGATGGCACTAAGTCACTAACTTCTAGATTCTCAAGTAATCCCCTATTTTCAGAAAACGTGGGATCGTCTGAAAATTCTTTTGCCACGGCTACAAAATCTTCGCCAGCTGTGAGGCGCTCATGGATATCAATAACACGCTTCATGGCCTCGATTTCAGTTCTCTCAGCATTGACAGCGACGAGAATGTGCTCCATATCAACTGTTTTAGTCTGACTAAATCGCTCGGGCTCAACTAAGTACATTTCCCGCGCCTGGGCCTCATAGCTGTCCAACTCTATATCAGCTTGTACGGCCTCCCTATAAGCATCACGAGCCTCGCGCAAAGCTACCTGGTAAAGCCTTGCCCTAAAAACAGGATCATCAACCATGCCCCGCTGTTTCACACGCTCCAAGAACCCTTCAGTCAGAGCAATATTCTCAAGAACAGCCTCTATGCGTGACGCACTTGCGATCAAAGCCCGTTGACTTTCGGCGGGAACTCTTCTGTCCAGATACGCCACAAAATCCGCCAACGTGATTTCGACGGCACCTTTACGAACCAGAATCGGAGATTCATATGTCAGATCAATGCCTTTTTCTTCACTGTGCGCGAATCCAAAGACAAGCAAAGCCACCAAAGCGATAATTACCTTGTAGACATTCATAAAATCGAGAACTCCAATTTTTCTCTATGCAAAACTTCTTCCGGTCACGCACTAGTTCTTTTGAATCAAAATCCCGCAGAACGAACTATCACATTTTTCGATAGGCTCAATATCGGCAGGCAGTGTATCTTGTGGTGAGTTACTTGACAAAATGTTTAAGTAATAAGTGGTATCCGATTCAAGCACGCAATCAGTCGATGCAGTAGACTCTGACCCACGCCACTTGAAGTTGAACAACGGCTTATTGAAGTAACACCCCGACGGTTGAGATGGGTTAAAGTCTCCCGGACACTTTGAAATGGTCACAATAATCGGCTGCTGAGAGATTTCACCACCAGCACTTGTGAAATTAAATTTTCCATCCTCTTTTGGTGACAATCCAGCCGTGGAAAACCCAATAGCAACATATTGTCTCTGGTCACTACGATTGGTAAGAATTTTTCTCGTCAGTGTGGTGGTCTCTACAAAGGGCTGTGGCCACAATCTTGGACTCCAGCTGGTACAGTCTGCAGAAAAATCGCCGTAAAGACAGCTCAGTGAACCGGTCGTCAGCCTTGTCCAGCCCTTGATTGGTTCGCGTCCCTCACAGGAAGTTGGCGACGGTGGAATCACTTTATTAACAACGAGGCTGAGAGTAGAAGTAGCATCCACTGTGCTACTCACCGATCCATTGCTACACTGAATTCTGAGCTCATAAGGGCCTCCATCAGAAGCACCATCGGTAGCCACTATTCGGTCAGACGCAGTATCTACATCTCTAGAATCAGCAACAAGTGTTGCCTTGTCTGTCCAAGGCTTGAAAGTCCCCGAAGCTGCACATTCAACAGCCCCCAGTGATTTCCAACTTAACTCGACGTCAGTCCCTTCATTCACAGTAATGTTCCCGTTCTCAGCAGCTGGAGACGTGAACTGGGTTACTTTGACAACCACATCTTCACATGCAGCCGTCGCTTGGCAGACTGAACCGTCCACCGGGGTAGCTGTAACAGAGCCATCTGAGCCAAGATTTACGGTATCTTTCAACTCGATTTCGGTGGGGTTGGGGCTCGTCTGCAAAATTAATTTAGGGTTAGTTTGTGCGAATCCAGCATTACAGAGAAGGAGAAATCCGAGCATGACGGTAGAAGTTAGTCTCAACATATTTGGCTCACCTGAATGTTTATGTCGCTTTGACCCCAGCACGGATCATTAGTTCGACTTAGTCATTATAAAGCGAAGTGCACTCATGTAATCATTGAAATAAAAAAGGGCCACCCGAGGGTGGCCCTTCTGGTCTTACTGGTAACCTGCGTTACTTAGCTTGAGATCGCACGAGTTGCACGATGTGCAAATGTGCCACCATAGTTGGCCAAGACGCCAGCACCGATGTTGCCATTGGTGTATGTGGTTACGCCAAAGCCGATCACAGGCAAACCGTTAAGATATTCTTGGTTTGTAGCCTGAGCTTGACGGACTTTTGTGCCAGCCTTGTAGACAGATGAGTTCTTGTCCACATTAGCCAGATCCATGGCAACCCAACCTTCGGTGTATGGAAGCTCGAAGTTGACATAACCTAATTTAGTACCAGTACGTACTGGCTCCTTCAAGATTTCCGAAGCCGCTGGGATGCTGTCATCAGACGCAAACCGTACCACGTTAGCCTCACGACAGAGCTGGAACAGGTCTGGTGTGACGTCTGGCGCATCTTCCTTTGGTGGAGCAGGAGATACGATCGGTGGCGTCGGAGTTGGCTCATCTTCTTGAGGTGCGTCCGGACGCTCTTCACGGTCATAGTACTTGAACGTCAAGTCTTCACAGGCCAGTTTCCAGTTAGGCGCTGTGGCTGTGCCTGCGTTGTACCAACCGCGAGTAAATGGCGCAATCGGTGTCGCTGAGCCGACATGAAAATGCTTGGTGGGGAAAGTGACAACCCACTCGGTACGAGCGCCGATTGAAGCGTCCGTGACATACTCGTTCATGATCTTGTCATGCATCAACACTGCATTGACCGCAAACAACTCTTCAGCCCACGTATGCTCTAAAAGCGCACCGTTGTTGAAAATGTAGCTGGTGTCATTGGTACCAGAATTCAGTGCTGGCAGCAGGTTACCTGGATCAACGTGGTTCATATCCCCTCGGGCATAAAACCCATCGATCGCAGTGGCGTTGTAGGAGAACATTGTTCCGTCTGCAACGTTGATGATGCTCGCTGCACCGTATACGCCACCAGAAGCACCACCCTCTGTATCAAAACCGAAGTTCGGGGTGTTTACCCACTTTTCACCCATAACGTCAGCAGATGGAATCGTTCCGCCATTGTAGTCTGTCCAAGCATTGACCAATGCAGCACAGTTACCTGGCTTACCACCAGCGTGCTTAACGGCCCAAGCTGGATAGGTCTCAGCAGTTGCCGCCGGCTTTGTTTCTGGCGTCGCCAACAAAGTACCCATTTCAATGACTTCGATATAGCCTGATGCAGTACGCTCAATGCCAGCTGGGCCACCGTCAGTAGCATCATCTGTGTAATCAAAGTCAAGGAATGCTTGCTCACCAACACCCGCTGTAGCGTCGTAGAAGTAAGGCACTGTACAAGTGGTGTCAGATGTCACAACCTTACCGCCTTCGCCTTCAGCTGTAACTACAGCAGTCCAGACGTCATAAGGTGACATGTAGATGTTGAAATCGAGAACTTCA
>CAYQMC010000243.1:0-4187 GCA_964418285.1 uncultured Chryseobacterium sp.
CTTCAGCGCGATTGAGACGCTGTTCTGCTCAGAACCACCTGACTGAGCGAGTTCGAAAAAATCCAATTAGAACAACGCGTTACGCGATTTGGCCGTAACCCCTGATGCCGTACTGTCGCAAAAAAGTCAGGAGCTTTTGCGGAAACCTAGTATTCATGTGGGTTTGGAGCGAAGGGGATTCAACGATCTGATCAAGCGTCAACACGACTGGTGCTCACAACGCAAGATGGACATTTACCGTACAGCGTGAGTTCATGCGTTTCGAGTTGGTAGGCTGAAGGCATCAACCTGGCCAGATCGCCGGGGCATACGTCGATGTCTGTGACTTGTTGGCAGCCGCTACAGTGGAAGTGATGATGATGATGGTGCTTGTGGATTTCATAGCGATCCGTCTCGCCTGGCAAAGAAACAACGTCCACCACACCATCAGAGATCAAGCCTTTGATGTTGCGGTAAATCGTGGCTAGGCTGAGGTTGGGGACTGCCTTTTGAGCCTCCGCCAGTAATTCTTGAGGTAAAAGAGGCCGCCCAAGCCGGGTGAGAGCCTCTTGGATTGCAACGCGCTGTCGTGTAGACCGTTCCATACCGCTAGGTTACATCAAAAACATAATATTGCTAATGCGAATTCGTTTGCATTAAAATATGGATTCAACCCAGTTAGCTCCTTCTTCAGCTGGCAAGTGGGTTGCAATAACGTAAACAGCTCCATGCCTGGCCCTCAAGCTCTCACCATCAGCCTGCGCGACCTGACGCTGGGCTACGAACGCCACCCCGCCGTGCACCACCTGAGCCTGCAGCTCAGGCCGGGCGCGCTGGTGGCTGTGGTCGGCCCCAACGGCGCCGGCAAGAGCACGCTCATCAAGGCGCTGGCCGGTGTGCTGACGCCGCTGTCGGGCCACATCGAGGGCCTCCAGCGCGAGCACATCGCCTGGCTGCCGCAGCACAGCGAGCTGGACGCCAGCTTCCCCATCGACGTGCGCGGCATGGTCGCCACCGGCCTGTGGCGGGAGGTCGGCGCAATCGGGCGCTTCACCGCCGCGCATCGGCAGCGCTGCGACGCCGCGCTGGCGGCGGTCGGCCTCTCGGGTTTTGAGACGCGCGGGCTGGACACGCTCTCGGGCGGGCAGTTGCAGCGGGCGCGGTTCGCACGGCTGATCCTGCAGGACGCGCCGGTGGTGCTGCTGGACGAGCCTTTTGCCGCGGTGGACCAGCGCACCACCGCCGACCTGCTGGCCCTGCTGCACGGCTGGCAACGCCAGGGTCGCACGGTGATCGTGGTGCTGCACGACATCGCCCAGGTGCGCGAGCACTTTCCGCTGACCCTGCTGCTGGCGCGCGAGCCGGTGGCTTGGGGCGCCACGGCCGAGGTGCTGACGGCCGCGAACTGGGCCCGCGCTCAGTCGCTGCACGAACCGTTCGACGAGCAGGCCGGCGAATGCGAGGCCGGCTCGCCCGACGCAGATGCACCCCACTCCCACCACCTGCACGCGCATCCGCACAAGACGCCGTTGGAGGTGTCGCCATGAACGACGGCAACCTGATCATCGGCCCCTTCATCGAGTTCGGCTTCATGCGCCAGGCCCTGCTGGGCTGCATCGCGCTGGCGCTGTCGGCCGCGCCGGTGGGGGTGTTCCTAATGCTGCGGCGCATGAGCCTGATGGGCGACGCCATGGCGCACGCCATCCTGCCGGGAGCGGCTATCGGCTACCTGCTATTCGGCCTGTCGCTGGCGGCCATGACGGTGGGCGGCATCGTCGCCGGCCTGGCGGTGGCCATCGGCTCCGGCCTGGTGGCGCGCAACACCCTCATCCGCGAGGACACCAGTCTGGCCGCGTTCTACCTGCTCTCGCTCTCGCTGGGCGTTCTGATCGTCTCGGTGCGCGGCAACAACGTGGACCTGCTGCATGTGCTGTTCGGCACCGTGCTGGCGCTGGATGGCGCGGCGCTGGCGTTGCTGTGGGGCATCGCCGCCGTGACGCTTGCGACCCTGTTTCTGATCCGCCGGCCGCTGATCCTGGACTGCCTGGACCCGGGCTTTCTGCGCCAGGTCAGCGGGCTGGGCGCCGTCGCGCACTTCGGCTTTCTCGCGCTGCTGGTGATCAACCTGGTGGCCTGCTTCCACGCGCTGGGCACGCTGATGGCAGTGGGCATCATGGTGCTGCCCGCCGCCAGCGCGCGCTTCTGGGTGCGACGCCTGGGCCCGCTGGTGGCCGTGGCCACCGGCATCGCGCTGCTCACGTCCATCGCCGGTCTGCTGCTGTCCTACCACGCCGACTGGCCGACCAGCCCGGTCATCGTGCTCGGCCTAGGCCTCGTGTACCTGTTGTCCATGGCTTTCGCGCCCCGCGGCGTGCTGCACCAGCGGCCCGCCGGCCCCCGCCACCTGCGCGCCTGAACCGTTTCGTTGCCCTTCTCTGGAGATCCTCATGAACCTGTCACCCCGCCGTCACACCCTCACCGTCCTGGCCGCCCTCGGCGCCCTGGCGTTTCAACCGCTGACCCACGCCCAGACCAGCGCCCCAGTCAAGGCCGTGGCCAGCTTCAGCATCCTGGGAGATCTGGTCCGCCAGGTCGGCGGTGAGCGCGTGCAGGTGGACGTGCTGGTCGGCCCCGGCGCCGACGCGCACGTGTTCCAGCCCTCGCCCTCGCACGCGAAACAGGTGGCGCAGGCCCAGGTGGTGTTCGCCAACGGCCTGGGCTTTGAAGGCTGGATGCAGCGCCTGCTGGACAGCGCCGGCTACAAGAGCCAACCAATGGTGGTCAGCCAGGGCATCAAACCCCTGCAGAGTGCAGGCGACGACCACGACCACAAAGGCGGAAAGCATGACCACCTCCATCACCACGGCGAAGCCGATCCGCACGCCTGGCAGGCCGTGCCCAACGTGATCACCTACGTGGCCAACATCGCCAAGGGCCTGTGCGCGGCCGACGCCGCCGGCTGCGACACCTACAAGAAGAACGCCGGCGTCTACACCGGCCAGCTCCGGGCACTCGACGCCGAGATCAAGGCCACCTGGGCCACCATCCCAGCCGCGCAACGCAAGCTCATCACCTCGCACGACGCCTTCGGCTACTACGCCAAAGCCTACGGGGTGAAGTTCCTGGCGCCGCAGGGCCTGAGTACCGACAGCGAGGCGTCGGCCAAGGGCGTGGCCCAGCTGGTGCGCCAGATCAAGAAGGAAAAGATCAAGGCCCTGTTCGTCGAGAGCATTTCCGACCCGCGACTGATCGAACAGATCGGCCGCGAAACCGGCGTCAAGCCCGCGGGCGAGCTGTTCTCCGATGCGCTGTCCGACGCCAGCCGGCCGGCCGCCACCTACGTGGCCATGATGCGCGCCAACACCCATGCCATGGCGCAGGCCATCAAAGGACGTTGAACTCCATCCAGTCGTCGATAAGGCAAATGACCAGCCCACTGCTGATGTCCTAACCCAGCGAATTGATGCCCACGAAAAGACGGCATGGATGCTTCGCAGTCACTTGGAAGACTGATTCGAACTTTCTTTCGAATCCCCGTCCCCATCAAAAAACGATGCTTCTTGACCTGAGCAGGTTGGTGGGGCCGTCTTCACTGCTCCGCCAAGACTATTTCGAACTGATTCCAAGTCGTTCGAACAATTGACAACCCGTTCGGGGGGCCCCTTGGGTGCGCCCCTAGAGCATTTTCCGGATCAGACAGGCTTCTTCATAGGCCTCTATGTCTTTGAGCCGGTACAAAACTTTCCCCACGATCTTCAAGTACTGCGGGCCCTCGCCGACGGTGCGCCAGCGCTGAAGGCGTGCGACTGAACACACCCAACGATCGGCGAGCATTATTTCGGTCAGTAGCTGGCGGGCAGGTTCGGCCGGGACCTCTGGAACCAACATTTGGGGCTCGAACTTGGGTTCGTTGGCTGCGGTTTTGGCGATGCCACTGGACAGGGCGTCCAGCACGTCACCCATTTTTTCAGCCCGTGGGTTCGAGGATGAGGTGTTGTTAGTAGCCATGGCCTTGCTCCTTGATGCCTATATGCAGTGGTTTCATATAGGTTCATACCGGTTGGCTAGGTGTTTTTTCTCAGCGGGGGGGTAGTGCATGCACGGGCAAGCATGGCCCTTGCAGTTTCGCAATCCGACCACACGTGGGACCAAGTGACTCAGATTGCTATTCTTTGCACCGCTGACAAGTAATCTGCACCTCTGGCCTC
>CAYQMC010000244.1:0-4178 GCA_964418285.1 uncultured Chryseobacterium sp.
TCCTCCACGCTGCGGTCATGCCCCAGGTGGATCACCTCGGCGCCGGTGCTCTGGATGATCCGCCGCATGATATTGATGGCAGCATCGTGGCCATCGAAGAGCGAAGCCGCGGTGACGATGCGGATCTTGTTCTTGGGGACGTAGGGGGCGGCTTGCACGAAGGTGGACATGGCTATGGAGGCGGGCTGGTGCCCGGGAGTGGTGCGAAGTTACCGGTGGGGCGGTTACGGCGCGGTCACTGCTGAGGCTCAGGTCCTTTCACATTCTACCTTTTACATATTCATTCTTCATTCCTACGTGGCCAGCTTCTCAAAATTCATCTGGCATGGCAGGCAAGGCAGCGTTCCTCCCTCCCCGTCCGTCTCCTCCGTACATTCGTTCATCATGCGCACCGCCCTCCTCCCCTTGGCCTTTCTGCCCCTGCTGGCCTGCGCCCAAAGCTGGTGCGCGCCGGGTGCGACATGGCGGTACAACGTGCTCTTCATCTACGGGTATATCGAGTACTCCTATGCCGGGGATACGCTGATCAATGGTATGGAAGCGCAAGTGCTTGACGTGGCTACCGCATTCCAGTATCCACAACCACCGCCCGAACCACCTTCGCCACCGCAATACACCTACGACCCAGTGGCCTACATAACACGCAATGAAGGTGATCTGGTGTTCCTGTGGGATGCTCCTTCGCAGACATGGGATACGCTGTTCTGGTGGGGCGCCCAAGTGGGAGAAGGCTGGACCATGGCGCATGGTGGCCCAGCCTGCCAAGCATTCGAAGTGCTTGCTACAGGCACTATGGAAGTGGATGGCGTTGTACTTCGATGGCTCGACCTGAACAACGTGAGCGTTCGGATCGTGGAGCGGATCGGTTCCTTGTGGGAATTCTTTCCGGTCTGCCCTCCCGGACATGTCGATGGCATGGGTGGCCTGCGCTGTTACACGGATAATGGGATCCATTTCCAACAACCGAGCTGGAATTATGGCTGCACATCCATGGTTTCCATTGATGAGGTGTCAGCATACGACGTCAAGCTGTTCCCCAACCCCGGCACCACCCACTTCACCCTCGATCTACCACCCGGCCTGCACACCATCACCCTCTTCGATGCCACGGGTCGTGTGGTGCTGCAACAACGCACCACCGATGAACGGCCGGTGATCGGCACGGAAGAGCTGCCCGCCGGGCTTTACCGCATCAGCGTGCGCGATGAGCAGGGCGGGGTGTTGGGTGCGACGTGGTTGAAAGCGGACTAAGGGCTTGGTGGGACTGCCCGGGCCGTGACCCCAGCATCCCATCCCGTCCATTCCTGACATACGGTCATCATGCATGCCGCCCTCCTTCCTCCATCTCTACTGCCCTTGCTAGCGACCGCCCAAAGCTGGTGCTGCCTACAAAACTCGGATGCAGGTCAATAACGAGCAAGGTGAGCACCATAAGCCCGATGGGGATGCCGAACTGCGTAAAGGTGGTGCGCCTGGAACAAGGTCGTCCCCCGCGAAAAGCCGAAGGCAGGTCGCGGTGCTCCACGGCTACTTCACCTGGCTCATGAGGATGCGGTCGAATGCCCGGTCGCCAAGGTAGGTGCGCAACCAGACCATCGGCTTGGCGAACTTCCCACGCCGGTAACGTGTCCTGGGGCGCTTGGCGCTCACTGCTTCGGCAATGGTGTTCGCGATAACGGAAGGGGGGGACAACTTGCCTGCCCTCGCGACGCCTTCGGCCACCTTTCGGGTCATCTGCTCGTATGGGGACCCCTTCGCCCGCTCCAGCATCGGCTCAAAGGCGACCTGGCCGAACTCCGTCTCGATACCACCGGGCTCCACGACCACCACCTGGATTCCGAAGGGCGCCAGTTCCAACCGCAGGCAGTCGCTCCAGCCCTCGAGCGCGTGCTTGGTGGCATGGTACCAGGCCCCCAGCGGGGTGTACATCTTGCCACCCATGGAGGCGATGTTGATGATCTTCCCGGAACGCACCTGCCGCATGTGCGGAAGCACAGCCTTGGTGATCGCGGCCAGGCCGAACAGGTTCACCTCGAACTGGCGGCGGGCATCCTCGAGGGTCACGTCCTCCACAGCCCCGTAGACGGCATAACCAGCGTTGTTCACCAACACATCGATGCGCCCCTGTTCGCGGATGATCTGGTCCACCGCGTCCTTCACTCGGGCCTCGTCTGTGACATCGAGGGCCAGCGTTTGGCCTCCAGCCTGCACCAGGTCCTGCATCTTATCCACCCGCCGGGCGGCACCATACACGGTATGCCCTTGCTTGATGAGGGCCAGGGCGCCTTCCTTGCCCATGCCGGACGAAGCACCAGTGATCAGGATGACTTGCTTGTTCATGTTCGTGTTCGGATCAGTGTTCGTAAGCGTTGTGTAATGCAATGCGACCGCTCTTTCAGAAGGCCCTTGTCGGTTCCCCGGTCCTGCTCGAATGATCTACTCCCCAATTCTCAGTTCTCACTTTTCAGGAATTGCCTTTGATCAACGTGTAGGTTCTCCTGTATCCGACATTCATGATGGCTATGCAGTAAACACCTGGTGTCAATGACGACGTATCGATCGCCCCCTTGCATGCGCCTTCCATGCTCACTCTGCCATGGCTGTCGTAGATGATGAAATATTCGCCACCGACCAGGTTCTCCACTTGGATATGGTCCAAGAACGGGTTGGGGTATACGCCATGATCATGCGAACGATGGTCATCTTCGATGCTTGTGGTGATACCACAATAGCCCACTTCGATCTCCGTATATGGATTCGGGTCCTGGTTCGGGTCTTCGACCGTGTTCTCCGCCATCGCGATCATGACGATCGTTTCGTTGGTAGTGAAACACAATTGATGATAATTGTCATTGTCATTGATGTCGGCTATTGAGCTTGGCACATGGGGAACAAGGACTCCCATGTCATCGGAATAACCGATGTAGTACTGGAAGAGATCAGCTTCCGCATCACCGCTCAGGTACGGAGCAATGCCGCCGTTCCATGCCACTTGGATCGTTTGAAGACCAGGACCACATTCATCGATGGCGCCCTCGATCCGCTGAGCGAAGAACAATGTTGGACCTTCTTCCAACCTTACCACATTGGTAGTACTCTGTCCGATCAAATTCAATACCTCCGAACACGCGGATTGTCCAACAACATTGTCCGTAGTGAACAGATCGCCGACGACCCTGACTTCCACGGGTGGATCTGCAATGGCATCGCCCAGTTCACCGATCAACAGGACGGTCCTGTTCTCTCCGTTCTCATTCGCCGGAGCCAGAACTGCGCACATGGGTATGCGGATACCTCCCAGACTATCCACAACTTCAAAGTCGGTCGCAGATAGGCTGGCTGGATCGATCGGATACTTGAAATTCACAGGCATGCCGTCCATGCCCACAGCTCCCGGACAAAGGAAGTTCGCCGTGAAAGGCAGTGCGTTGTCCAGACGAAGCATGCCGATACGATGGCCGTGCTATCCTGAGAAAGGCCGGTATGAGCAATAGCGAAAGCCGCTATGGTCGACAGGATGGTCTTGATTGTCACTGGGGTGGATTCAGGTCCTTATCAATGCGAAGCTCGATATAGGTGTCAAAGCAAGCACGCCCCGGACCTCGGTCACTTGCCCGATCCGTTCAAGTGACTTGTCCATTCCTTTCACCCTGGCCGTTCCCAAGCTCGGAAGGAGGAAAGCCGAACTGCGCCTTGAACGACCGGCTGAAATGGGCCAGGTCCTCGAAGCCCACCTCCAGGTATACCTCCGAGGCCTTTCGCCCCAGTCGTTGCATCAGGTCACGCGCCTTCTCCAGCCTCCGCCGCCTGATCCAGCGATGCGGGGTCTCTTGGAACCGCTCGCGGAATTCCCGGTTGAACGTGCTGAGGCTTCGCCCGGAGTTCCGCGCCAACTCCTCCAGCGTGAGCTTGTCGGTGACGCAGCGCTCCATGTACTGCCCAAGGTCGGCCCGCAATGGCTTGGCGAACTCCCGGAACACCGTGGCCAACCCAGGCTCAGCCTGCACCGTGGCCAGGATGGCCTCCAGGGTCTTGAGCCGAAGCATGGACCTGTCCACCGGCCCTCCGTTGGCGAAGTAGCCCTCGATGGATGACCACAAGCCTCGCAACGCAGCGCTATCCCGAAGTCTCACTAAGGATGGTACCTCGTGTAATGCTACCGAGCGTTCCGGCAGCTG
>CAYQMC010000245.1:0-4158 GCA_964418285.1 uncultured Chryseobacterium sp.
GTGCTGCCCACCCATGCGGGTAAGCAGCTCAAGCCCGCCTTCACGGTCGCGGCCGAAGCGGTGGTCGTAGCCGATCACCACGGCATGCACGCCGATCTGCTCCACCAGCAGGTGCCGCACGTATTCCTCGGCTGGCATCTGCGAGAAGGCGCGCGAAAAAGGCACCACCAGCAGGTGGTCCAGGCCTACCGCTTCAAGCAGTGCGGTCTTCTCCTCCACCGTGTTCAGCAGCTTCAGGTCCGTATCGCCAGGAAAGAGCACCATGCGCGGATGCGGGTGGAAGGTGAACAGCACGCTCTCCCCATCCTCGCGCCGGGCCAACTCCGTAAGGCGCTTCAGGATGCTCCGGTGTCCGTGGTGTACCCCATCGAATGTGCCGGTGGTGAGCACAGGACGCTTCACCCCGCGGAAATCGTTGATGTCGGTGTGGACCTTCATGGGTGCGCAAATGTCGCGTTTCGCGGGGTGCCCTCTTCAACCTTCGGTCTTTCTCCTTCTCCCTTTCGCCTTCCTGTTCTCGCTCCTCTTTCCATGCGATTTCGTCGCCAGGCAGGATACCTGCTGGACAAGTTCTCAACATCCCATCCACATCCCATCCACACCTTTTGCCCTTCGCGCGACAAGCCCTACCTTCGCGGCCGCAAACCGGGAGGCAAGTGCCTCCAGAATAGCCCAACTCCCTCATGGCCAAGCACATTGGTAAGGTCGTCCAGGTCATCGGACCCGTGGTCGACGTTCGTTTCGAGAACGGCACCGACCTGCCCAACATCTACGACGCGCTCCACATCACCCGCGAAGACGGCAGCATCCTGGTGCTGGAGACCCAACAGCTCACCGGCGAGGACACCGTGCGTGCCATCAGCATGGAGAGCACCGACGGACTTAGCCGTGGCACCCAGGTGGAAGGCATGGGCCAGCCCATCGCCATGCCCATCGGCGACGCCGTGAAAGGTCGTCTTTTCAACGTGACCGGCGCGCCCATCGATGGCATGCGCCCCGTGGGCAGTGGCAAGAGCTACCCCATCCACCGCGACCCACCCAAGTTCGAGGACCTCACCACCAGTGCCGAGATCCTGTTCACCGGGATCAAGGTGATCGACCTGATCGAGCCGTACGCAAAGGGTGGTAAGATCGGTTTGTTCGGTGGTGCCGGTGTGGGCAAGACCGTATTGATCCAGGAACTCATCAACAACATCGCCAAGGGCTACAGCGGCTACAGCGTGTTCGCCGGTGTGGGCGAGCGTACCCGCGAGGGGAACGACCTGCTCCGCGAAATGATCGAGAGCGGCATCATCAAGTACGGTGAGGAGTTCGTGCACAGCATGGAGGAAGGCGGTTGGGACCTGAGCAAGGTGGACTACGACCAGCTCGCCACCAGCCAGGCCACCTTCGTGTTCGGCCAGATGAACGAGCCTCCCGGAGCACGTGCCCGTGTGGCCCTCAGCGGTCTCACCCTCGCAGAATACTTCCGCGATGGCGACGAGGAGAGCGGCGGTCGCGACATCCTCTTCTTCGTGGACAACATCTTCCGTTTCACACAGGCCGGCTCCGAAGTGTCCGCTCTGCTGGGCCGTATGCCCAGCGCCGTGGGTTACCAGCCCACCCTGGCCAGCGAGATGGGTGCCATGCAGGAGCGTATCACCTCCACCAAGCGCGGTTCCATCACCTCCGTACAGGCCGTGTACGTGCCTGCGGACGACTTGACCGACCCCGCTCCAGCCACCACCTTCGCCCACCTTGATGCGACCACGGTATTGAGCCGGAAGATCGCCGAGCTCGGCATCTACCCCTCCGTGGACCCCCTGGATTCCACCAGCCGTATCCTTACCCCCACCATCGTGGGCGAGGAGCACTACCGCTGCGCGCAACGTGTGAAGGAGATCCTGCAGCGCTACAAGGAGCTTCAGGATATCATCGCCATCCTCGGCATGGACGAACTGAGCGAAGAGGACAAGCAGGCCGTAAGCCGCGCACGTCGCGTGCAGCGCTTCCTGAGCCAGCCCTTCTTCGTGGCCGAACAGTTCACCGGCCTGCCCGGTGTGATGGTGCCCATCGAGGAGACCATCAAGGGCTTCAACATGATCATGGACGGTGAGATGGACGAATACCCCGAAGCAGCCTTCAACCTGAAAGGCCGCATCGAGGACGTGATCGAAGCCGGCAAGAAGATGTTGGCCGAAGCAGCGAAGGCCTAAGCACGTTGCATCGACCGTTGTACCAACCCGAAACGCTCAGCATTCCATAGCGATGTAGCATTTGTCCGATGTCCGATGTCCAATGCCTGACCCCAGGCGGACGATCGGGGTCAGGCATTGGACAACGGTCAGCTGTCAACAAACGATCCTCATGAGAGTAGAGATCATCACCCCCGACAAAGCCCTCTTCAAAGGCGAAGCCACCAGCGTGGTGGTGCCCGGCATCAGCGGTAGCATGGGTTTCCTGGACAACCACGCCCCGTTGATCACCGTGCTGAAGGCCGGTGACGTGAAGGTGACCACCGCCAGTGGCGAGGAGACCTACGCCGTGAAAGGCGGCGTGGTGGAAGTGAGCAACAATAAGGTGATCGTACTGGCGGAGTAACGCTTACGGCCACCCACAGAATTGCGAACGGCGGCCTGGATGAGGCGCCGTTCATGCGTTACCATCCCCGGATCCATGCTGCCCGGGGGCAATTGCGCAAGGGCTTGTGACCCGCATGGGTCTGATGCGCTCCGGGCTAAGCAGCTGCTTGTGCCAACCCTCAAGTGGACGGCTTATCAATACCTGGCCGGATGGTATTCGCACCGGCCCCGTGCGGGTGGCTGAGTACAGGGGGGCCGATATGGAGCGGACGCCTGTGCGACATTTCACGCTGCTTGCAGGCCCTTGCGGGGAACAGCTGTCCGGATTCACGCAGTATGGAACAACGTTGCTTGATCCTCCTCCTTTAGCGACCATTTCGACACGCTCCTTGGTCGCTTTGCTGCCTTCAACAACCAAGATGATCGACAGAAGGGTCTTTGGATCGCCTTCAACGACCGATTCGATCGTGGCAAGAGCCGCTCTACCGGCTCTTCCACGGTCATAGGTTTTAGCAATGTGCCCTTCGGGCCAGCTTGGAACGAGCCCCGGCGTGGGGCGACCCGCCTTCGATCGTTCAGGTCACACGGGAACATCCGCTGGGTCCCGGAACTACCGTTCACAGCACATTGTCGACCGTCATTATCGCTGTGACCACCCTTTCTCAAGGGCTCCAACGCAGAACGACCGCCTTGTGGGGCGGTCGTTCTGTGTTGGGTTTGGGGCTTAGTGCTGCTTCACGAAGCGTGCCTGGCCGATGGGGCCGCTTTGGGCATCGTAGAGCTGGAGCAGGTAGGTGCCCACTTCAAGCTTGTCCAATTCGATGTCGAAACCGTTGCGGCCCTTGATGCCACCGGTCGTGCCCTGGTCCGCGATACGGCCGCTGGCATCGGTGATGTTCCAGCGCACGGCGCCTTCCTTCATCATGTCGAAGAGCACACGCACACGCTCCACGGCCGGGTTGGGGTACAGCTCCAGACCACGCTGGCCCGGGCCGAAGACCACCACGGCCACTTCGCTCAGTTCGCTGGTAGCGTCCTGGTCCACCTGATGCAGGCGGTAGTACGAAATGCCCTCCAAAGGCTCGTTGTCCACAAAGCCGTAGTCGATGGCCTGCACGCTGGTGCCTGCGGCGGCCACACGGCCCAGGTCCACGAATCGCTCGCCATCGGCGCTGCGCTGCACCATGAAGTGGCTGGTGTTACGCTCGCTCGCGGTGCTCCACATCACATCAACATGCTGGGTGCGTGCCCGGGCATCGAAGGAGAGCAGTTCCAGCGGCAGGATGGTGCAATCCATCACATTGTCGCCGATCACCACGGGGCTAGTGTTCCAGTTCACCGCGTAGGTGCCACCGTTCAAGTGGTGGTCGTCCACGAAGAGCAGGTACACCTGCCCGGCCGATGCGGTGATACCCGGCACCCAACCATCGGTGGGCAGCCCGGGTCCATCGGACAAAGCCGGTGTGGGGGTGGCATACTGTGGCGTGTTCAACGCAAGGTTCGGATTACCCATGCCCGTTGCTCCTAAGCCGCTGGGCTGGGTGTAGAACAGCGCGGCATTGCTACAGCGGATGGGTGGCGTGGTGGGCGTACATGT
>CAYQMC010000246.1:0-4120 GCA_964418285.1 uncultured Chryseobacterium sp.
GTTGTCGTACTTGAACTCGGCCAGGAGCATCTTGCCGTAGCCGGTCACCAGCGGACAGCTGCTGTAGCCCTCGTACTTCGCGGGGGAGAGCATGCCGTCCTTGATGCGCTGCAGGATGTTCGCCACCACCACAGGGGCCTGCTTGCGGATGGCGGCACCGGTCTTGGCGGTGGGCAGCGCGGCCGCATCACCCAGCCCGAAGATGTTCGCGTAGCGCTTGTGCTGCAGCGTGTGGATGTCCACCTCCAGCCAGCCCTTGCTGGGGCCAGCGGCGTAGGCCAGCGGCGAGTTGCGCACGAAGTCGGGAGCGCTTTGCGGAGGCGCCAGGTGCAGCATGTCGTACTTCATCACAATGGTGCTCTCGCCCTCGATCTTCTCCGGCAGGCCCTGCTCCTCGGTGATCACGCAGTGGTTATCGCCCGGCTTGCTCCATTTGAAGTGGATCTCCTTCTTGACCGGGTCGATGGCCACTGGATTGTAGAAGGTCTTCAGGATGATGCTCTTCTTGCGGATCACATCCTCCAACGCCGCGCGGAAGGGATCCACGCCGAAGATGACCGAACCGGGTGTGGCGAAGACGAGCTTGGTCTTTTCGCGCACCCCGTTCCTGCGGAAGAACTCATCGGCCAGGTAGGCGGCCTTTTGTGGGGCGCCACCGCACTTGATGGGTGTGGCAGGTTGGGTGAACACGGCGATCCCGCCCTTGAAGTTCTGCATCACCCGCTTGGTCTTCTCGGGGTCGAGGTAGTTGCTGCACACGAAGTCCGTCTTCAAGGCCTCGCGCAGTCCGGGCATGTCGTCGATGTTCATCTGGATGCCCGGGCATACCACCAAATGGCCATAGGTGTAAGTGTTGCCCTCCCTGGTCCGCACGGTGTTCGCATCGGGCTCGAAGGTCGCAGCGTGCTCAGCGACGAGGTCCACCCCGGGTGGGATCAGGCTGGTCTCATCCCGTCGGGTGTCCTTCATGCTGAAGGTGTCGGCTGCCACCAGCGTCCAGGCAGGCTGGTACCAATGGTCCTTGGCGGGGTCTATGATGGCGACCTTCAGGTGCTTCTGCTTGCGGCGCAGTTGCGCGGCTGTCATGATCCCCGCGGTACCGCCGCCGATGATGAGGACGTCGTAATGTGTGTTGGTCATGGCCTTGCTGCGTTGTTCCACAACAAAGCTGGGCCTCGCCGTCCAGAAAGAACGTGACGGTGGTCACCAAACGGCTTTCACCTGCCAAGCGGCCAACAGACCCTTGTGTTTGCTCATGGCCTTTGGGTGAGCGGTTTCCGTTGACGCCCCTTTTTCGCGTATGAGCTTGACCAAAACCTGTTTTGAGGCCATATCGCCAAGGGGCAATGTGCGCGTCAGTCGTTCCAGTGTTCTGCGCATGCGTTCCCTGTCGCCTTCGAACTGCTCCGCTACGTGCCGTTGGATGGACCCAAGCGCCCCCATTCTGAAGGTTGGCCTGGGTGAGCATGCTTCACAACATTCAGGGCAGGCGAACCCACCAAGGTGCCATGGCCAAGAGTACAGCGCAAACCCGTGAACAATGCGCATCCCAGGTTCATTTGAGCTCAGCCCCCCAGAGCGAATCCAGTAGACGCACGGTGGTCGTCGCTGCCTGATCGGGTCTCAGGGCCGTATTGGCGATGCCTGCCACCACGCGGGTGATGTCATGATCGACCTTGCCGGGAATGCCCCATGTGGAACCATCGGGTGCGGTGATGTAAACGGAAAAGGTGCGGTGACCGGATCCCGGCCGCTCACCGATCACATGCAGGATGGCCCGCCTGCCAGGAAGTCCACCGAACAGCTCCTCGCCGATCCGGTATCCGGCACGTACCCGCCCCCGTTGCACTACCACTGGGTGCGGAGCCGGTCTACGACCGGCCTGTAGGAGCTTGTGCTGCAACGATCCCAGGTAGGGCGCCAGCTGGGTTCCATCGTTCATGGCACGGGCATTGAGCCCATCGGACAGAATGATCTGCACATCGAACGCTCCCTGCTGGTCTTTTCTCTGTTGCCGCACGGCACGGATGGAGGCATCCGATAGTGTTTCGCCGCTCGCCGGGTGTAAAATGAAGTCCATCCGGTCCACGGCACGCGTCTGCAGAAGAAGTGATTCGGGCATCGCGGCCCGGAACGCATCATCGAATTCCGCCCAGATGCTGCGTTTGGAGTCCTCGTAGATATGTTGCACCTCTTGGGCTATGGTGGGTTCCAGGTCCCACGGCTCCAGGCCTTGCCCGGATGTAAGGAAGACTCCCCGCTCTCGTACAGCCTTCATGTGCATCATGCCTTCTGCGCGCAGCAGATCGTCCGCCCGTTCGTCACCCTTGCGGCGGCAATAAGCCATGTAGACCCCCACCGTATCGCCGAAGCCGGGCCCTGGCCCCCCCGTTGCATCCAGCACCCCCAATTGGGCAAAGAAGCGGCCCATGCGGTCTTCCACGCGCAGGCCATGTCGTTGCCGCAGGCGCACATGGTCCTGAAAGCCCGTTGTAAGATAGCCCAGCATCGGGTCGATCTTGGTGGGCAGGGCCATCAGGTAAGCGGGCTGGGCCGGGGCCAATGCATCCAGGCAATGGTCCAGGTCGTCCAGAGACACATCCATGTGCAGCGTGGAACAGACATCAAGGCCGATACACAGCCCATGCAGCTTGCCCATGACGAGGTCCTCCAGACAGCACCGGATGAGTTGTTCACGGGTCCTGAACACCTCCGGCCCAATGAAACCGGCCACATCGTTCACATGTACCCAGGGTTTTCTCCCACAGGCTGCCGCCACCCTGTGGGCGAGGTGCCTGGCCAGCCCGTATTTCCGTGACTCGTGCAACACCATGTCCATGTGCTGGCCATGACCATTGGTGAAGTCCGCACCCTGTCCGGTCTCGAAGTAGAGCCCATAAGGTCCGGTGCGGCTGTCGGCGTGGGCTTCCAAGCGCGCCACTGAAACGTCGAACGTGGCATTGGCCGCATCGCTCCCGGCAATGCTCTGGAACCAAAGCGCGGTGGATCCCGGCCAGCGTTGTTCCACTTCGGCCTGCACATCGATGTGGGCCAGTACGCAATGGGGCAGGGTGTGCTCCAGCCCGAAGGTGTTCAACACGTCGCGCAGTGTTTCCTCCACCAGGTGTACCTGTCCGGGTTCGCTGCTCACGGGATTGGTGCCCAGCAGCACATCGCCCACACCGTAGGCCCAGGCATTGAACACCTGCCAGCGGATATCGTCCGGGTGGTCGGTGGGGGAGTTCGGTTGCACGCGTGCGCCGAGGTGGCCGCGTGCGCCGATGGTCGCTCCTGGCAGCGGGTTGAAGAGCTTTGCGGAGACCTGCAGGAGCTCGTCGTTCGTCATCAGCTTCACCACGCAACCGATGGCATCGCTGCTCAGGCCGGGCATCAGTTCGCGGATGTCCTCCTCGCGCCGATCCAGCAGGAACGTACGCAGTTGGGCGAACGTCCAATCGGCGGTACGTTCACGGGCCTGTTGGTCCAATGATGCAGACAGGGTCCGGTACATCGGGTCATCCAGGATCGGATGCGCGTTCACTGCGCGCAGCGTGGTGTTCCCGAGGAGCGCGCGCGCCGTGCCGCGATGGTCCTTATCGGTGGCTGCAAGTCCGATCAGCACATCGCCCTCTTTGGGTTCGTTGGCGGCGCCCACAAGGCGGGCATACAGCCCGGGGTCCCAGCCGCCGCTCACGCGGCGTACATAACTCACAAGGTCCTCGCCGGCCAGGATGTCATCAAGGTCCAAGGGTAGGCCCGGTAGCAAGAGGGGAGCCACTGCAAGGGAGAGGCCTCCGTTTGCAAGCCCCCGGATGAACTGTCGTCGTAGCATGGTGATGGTGGGCTTAACCGGGCAGGCCGGCCACAATGCGCAAGGGCCCGCTCGTGCCGCGCTTGATCTTCATGGGCAGAGCGATCACAAAGGCACCGATCGGCGGCAGATCGCCAAGGTAATCCACGTTCTCCAACCCACATACACCCTGGCCGGCCGCCTAGGCGCCGAACTCCTTGAAGGAGCCGGTGACCATGCCGATCATCAGGTGCTTCACTTTGAACTGGATCTCGCTGTGGCTGGGGTCTATGGCCCAGGTGGTGGTGGTTGCGGTTTCCATGGTTGTTG
>CAYQMC010000247.1:0-4115 GCA_964418285.1 uncultured Chryseobacterium sp.
GTCATCCGTGGAGAAAGTGAACCCTGTGAAGGGGCCCACGGACACATCACCAGTGAGGTTGAAACCCGTGACCGTGAAGGTATTGGGGCCCACCTCGGTATCCACGCACACAGGTCCGAAGTCGCTAAGCGCCGTGGACGCGAGCGTAGGAGACGCACTCGCCGGGGAGGAACTCACAGTAATATCGTCCACACGCAATTGCGGACGGGCACCGGAACCGGAGATATAATAGTACTTCCAACGGAGGTACAATTCGGCCTGTCCGTCGCAAGCTGCCGGAAGTACCGTGGGGCCGAATGACTGGGAAGTGCCGCTGGTGCTCACTTCATACTCCACCGGACCCGGCACATCCGTGAAGGACCCCGCTGCTCCGATCCTGTATTGCAGGCGAATGGCATAGATCCGGCTGTTCTGGGCCACGGTACCACCCGTCCAGGAAACTGAAATGTTCTGACGACCTGTGGCGTTCAGTCCGAGGACGGCGGCTATGCCTCTGCCCTGTCCGGTACTTCCGGTATGAATGAAGGAAAAGCCATCTGCACCAAGACCGTTGATGCGCGAGCCACTGCCAGTACTGTAGTTTCCGGTGTAGTCACCGGTCGGCTCGGTCGCCAAAGGCGCGTCCTGTGCGCCGATCTGGAAGATCATGTTCGCGGGGTAGGTGCCAGCACTTTCCGTGGAGGCCCATTCCGTGAAGGAGTAGTTCCCGGCCCCCAGATCGAACAGGGGGGTGGGATTGCTTTGCGCGACCGCCTGGCCGCCGAACCACGTGGTGAAAGCCATGAAGGCTATCACCGCCGTCCTTGCCATCCGCCGCCAGCGCGGGGGGGTGTCAAGGCCGGTACAAGGTCGTGTACTGTACATGATGAAGGTAGGTTGGTTAAGGATCCCCAAAGCACGGGCACACAAGTTAGGTGATCACCCCGTGGGATCTATGATTCCCTGAACCTTGCGTTAAGCGAACCTTTCGACCGGAAAGGACGTGCTTGAACGGTCCCGCCTCACTCGCGGATGAACGGGAGCGCATCCACGCCGACCTCGTGCTCCACGCGAAGGATGTAGCGGCCGGGTGCCAGCCCTTGGACGTCCAGGTCCATACGCTCGGCATCGGTGGTCTCGGCACCGTCCAACACAATGCGGCCGGTACCATCGAGCACGCTCACGCGCGTTTTGCCTGCGGGAATGCCCGTCAGGTACAGGCGATCGCGAACGGGGTTCGGATAGGCCGCGATGCTGGCCCCTCCGCGGAAATGAACGGCCACCACATCGCTCAGTGGGGCGGTGCCATCCACATCGGTCTGCTCCAGGCGATAATAGCTTGTGCCTTGCAGGGGCGCTTCATCAACAGCGGCATAGACCTGTCGCTGCTGGCTGTTGCCCACAGCATCGGTGCGCAGCAGGTCGATGAACGAGACACCATCGCTGCTGCGTTGGATGGTGAAGTAGGCATTGTCCTTCTCGCTGGCGGTGGCCCAGTCCAGCAGGACCACATCCCTGGCTGGTGCGGCCGTGAAGCTGAGCAGTTCAATGGGCAACGGGGCCGTAACGGGCGCCAGGGTGAACGGCCCGAACTGGGTGACCGTGTTGGCCACCACCTGGAACGGGGATGCTCCTCCTTCCAAGCTGTCCTCCCACAGGTCCAACGGAGCGTTCCAGCGTTGTGCCCGAAGGCTCACAGGCACATCCCATGGAGGCAGCGGCAGTTCCGAGGGCTGGTACGAAAAGGTGAGCCGCGCGGTGGGCGCACCCGTCACCTCCACCTGCCAGAAGCGGTCCACGGTGGCATCGCGGTTGTCCGGCGCCAATCCCAGCAGACCGCTGAGGTTGGTCACCGTGGTGGGGGTAACCGGCCAGGGTAGGTTGTCCGGGGGGGTGCCGTAGGTGGCCACGCTGACACTGCCCGCGGTCCCCGCGGCGAGCTCGAAGGTGAAAGGGATGTATTCCGCGCCCACGCCGAAGGGGTAGAGGTAGGCACCGGGTATTGCACCGATGTCCCGGCGCACCTCGCCACCATTGTCCGTGGTCTCCGAGCGGATGTGGTGATCGCTACCATAGGCCGTGCTCGAGGTGAAGCTTCCTTGCAACCAAAGGCGGTTGCCGTTCAACTCCACGATGCCGCGGTTGAACTCGAAAGCGCTGAGCACCGTGACCGGGCTCCCCAGTACCATCGATTCGCCGGGGTTCTTGAAGATGCGCAGGTTGTTGAACACCTCCCCGCCGGTGGTGGTGATGGTATTGGGGCCGAGGGTCTGGAATATCACCCTCCCAACGCGCTCCTCGAACCCGGACTCGTCATAATTGGACCAATCGCCATTGTTCAGCGTCAGCGTGCGGCTGATCGGCGTACCCACATCGAGCACCGGATCGCCATCGGCATCGCTTATGACCACATCACCCCACATTACAAGGTTGCCGGTGAGGGTCTTGGTCCCCGTACCGCGTATCACCAGGTTCCCATAGCGAGCGGCGGTGGGCACGCGGATGAGCTGGTCGCCCAGGCCGCTGTAGATCATGGTGCTGCCGGTCTGGAAGGTATGCGTGTTGGACGTGGTGAAGAACGGGTTCCAACCCACGGCACTGCCAGTAAGGTCCAAGGTACCGCCTGATTCCACCAGCAGCGTATGCCCCGCAGCACCTGAAGCTGCGGAACTTATCTGCGCTGCGCGAACCAACCCACCGGGACCTATCTCGAAGCGGCAGTTCTGTGTGGCCGCAGGATTATTGGTGGTGAGATACAGAATGCCAGGAATGTTCAAGGTGCCCAGCACACGAAAGGTACCTCCGCGGTGGGCTGGAGAAGTGCCGTCGATCCCATCGATGGCCACATTACCGCTACCCACTGCACCGGTCAGGTTCACGGTGACCCCGGGTTCGATGGTGACATTGAAGCGTGACTGCACCGTGGGCGCTCCGTAATTGTTGTACAACTGCGTGGTGCTCGCCGAGTTGAACCGCAGGTTGATGTCCATGGCGATGGACAGGTTGGTGGTGGTGTTCACTCCATCGTTCTTCCGCAAACGGCTTGCGTCGAACTGGCCTGAGCCCGAGATCACCACGTTCGCTCCATCGATATTGAAGCTCAGCCCGTCGAATGTGGCTCCATCGCCGATCTGCCCATCGCAGCGGAGGGTCGTACCGTAGATGCTCAGGTACACGTTCGTGGGGTTGTTGTTGGTCCAGAGCTTGGCCCCTGCCTCAACAGTAAGGTTCTGTACAGAGTACGGTCCGGCACCATTCACCACCACGGTGGTACCTGCCAGGATGTGCACTGTGGAACCGGCATTGGGAACAGCAGCTGGTGCCGCCCATGCAGTACCGTTCCAAGTGCGCCACACCAAAGCGGTGGTCCAATTGCCGTTGGCAACAGCGCCCAGATCGCCCACGTTGTATTGCGCTCCTGCTACGAACGCCGACAAGACCAATATGAAGGCAAGTAGCCATCGGTAACCGCTGTGCATCAGTGTCGATTGGCTTTGAGCGTAGGACATTCAGAGGTGCTGCCGTTCGTGCGGCAAAGGTGCCGTCGCTGCATTACCTCATTCTTACCCGTGTCTCAGCACTTCGTATCTCCAGCGTTAACTACCCACCGATGACCTCACCGATGAAATCATACTGATCGTCGATGAATGTCGTTCACCCTGGGACCGTATCCCATGCGCACCACTCCCCCCCTATCGCTCCTCTGCCTTTTGTTCGCACTGCTCTTCGCAGGCCTGTTCCACCGGCAGCAAATGGGCCTGAACCTTCTGCTCTTCGAACTACCCCTGCTGGCCCTGCTTTGGTGGTCGCGCCGGCCGGAAGCATCACGGGAACTCATGCTTACCGGAGGGGGAACCGTGCTTACCGCCATACTCGTGGTGCTCCATGGATCGGACCTGGCGCGCGCATCGAACGTCCTTTCACTGCTGCTCTTCGTGGGCGTTCTGCTCGCACCACAGTTGCACGCACTGAACCACTCCATGCTGCTCGGGCTGCGCCATGTACTACCAGCCCAACGCGTTTTCCTGCACAGCCTGCAAGGCACGCGCATGGGGCGTGTGGTGCCGCGCATGGGGCGCAGCACGGCAGCAACGCTGGTCGCAGTGCTCCTGGTACTGGCCCTTTTCATGGTGCTC
>CAYQMC010000248.1:0-4093 GCA_964418285.1 uncultured Chryseobacterium sp.
CCGGATTCCTCCACCATCACTCCGGAGGGTTCATCGGCCCGGTGGACCGTGCTGCACCTCAATAGGCCCTATCCACAGGAGTTCACCGGTAACCGGACGTACCAATTGGACGAGAGCAGCTTCGGGGTGGACCTCATGCTTCCCGTGGACGAATACCGGAAGAGCGACCGTGCATCGAAGTACGGCATGATGCTCATCGGCTTGGTGTTCCTGGTCTTCTTCTTCGTGGAAGTGCTGCAGAAGATGCGGATCCATCCCATCCAGTATCTCCTGGTGGGATTGGCATTGTGCGTGTTCTACACCCTGCTCATCGCCCTTGGTGAACACATCGGATTCGGCAAGGCCTACCTTGTATCCGCGGTGGCGGTGGTCGGCCTCATCGTGTTCTATGCGGCCAGTGTCTTCCGCATGCCGCGGGCAACACGCCTCCTGGCCATGGTCCTGTTCTTTGTGTACGGCTTCATGTTCACCATCATCCACCAGGAGGACTTCGCGCTCCTGATCGGAAGCGTGGGACTGTTCGTTGTGCTTGCTATCGTGATGGCCCTGTCGCGTAGGATCGATTGGTACAACAGCAGGCAATAGCCCGACACGATCGGCCAAGGTGGATCCCGGGCGGCGGAGGTCGTTCCACCGCCCGGGATCCATGTGTCGCTCACCGTCCGACCCAGCCTGATGGGCACTTGCACTGGAGCGGTTCGATTTTCGTGCGACCTTTGCGGCGAAGATCCCGTAGCTCAGCTGGATAGAGCACCTGCCTTCTAAGCTGGTGGTCGCAGGTTCGAATCCTGCCGGGATCGCAGGGCGTACATTGCGTACCAGGATCTTGCTGGACAAGGGCCGGTTCAAACTGCAGGGCTTCTTCCTGAACCAAGCCTTGGTACTCCTTGTTCTACTACGCATGTCGAAGAGCATCACCTTCCAACTGACTTCCATCGCGATCTTGAGCGCGGCTGTGCTCAGCCTTGCATCCTGCATGGCCAACCCTGCTTCGAACAGCAGCGATGGAGTTCTTAGATCAACCCTCATGGACCAACCCACCCCAGCAGAGACCGATACCATCACCCTAGGAGCCGGCTGTTTCTGGTGCATCGAAGCCGTGTTCCTGGAATTGAAAGGTGTTGTATCGGTCACATCCGGGTACATGGGTGGGCAGACCAAGAACCCCACATACAAGGACATTTGCACAGGGAACACGGGCCATGCCGAAGTGGCGAGGATCGTGTACGACCCGGCCGCGATAAGCTTGGACGAGATCCTGGAGGTCTTCTGGATGACGCACGACCCCACCACCCTGAACAGACAAGGTGCGGATGTGGGCACGCAGTACCGGTCGGCGGTATTCTATGCCAATGAGGACCAGCGCTCACTTGCGGAGCGCTACAAGGCCGAGTTGGACAAGAGCGGTGCCTTTCCTGCGCCCATCGTTACCGAGATAACGCCTGCGAGCGTGTTCTACGAGGCCGAGGACTACCACCAGAACTACTATGCGCTGAACGGCGAACAAGGGTATTGCCGCATGGTGATTCGCCCCAAGTTGGAGAAGTTCAGGAAGGTCTTCTCCGATCGGCTTCGGGAGGAGTAAGGGCTTGGCCCCTTACCTTGCACAGCGTCTTTTCGTCCATCCAAGGACGATGGATCCCGTTGCATGAGAGTATTCGCCGTCATCCTGTTCATTTCCCTGTTCGGAAACCTCCTGGCCCAGCAGGGGCCACCCAAGGAATTGGTGCGTAACGGAGGGTTCGAGATTCTGGACGAGCCCGTCAACACCTACGACCAGTTGCCCCATGCATCGGGTTGGAGCAATGCCACGTTGGGTCTGTGCGATATGTTCGTCCCCGACGCTTCTTCCAAGACAGTAGGCGTTCCCACGAACGATTACGGAACCATGAAGCCTTTCGAGGGAGAGAACTACGCGGGCTTCTTCGGGTGGAAGGATGATGTCCGCCGCAATTTCGGAGCTTCCGACCCCTCGGAGGTGTTCAAGCCGGGTTGGAACTTCTACTCGGAGTACCCTCAGGTCGAACTGATCGAACCGCTTGTGGAGGACAAGGAATATGAAGTCGTGTTCCATGTGGCTCTTTCGGGCAACAGCGATAGGGCCATCCAAGGGCTGGCTGCCTACCCGTCCCTCGAGCAGGTAAGTGCCAACCACCGCATGTTCCTGGAGCTTTTCCCGGAGGTCGAGTTCGAACCCTTGATCACGGAGATGGAGAAGTGGACCGAGGTGCGCGGTCGTTTCACGGCCGTTGGTGGTGAGCAGTTCCTTGTCATTGGTGTTTTCCCATACTTGGGCCTGGTCTCGGAGCGGATCATCGATGGGTACGACAACCAGTACGCCTACTTCTACCTGGACGGTGTTTCCCTGAAGGAGGCACGCGACGAGGAGGAAACGACGGAATAGCAGCAGTTCGCCCGGTCGCGATCAGCCATCGGGACGACATGCTATGAGCAAGGTGACGCGGGTCACTGCTGCTGGAAGGCATGGCAGCGTACCTTTGCGCCATGTTCCGAAAAGGCAGCAAGCTCTACGCCATCTTCAAGTTCAAGTGTCCGCATTGCCATGACGGGGAATTCTTCGTGGACCGGAACCCATACAACTTGATGCGCGCCGGGGACATACACCAGGAGTGTAGCGTGTGCCACAGGAAATACCAGCCTGAACCGGGCTTCTACTACGGTGCCATGTACGTGGCCTATGCCTTGGCCGTGGCCACCTTCGTAACGGCCTATGTCGCCACGGTCGTACTCTTCCCGAACGCGACCACCGGTGCTACGGTTGCCGTGGTGCTGGGAAGCTTGCTGCTGCTGGCGCCCTTGATCTACGCCTTGAGCAAGACGATCTACGCTTCCATTTTCATGGGGTACAAGGGAGTGGAGCGCACGCCCAAGGAGGTGTCGGAGATGGCCGACCGCGCTGCGGCGCGAAAGGCCTGATCACTGGGGTACGATCTGCACACCCTCCATCATGGCCTTGTAGGTGTCCTCATCCAACTCGATGTAGTCCGTGGCCAGGAAGATCACTTGGTAGGGCATCTTGGCGCTGTGCGCACCGATGTCGGAATATCCCAGTTCACCCACCTCGTCCATGATGCTCTCGGTCGGCTTGCGCTGGGAAAGCGGCGGCCCGATGGGTGTCTCCCGATACTGCCACTCGATGATGAACAGCGGACGGGGAGGAACAAGCCCTTCACGCAAACGGGCGATGTAGGATGCCTTGTTCTTGATGCTGTTGTAGCGGTGGGTGATCAGGGCCACATCGGCCTCGCCACTGCCCAAACCGGGATCGCCAACGGGCACAGCCCTGATCCGTAAGCGGTCGTCGCCCAAGCCCAGCTCGCGCTTGCGCTCCTCCAAGCGGGCGATCTTCGCAGGGTCGTTGTCGATGGCGATCACGTTCGCGCCGGCCTCGATCAGTTTGAAGGTGAAGTACCCATCGTCCGCGAAAAGGTCGGCAATGGTCATCCCCTTGATGTCCGGTCCGATCATTTGCAGCAGTTCGTGCGGCCGCTGCCACGAGTCGCGATCATCGGCCACGGCAGCGGTGGGTGTGGTCTGTGTGGGAACAGGCACCGGGTCCGTGGTGGTTACCGGACGCTCGTTCTGCTCGGTGGTGTCGCATCCTGCCAAGAGGACCAGAAGTGCCGCGATGGTAAGTAGGCGCATGATAATTGGTTTTTCAAGGGCAAACTTAAGGGAGCCTGAAGGAGTACGGCGCGATGCCGATGTCGCAGGCGGTTGCGACCTTGGCAGTGTAATGGGCCAAGCGGACGTTCCTTTGCTGTAATTATTTCCATGGAAAATAGGACAAGGATTACTTTTGCCACATGCCAACAATTGACAAGGAACTGAAGAGCAGTTTCGAGAGCGAGCAGCAGAAGGCCATGCTGAACGTGATGTTCACTGCGAACTGGATGCGCACCAAACTTGCTGACCTCTACCGTCCGTTCGGCATCAGTACGCAGCAGTACAACATCCTGCGCATCCTGCGCGGTGCCAAGGAGCGCATGAAGATGCATAGTGTGAAGGAGCGTATGATCGACCGTGCACCCAACGCCACGAGGCTCACCGATAAATTGATCGCCAAGGGGCT
>CAYQMC010000249.1:0-4066 GCA_964418285.1 uncultured Chryseobacterium sp.
CCATCAAAGGAGTGGAGGTGCCCAATACCTTCGACGTTGGCTTCCGCAAGACGAAGGATGGGTACCGCGCCGTGGGGACGATACGATTCGACCGCACCCGATACGGGATCCAGTACCGGAGCGGTTCCATCTTCGAAGGCCTTGGCGACCGCATGATCAAGGATGAGGTGGAACTGGAATTCGATCTTACGGCACGATGAGCACCACGGATACCATGCAGCGGACCGCACTGGACGTACACCCCCTGCTCGCAGAGCGATACAGCCCACGGTCCTTCAACGAAAGGGACATCACCGAAGAGGAACTGGACCTGGTGCTGGAAGCCGCCCGGCTGGCGCCCAGCAGCATGAACGAGCAGCCCTGGCGATTCCTGGTGGTGCGCAAAGGCGGCGAGGGCTATGAGGCCATGCTGGCTTCCCTGATGGAAAGCAACAGGGTCTGGGCCGACAAGGCGCCGGTGCTGATCCTGAACATGACCAGCAGGACCTTCGCGCGCAACGGACTTCCCAATGTGCACGCCTGGCACGACCTGGGTCTGGCAATTGCTCAGCTCACTGTGCAGGCCACGGCCTTGGGCATGGGCCTCCACCAATTGGGCGGCTTCCATCCGGAGGCAGCGCGTGCCGCATTCGGCATTCCCGAGGACCTCGACCTTGTGAGCATTGTTGCGCTCGGTTTTCCAGGTGGTCCGGACCAGTTACCGGAGAACCTGCGCCAGCGCGAATCGAACCGATCGCCGCGCCGCCCCTTGGCGGAACTCGCCTGGCGGGGCAGGGTAGGAGGCTGATCTACGGTTTGCGCACCGGCTCTGGCAAGGCGCGTTCCCACTGCAGGTCGCCTTGGGCGTTGAAGACCCGGATGGTCATCACGCGTTCATAACGCTTCCCGGCGAAATCGAGCAAGGCGAAGTTCTGCGTGCCCACCACGGTGCCTTCCACGCGGTGTTCGTTCTCCTCCTTCGGGGGGAATGTGCCCGAGGTGAGGGGTGATACCGTAAGGTCATGGATGCTCCTGCCATCCTTCAAGATGATCTCGCTCAGTTCGGTGAAATGCCTGTCGCCGGTCAGGAACACAACACCTGTGATGCCCTCCTCGTCGATCCTGCGCAACAGCTCTTCCCGCTCGCCGGGAATGGTGGCGAAGTTCTCATAGACCGCGGCACTGTTCAGGACCTGGCCGCCCGTGGCTACAAGCTTGAATGGTGCTCTGCTGTATTTCAGAGCACGGATCAACCAATCGAGCTGGCCTTCGCCGAACATGGCCGGTGTGGCGGTACGCATATCCCCGGTCACACGGTGGGTCCTGTTGTCCAAGAGGAAGAAGTGGACATCGTTGTGCTCGAAGGCCGTGGCGATGGTGTTCTCCGCACCGGGAACCCCGGTCGTTGGGTTGGCCCAGAACAGCTCGAAGACCTCACGTGCCATGGCGCTGTGCACCCAACTCCCATCGGCATCGTTCGGACCGAAGTCGTGGTCGTCCCAAATGGCGTAGTGCTTGGTGGAACGCAGCAGTCGTTGCAGCTCCGGCGTGGACCGCGTGTGGGTATAGCGGTGTAGGTAGCCGCTGCGACTGCCCTGGTCCGGTTCGCGCAGGTACACGTTGTCACCCAACCACAGCATCAGGTCGGGCTGTTGATCGGCGATCACATCGAATATGCCGTAGGTGTTGCCGAACGGTCTTCCCGGCCTGTCGTAGGCCGGCTCGTTGATGTAGGTGCAACTGCCCAGTGCTACACGGAACGGAGGAGGGTCGCTGCGGTAGCGCCAGATGGACTGGGTGCGGAACTCCAAGGGTCCATCGAAAGGCAGTACCACCCCGTTCACCACCACCTGGTAGTTGTAGGTGCGGCCGGGCTCAAGCTGGTCCACTACGAACTCCATGGCATGCGCCTGCGCCGCCACACTCCGTTGCACGGGCACATGGATCACGCTATCCTGGGCACCCACGGGCCACACGTCAAGGGCCGCGGTACAGGGCCCGTGGCACTGGAGCCAGATGCGGGCCTCCAGCATATCCACGTGGCCGGGCATGGGGCCGTTGATGGCCGGTTGTGCATGTGCGTTGGCCGCACCGAGCAGGAGCATGGGAACAAGGAAGCGCATGCGCCAAAGGTCGGAAGCTATCGGCATGGCCTGAAGGAACACCAGTATGTGCATGACGCTGGCACGGACACATGGCCGACTTTTGGCTGTAGCCAGTAGCTTTGTGCGCGTCCATCTGTGGTGGTGGGCCGTGAATCGATCAGCGAGAGAACATGGATTTCAACCTTATTGATGCGTGGAAGGAAATGGCCGCGCAATTGCCGGAGCTGCCGATCCAGGACATCGGACTCAAGTATGTGTATCCGGTCTTCCTGATCCTGATCCTGGTGGAGTACTTCAATGCCAAGCACCTCTTTGATCTCAAGGAGAGTCTTTCAGGGCTTGTGATGGGCATCGGTGCCACCATCATGCGGGTGCTTACCAACGTGTTCGAGATCTCCCTGTACCTTTTCCTCTTCGCTTGGGCCGAACCCTTCCGGGAGGGTACACTGGGATACTCCACCTTGGGCTTTGCTTGGTACGTGTGGGTGATCGCCCTCATTGCGGACGATCACAACTTCTACTGGCACCACCGTCTCAGCCACAACATCAGGCTGCTTTGGGCGGCCCACCTGCCGCACCATTCGGCGCGGAAGTTCAACCTCACCATCTCCATCCGCAACGGCTGGTTCATCACTCTGTACAAGTCCATCTTCTGGATCTGGATGCCGCTGCTGGGCTTCGAGCCCATCATGATCGCCACCTGTTTGATCATCAACTCCTTCTACCAGTTCTTCCTGCACTCGCAGTTGGTGCCTTCCCTGGGATGGTACGAGAAGATCTTCAACACGCCTTACATCCACACGGTGCACCACAGCAGCAACACGGAGTACCTGGATCGCAACCACGGTGGCATCATGGTGATCTGGGACAAGCTGTACGGCACGTGGCAGGAACCCATCAAGGGCTTGAAGCCCAAGTACGGCATCAGCCACGATCCGGATACCTACAACCCGATCACGCACAACCTCTTCGAATTCAAGGAGATCTGGCGCGATATGAAGAAGTCGCCGAAGTTGAAGGACAAGCTGATGTATATGTTCGGCCCTCCCGGCTGGAGCCACGATGGAAGCAGCAAGACAAGTCGCCAACTGCAAGCCGAGCTGAAGGCCGAACAGGCACGGCGCATGCAGGGCGCTTCCATCGCCGCATAGGTACCGCGTACATCATACCATGAAAAAAGCCGGGAGCGATCCCGGCTTTTTCGTGTGGTTGTGGTGCTTCTGCGATCAAAGGCCGAACAAGCGGCCGATGCCCGAGCGCTTCTTTTCTTCCTTCTTGGGCTTGTTGGTGGAAAGGTTCTCCTCGCCGAAGAGTTCCTTGGTCAGCGCCGCATAATCCGGTTTGCCTGGGGTGGAAGGTTGCGCCTGGGCGCGCTCGCTGCGCTGTTCAGGCGCACGGTCGTTGCGTTTGCGACCATCGCGCTGTTGGGCGGGGCGATCACCACGTGGTGCTGCGGGGCGCTGCGGCCTGTCGCCACGTTGCCCCGCCGGACGATCGCCACGTGCCTGCTGTGGGCGCTGCTCGCGACCCTGGCGCTGCCGTTGGCCATCGCGTCCGCCGCCTTCGCGGGGTGCGCGGGGAGCATTGCTGGAACCGCCGTCGCGGCGTTGGCCTTGTGCCGGCCGCTGGCTCTGGCCGCGTTGCTGTCCACCACGGCCGGGGCCGCGGGGTTGGCGCGGTTCGCGCACTTCGGGCTCGGCCTTCTTGGGCCCTCCGATCATGCGGAAGGGTTGCTCCTCCACGATCGGGATATCGCGCTTGATCAAGCGCACGATGTCGCGCAGGTAGGCCTTCTCCTCGTGGTCGCAGAAACTGAGCGCACGCCCCGAGGCACCGGCACGGCCGGTACGTCCGATGCGGTGGACGTAGGTCTCGGGAATGTTCGGGATGTCGAAGTTGATCACGTGCGTCAGGCCATCGATGTCGATGCCACGCGCTGCGATGTCGGTCGCCACCAAGGCACGGATTTTCCCTTCCTTGAA
>CAYQMC010000250.1:0-4058 GCA_964418285.1 uncultured Chryseobacterium sp.
GATGTCGGTCGCCACCAAGGCACGGATCTTCCCTTCCTTGAAATTCTTCAGCGCGTTCTGGCGCGCGGTCTGGCTCTTGTTGCCGTGGATGGCTTCGGCACCGATGCCTTCCTGGTTCAGGATCTTGGCCACCTTGTTGGCGCCATGCTTGGTGCGGGTGAAGATCAGCGCTTCGCGGATCGCATCACCCTGCAGCAGGTGCACCAGCAACTTGTTCTTGTCGGTGCGGTCCACCATGTACAGGTGCTGGTCGATGGTCTCGGCCGTGCTGCTCACCGGTGCTACCTCCACTTTGATGGGGTCGGTGAGGATGCTGTTCGCCAGCTTGGCGATCTCAGCAGGCATGGTGGCGCTGAAGAACAGTGTCTGGCGCTTGGCCGGAAGCTTGGCGATCACCTTCTTCACATCGTGGATGAAGCCCATGTCCAGCATGCGGTCGGCTTCGTCGAGCACAAAGATCTCGAGCCCATTGAGGTGCACAAAGCCCTGCTGCATCAGGTCCAGAAGGCGACCCGGGGTGGCCACCACCACATCCACGCCGCGTTGCAGGGCATCGGTCTGTGGTTTCTGACCTACACCACCGAAGATCACGGTGTGGCGCACTTGAAGGTTGCGGCCGTAGGCGGCGAAGCTTTCGCCGATCTGGATCGCCAGTTCACGCGTGGGGGTCAGGATCAGCGTGCGGATGGCCCGCTTGGCAGCTGGTGGCCGCGCGGTAAGCTCCTGCAGGATGGGAATGGCGAAGGCGGCCGTCTTACCGGTTCCGGTCTGCGCGCAGCCCAAGAGGTCGCGCCCCTTGATCAAATGCGGGATGGCCTGCTCTTGGATCGGGGTGGGATGGGTGTAGCCTTCGGCTTGAAGGGCTTTCAGAATGGGCTCGATGAGCCCCAGGTCGTTGAACGTGGTACGTTCCATGGTCGAATAGCACAGGATGCCCCGTGCAGGTATGTGGTGGTTGTGCCCAAGCCATTGACCTTGGTGCACACCCGTTCAGGTGTTGTTGAGGAAGCCCCGTCGATCGGGTCCGGCGTGCAATGATCCGCTGGGGATGGCGCCTGGACAGTTGCTGGATAGCGAAAGCTGGGCGCTTGGGGCTTGTCCCGAAAGCTTCAGGACGGCGCAAAGATACGTGAATCGAACTGGAAGGTTACCGCCACCTGCTCTGGAGGGTATCCACGGGGATGGATCAACGCGAAAGGGGAGGCCAACGGCCTCCCCTTCAGCAGCAATGCGCTTGTTGAACTACTTGGTAGCCGCCCACTTCCGCACTTCGTTTCGGAACCATTCATCGGCCTCGTCGGTCCACTTGAACTTCTCGCGCACGTAAGCCATGGTGTCCTTCTCGATGTCGGTGTAGCTGTCGCCGTCCTTCACGGAATCCAGCAGTTGTTTCGCGTCATCGAGGGAGATGCGGCCATCGCCACGGCCAGCGGTCAGTTTTTCGGCCAGGTCGATCACCTCGCCATCGTACTTCTTGCCATCTATGGTCTTGTAGTATCCCATGGTCGTTGGAATTATTGGTGGTTTATGGAGCCTTCGGGTAGGTGCCCGCAACCCCTTGGTTACTTACCGAACATCTTGCCGAGCCCGCCCAGCTTGCCCGCCATATCGCCCAGCAGGTTGCCCGCGTTGCCGCCGAGCAGCGAACCGAGCATGTCCTTGTTACCGCCGATCTTCTCGCTGAGCATGCTGGTCAGCAGCGGGATCACCAGGTCCTTCACGGAACCTGCAGTGGCACCGTCCAAGCCCACCTGTCCGGTAAGCTTGCCCAGGTAGCTGCTCCCCAACTGGCCCAGCAGGTCGTTGGCACTGGCACTGTTGCTGTCCTTGGAGAACAGGTTGAGGACCGAAGAGAGGTCGGCGCCCTTGCCGCCTACCACGTCCTGCACGGTATCTCCGGCCGCCTTCAAGGCTCCGTCCGCCTGCTGCGGGGCCAGGCCGATCTTGTTGATGAGGTCTCCGCCTACCTTATCTTTCAGGGAGTCGATCAATTGGTCTATCATGCTGCTATTGATTGGAGGTGTTCGTGGTCAAGGGAAAGTGATGGGCACCCTCCGGATCCGCTAAGGTTGACCAATGCTGGGGGAAGCAATACCCGCCTCGCGGATGGCCATCCACCCGTGCCGGCCCATGCCCGATGCAGCGAACGTGGGCGGTAATTCACAGTTAGGCCTGGACGAAGGTCCAAGGGGCGTAACGTTGTGGTCGGTGAAAGGGAAATAGGGCAGGCCAGAGGCTCAACCCTTCAGGTGCTCGATCTCGGCCTTCAGGAAGCGGATCACATCGTCGGTATCCTCGATACTGCTGCGTGATTTCTTCTGAACAGCACGCTGGGCTTCCATTTGGACAAGATACGCTTCGCACGCGCGCTTCTTCTCGGCCTTGTTGGTGATCGCCTTCAACTTCAACTTGACGTAGCCAGAAGATAGTATCCTGACCGGCTTTGTGGACTTCGTCATACGCTATTTCTTGTCTAACGGCGCGAAAAGTACGTCCTGCCGTTGGATTGGCAGCTGCCCGGTGCAGGAATAACCAACCGTGCAAGGTTCACTTCCTGCCGTCCGGCGCTCGTGGCCCCCGCCAATTCCTGCGGAAAGGTGCATGGATAGCGGTCCCAAGGCTAAAGCCGCGAAGGTCCCCGGGGTATTGGATGATGGTCTGGCCTTTCCACATTTCTCGGAATACCGGGATGGCCCGAGATCGGTATATCGGGGGAGCAGACCAGAAGTGCCCCCACCGGGCAGCCACGCATCCGGCGTAAAAAGCTTCTCGGAGGTGGTGTGGTTTTCTCAGGGCGCCCTCGTTCTGGTAACTGCTCCATGGTGCCGACGCAGGAGGGCAGGTCACTCTGATTCGGATCGCCGGGTCACGGCCAAGGTCCTCCGATCAGCCCGCCTTGTCGTAGGCTGCTTTCAACCAATCGACAAGTTCGCGGTCGACACCCTGTCCATCGCTCAAGGCCACGCGGTGGCTCACCATTCCATTGAACGCACCACCGGCCTCCAAGCGCCCTTCTCCAGGGTGGCCCTTCAGGTTGATGCCCACATCGAACCGGGTCTTGGTGCTGGGTTGCAGGATGGCGAACTGCTTTTTCCGCTTCACGCTCACATAGGCCTTCTTGGGCAGGAGTTCCACGTCGGGGCCCAGGTCCGCCACAGCGGCGGCAAGCCTGTCGTACAAGGGGCGGAAGTGCTCTTTGCCTTTGAACATGCCATCGAGCAGTTCGGCATCGCTGCCTGCCGACGCGGCATCGGTGCCCAGCGTCTTGAAGGCCACGACGTTCGCATGGCCATAGCTCAGGCCATGTTCGTCCTTCAGGTGCTTCAGGATCTGCATGTGTTTGGTAAGGCCCGAGTTGCGGGCTACATCCACCCAGTATGCGAGCGGTTTGCCTGTCTTCTTCTCCAAACTGGCCATCAGGCTGACCTCCATGTCCTTGGCTTCCATGGTCGTTCGTACTTGACGCAAGTATAACCGATGGAAAGATGCTACGAGATAAGGTCGAAGTACGTCGAAACGTGTTCAATACCCCCCCGAACCAGCCTCCACCCCCTGCCTCAAATGCGCCTCCAGAGCAGCCTCATTGGGGATCAACACCCGCCGTGCTTTGCTGCCCTCGAAGGCGCCCAGGATGCCGGCGCTTTCCAATTGGTCCACGATACGGCCGGCGCGGTTGTAGCCGAGCTTCAGCTTGCGCTGGATGAGTGAGGTGCTGCCTTGCTGGGTCATCACCACCAGGCGAGCGGCATCCTCGAACATGCTGTCGCGGTCGCCGCTGTCCAGCTCCACGCCGTCGCCGTCCTCGGCGGGCACTTCGGGCAGGATGAGTGCTTCGGGGTAGCCACGTTGGTTGCCGATGAAGTCGCAGATCTTCTCCACCTCGGGGGTGTCCACGAAGGCGCATTGGATGCGGATCAGGTCGTTGCCGGTGCTCAAGAGCATGTCGCCGCGACCGATCAGCTGGTCGGCACCGCCGCTGTCAAGGATGGTACGGCTGTCGATCTTGCTCGTTACCCGGAAGGCGATACGCGCCGGGAAGTTGGCCTTGATGGTGCCGG
>CAYQMC010000251.1:0-3982 GCA_964418285.1 uncultured Chryseobacterium sp.
CATGCTCGGGTGCGAACGCAAGGTGCGTGCGATCACCGAATCCATGGTTATGCGGTCCTGCGCCATGGCACTGCTCGCAGCGAACAGGAGCAGGAAGGTGGTGAGTACAAGAGGCGCGTTCGATGTGCCGCCTTCTTCGTTGTTACGGTTCCGTCCCGCACCCATGAACAAGAGATAAAGGACCGGCAGTACCACGAGGGTGAGGGCCGTGGCGGTGATGAGCCCACCGATGACCACCGTGGCCAAGGGCCGCTGCACTTCCGCGCCCGCGTTGCCGCTCAAGGCCATCGGCAAAAAACCGAGCGAGGCCACAGCGGCCGTCATCAACACCGGCCGCAGCCTGATCCGCGTTCCCTGCAACACGCGTTCTTTCAGGTCGGAGATGCCTTCCTTTTCCAGTTGGTCGAAGGTGCCGATGAGCACGATGCCATTGAGCACCGCCACCCCGAAGAGGGCGATGAAGCCAACACCCGCACTTATGCTGAAGGGCATGTCACGGGCCATCAGCGCCAACACCCCACCGATCGCGCTCATCGGTATGGCGGTGAAGATCAACAGGGCGCGTAGCACACTGTTGAACGTGAAGAACAGCAGTATGAAAATGAGACCGAGCGCGACGGGCACGGCCACCATTAAGCGCTTGCTGGCAGCTTGCAGGTTCTCAAAGGTTCCGCCGAAGGTGTAGAAGTATGCGGTGGGCATGCGCACTTCAGCATCGAGACGCCCCTTCAACTCCTCCACAAAGCTCTCTACATCACGACCGCGGATGTTGACACCCACAGCGATCCGTCGCTTGGCATCTTCCCGACTGATCTGTGCTGGGCCGGGTTCGAGTTCCACGCGCGCCACTTGTTGCAACTGGATCTGTCCACCACCGGGCAGGGCCACGAAGAGGGCTCGCACATCATCGATGCTCTGCCGTTGCTCCTGTGCCAAGCGCACGACAAGATCGAAGCGGCGCTCGTTCTCGTAGATCACCCCCGTAGCCTCGCCAGCAAAAGCCGTACGCAGGGTGCGGTTCAGCTCGCGGATGTTGAGGCCGTATTGGGCCACACGGTTCCGGTCATAGGTGACGGTGATCTGTGGAAGACCCACTACCTTTTCCACCTGCGGTTCACCGGCGCCCTGCACTTCGCCTATGATGCCCGCGACCTGTTCCGCGATCACCGCCAAGGTGTCCATGTTCTCCCCGTAGATCTTCACGGCTACGTCCTGCCGAATGCCGGTCATCAGTTCATTGAACCTCATTTGAATGGGTTGCGTGGCTTCGTAGAACACGCCGGGTACTTGCCTCAATGCTTGTAGCATGGTGTCCTGCAAGCTCTCGCGATCGTGCGCCGTGGTCCACTCGTCCTTGTCCTTCAATACGATCATAAGGTCTGTGGCTTCGGGCGGCATCGGGTCGGTCGGTATTTCCGCACTACCGGTACGGCCCACCACTTGTTCCACTTCGGGGAACTGGAGCAGGATCTTTTCCACCTTGGCGTTGTTGGCGATGCTCTGGCTTAGCGACGCCCCCTGTGGCAGGATACTATGGAAGGCGAAATCGCCCTCTTCCAAGGTGGGGATGAACTCGCCACCCATGCGTGCAAATAGAAAGACCGATCCGACAAAGAGCGCCGCGGCCACACCCACGGTCTTAAGCCGGTTGCGCAACGCGAAGCCGATGATCGGATCGTACCACTTCTGGAAACGGTCCATCATGCGATCGCTGAAGTTGGGGGCGTGCGCCGTGTTGCGCGGCAGAAATAGCGCACTCATCATGGGCACATAGGTGAGCGATAACAGCAATGCGCCGAGGATGGCGAAGCTCACCGTGAGGGCCATGGGCCGGAACATCTTGCCCTCGATGCCCACCAACGTAAGGATGGGGATGTACACGATAAGGATGATGATCTCGCCAAAAGCCGCACTGCTCCGGATCTTGCTGGCGCTTACGAACACCTCCCGGTCCATCTCTTCCCGGGAGAGGATCCTGCCCTTGAAACGCGAATGGAGATGATGAAGAGTGGCCTCCACGATGATCACCGCCCCATCTACGATAAGTCCGAAGTCGATGGCACCAAGCGACATCAGGTTGCCGCTCACTCCAAAAGCGTTCATGAGAATGACAGCGAAGAGCATGCACAAGGGGATCACCGATGCGACAATGAGGCCCGCGCGCCAGTTTCCAAGAAAGAGCACCAGCACGAAGATCACGATCAGGGCACCCTCGATCAGGTTGGTCTTCACCGTACCGATCGCGCGCTTCACCAGGTCGCTACGCACGAGGTAGGGCTCTATCATCAGGCCTTCGGGCAATGCTTTCTGCACCGTAGGAATACGTGCTTCGATGTCCTCGACCACTTGTGCACTGTTGGCTCCCTTCAACATCATCACAGTACCGCCCACCACCTCGCCTTCGCCATTGCGCGTAAGTGCGCCATAACGTGGTGCGGCACCATAGCCAACTTCGGCCACATCGCCTACCAATAAGGGCACGCCGCCAAGGGGCGTTTTCACCACCACGTTGCGGATGTCATCCAGGGTGCGCAACAACCCTTCGCCCCGGATACTGTAGCTGTTGGGTCGCTTCTCGATGTAAGCCCCTCCCGTGTTCTCGTTGTTGCTCTCCAGCGCCGCGAACAAGTCGCTAATGGTGACACCCATGCTCCACAAGCGCTTCGGATCCACACTTACTTCATACTGTTTCACCTCACCACCGTAACTGTTCACCTCGGCCACGCCGGGGGTGCCCAGCAATTGGCGCACGACGATCCATTCCTGGATCGTACGCAACTCGCTGGGACTGAACTTGCCCTCGAAACCGGGTTTGGGATGCAGTACATACTGGTACACTTCGCCCAAGCCAGTGCTCACCGGTGCCATGGTGGGTGTGCCAACTCCCGGAGGGATCAATGCGGTCGCTTCGCCCAAGCGTTGGTCCACCAGTGTACGAGCGAAGTAGATGTCCACATCCTCATCGAATACGATGGTCACTAGACTAAGCCCAAAGCGGCTGATGGAGCGGATCTCCACCAGATCCGGCAAGCTGGCCATGGCGCGTTCTATAGGGGCCGTTACGAACTGCTCCACCTCTTGCGCTGCCAACGTTGGGGTGGTGGTGATCACCTGCACCTGATTGTTGGTGATATCGGGCACGGCATCTATCGGCAACTGCGTTAGCGAATAGGCCCCGTACAGCACCAGCACGAGCGTGAATAGCCCGATGATGGCCTTGTTCTTTATGGAGAACTGGATGACCTTGTCGATCATGAGGAATTGACTTCGATGTGGAACGAAATGGAAAACGCCCGCGAAAGCGGACAAGCACATGCCGGGCGGCATGGGCCGGTAGTGTCCACCCAAAGGCGGACTAACTCAAGCCTTGGGAGGGTTCCACACGTTGCCCGAGAAACCGCAAGGTGCAACGTTCAGCACATGTGGACCCACAGCAGTAGTGATGGGTGCAAGGGAGATCTGCAAGGGATCGTTCACCGCCGAAAGTGCCACCAAGCCACTACACGCGCAGAACTCGCCGTGGCAATCCTCGGCGAAAGGATCGTGATCGCCGTCGTCGCCGTGGTGCTCGCCGGTGTCCTCGTCGTGGTGACCCAGATCACTGTGATGCTCCACCCAATGCACCACGGTGGCTGGCACATGCGCCCACTCGTGCAGGTCCAATACGCTGAAGGCGTAGAGGGCGAGGGTGAGGGCGAATAGGGGTCGCATCGGGACAAAAGTAGGCTTTCAACGTTGTACGATAGCGCTTGGGTTATGCGTGAGCGGGCGAAGCGGCAGCCCGGCGCGGGCAGGGCCTTGCGGATGCGAGCAACGAGGAGGCGACGAAGGAGCCCCCGGAGTGCCGCAGCCGCTGGCCCTGACAAGTCCGGCTAAAGCGTAGCACGCGACCCGGCTGCATTTGAGCCGGGGCACGCCCAAAGAACCACCAAGCACAGAACACCTGCATATTCAGCACCGAGTTCGCGCTGCGCCTGATGGG
>CAYQMC010000252.1:0-3978 GCA_964418285.1 uncultured Chryseobacterium sp.
ATGGCCTGGCCACCGGCCAATGGAACTTCCTCTTCGGGGCGCTGTACCTCTTCCTGCTGAACTCCATCTTCATCTCCTTGAGCACGGTGGCCATCGTCCGTGTGCTGAAATTCCCCATGGCCAAAGAGCTGAACGCACAGCGGGAGAAGCAGGTGAAGGTCTACATGGCCATCGCCATTGTGCTCTTGTTGGCGCCCAGTGGTTGGGTGCTCTACGGCGTTACGCAGGAGGCCATCTTCCGCCGCGAGGTGGACCGTTTCGTGCGGGCCAACTTCCCCTTGGAGGGCACCGAGATCCTGGAGCAACGCGTGACCTACAGCGACGACGAGCAACGCCTGGACCTCTACCTGGTGGGCGATGCCTTGGGCGAGGGAGCACGCTCCGTGTTGAAGAAGCAACTGGTGGAACGGAGCCTGGGGCAGGTGCAGTTGGTGATCCACCAGGCCGGCGCTGCCAACATCGACATGCAGGCCATGCGCAGCGGCATCATCGAGGACCTCTACGAACGCAACGAGGAGAAGTTGGCCCAGAAGGACGAACGCATCCGCCAGCTGGAACGGCAACTGGACCCCATCCCCATGGACGCCTTGGTGCGCGAAATGGACGTGGTCTTCCCGGGCATCAGCCAGTTCAGCTACGCCAATGCCGTGGTGTGGAACGGCAGCAAGCTCGATACCATACCCACCGCCTTCGTGGCATGGAGCGCCGAGCTCGACGAAGAGACCGTTACGCAGCGGGAGGGAGTGCTGAACAATTGGCTGGAACAGCGCCTGGGCAAGAAGGGCATGCGTGTGGTGCGGGAGAAACGCTGAAGACGGCTGTACCTTCGTGGCACCATGGAAACCTTCGAGGTAGACATAACGGACAAGAAAGCGAAGGCCCTGCTGAAGCAGCTGGAGGCCTTGGGCATCATCACCATGCGGCCCAAGAAGGTGCGCACGCTGGGGCAGGTGATGTCGGATATACGTGCCAGGGCTCGAAAGCTTCCTCCCATCAGTGAGGAAGAGATCATGGAAGAGATCAAAGCACACCGGCGTGAAAAGCGCAGCAAGGCAATTGCTCGTAAGCCTCAGGCGAATGCGTGATCGCGGTGGACGCAACATTGAGCTAATGCCGTTTGATCCTCGAAACTGTTGGGACTTTTCCGTGCCTGCGACCCCGTTGGGGTCGAATTCCATTATGGACGATCTTACTAATGTCTGTGACCCTTTCAGGGTCGGAAATACCTTGCGCAGCTGGACCCTGAAAGGGTCACAGACATTAGCACTCCGGTTCCACACGTATTCCCACGACCCCAACGGGGTCGCAGATCGACCAGCACGGTGCGTGGCCATCCGTTAATTTGATGCGTTCGACTCCGTGCGCAAACACACATGATCGAACACCGCGGCACCCTTCTCAGCGAAGACCTCTTCGAGCGACGCTTCGTATGCGACCTCAACGCCTGCAAGGGCGCGTGCTGCGTGGCGGGCGAAAGTGGCGCTCCCCTGGAACCCGAGGAAGAAGCCCTGCTGAAAGAGCTGTGGCCGAAGATCAAACCCTACATCCCCGAGAAAGGCCGGCGCGCCATCGATGAGCATGGCGTTAGCGAAGTGGACGACGACGGCGACCTGGTGACCACCTTGGTGGAAGGTCGTGGCGAGTGCGCCTTCACCGTGTTCGATGAAAAGGGCGTTGCGCTCTGCGGTGTCGAGAAGGCCTGGAAGGATGGCGCGATCCCCTTCCGCAAACCCATCAGCTGCCACCTCTATCCCATCCGCATCACCAAGTTGAAGTTCCACGACGGGCTCAACTACCATCAGTGGCCCATCTGCAAACCCGCCTGCGAGTGCGGCGCCAAGTTGGATGTGCCCGTGTTCCGTTTCCTGAAGGATTCGCTGACGCGCAAGTACGGAGCGGAGTGGTACGACGAGTTGGAGCTGCTGTATGCGGAGTGGTCGAAGCGTTGAGGAGTTCACACGGGAAGTGGATCCTATCGGGCGGGGCTGAAGGCCCGTCATATACCAGCCCATGGCAACCTGCCTGTCCGGCAGGCAGGCGCCATGGGTGACGTAGCGCATGGCATTCATGGAGGGCTGTAGGCCCGATACATAGCAAGGACCACCTCATTGATGTGTCGGGCCTACAGCCCTTTTGTTGCGAGGTACATCTCTTCCAACCCATGGCTTTGCCATGGGCTGGTATGTACCGGGCCGTTGGCCCTTTGAAGTACGCTCACCACCCTTACCCATCGATCCGATCCATTCACGTTCATGTACGTCCGATATGCATCGGACCATTTCCGGTCGATGTCGGAGGTAGGGATCTGCGTTTTGGAGGACTGAAGGTCCGACCACATACCAGCCCATGGCACCGCCATGGGTCTTGGAACGGCGTTTCGTTCGGTGAGGGCTGAAGGCCCGACACCTATCCAATTCGTGTCCGATCCTGCCCCCATCACCCCCCTTCCCCCGCCACCAGTGATCCTCCCGCCGGGTACCCTTCCGCAGCCCGCTCAACACGGCACTTGCAGGAATTTTTCATCCCGCTTCCGCCCTACGGCCGCGCGGTTTCCGCAATGTTGATGGATCGTGAAAAGAAAACACTTGCACGGATCGTTGCGCGATCAAAGTGCCGTCAATGCTAGGGAACTTGGCCGTGTTGAAAACTACGGAAAGTTGGTCGCCCTTCGCCCTTGTCCACCCCTACATCGCTTAGCAACTTTGTAACCCGTCGACGACGCCCCCGGATGACACTCCGAGGTTCGCCGCCGCCGGGAACCACGACCAAGACCGAAGCAGTTGAAAAATAGGGGCCTCCCCCCAACGGATACCCTGTCCCTGAACGAAGCAGAACCATGAGCACAAAGACCACCGAACCCCAACTGAGCCTGGAGGATGTTCTCCCTGCTAACGTAGACGCCAACAACGAACCCCTGCTCAGCGAGAACAAGGACCGCTTCGTCATCTTCCCGATCCAACACAACGACATCTGGCAATTCTATAAGAAGCATGAGGCCAGCTTCTGGACCGCCGAAGAGATCGACCTCCATGCCGACCTCGTGGACTGGGCCGAGAAGCTCAACGACGACGAGCGCTACTTCATCAAACACGTCCTCGCCTTCTTCGCCGCCAGTGATGGCATCGTGAACGAGAACCTCGCGGAGAACTTCCTGCACGAAGTGCAGTACACCGAGGCACGTTTCTTCTACGGCTTCCAGATCGCCATGGAGAACATCCACAGCGAGACCTACAGCCTGCTGATCGATACCCTGATCAAGGACCCCACCGAGAAGGACAAGCTCTTCCACGCGGTGGACACCTTGGATTGCGTGAAGAAGAAGGCCGACTGGGCCTTGCGTTGGATCGACAAGGGCAGCTTCGCGGAACGCATCGTGGCCTTCGCTGCGGTGGAAGGCATCTTCTTCAGCGGCAGCTTCTGCTCCATCTTCTGGCTGAAGAAGCGCGGCCTGATGCCCGGCCTCACCTTCAGCAACGAACTGATCAGCCGCGACGAGGGCCTGCACTGCGACTTCGCCTGCCTGCTCTACACCAAGCACCTGATCAACAAGCTCAGCAAGAAGACCGTGGAAACGATCATCCGCGATGCCGTGGAGATCGAAAAGGAATTCGTGACCGATGCGCTGCCCGTGAACCTCATCGGGATGAACGCCAAGCTGATGACGCAGTACATCGAGTTCGTGGCCGACCGCCTGTTGGTGGAACTCGGCAACGAGAAGATCTACAACGCCACGAATCCCTTCGACTTCATGGAGATGATCAGCCTGCAAGGCAAGACCAACTTCTTCGAGAAGCGTGTGGGCGAGTACCAGAAGGCCGGTGTGCTCAACCAGGACAAGGACCAAGGCAAGTTCACACTGGACGCCGACTTTTAGTTGTCCGATGACAGTTGTCCGATGTCCTATGCAACCCGAGATCGTGCAGATGCCAGCGGGCAAAAGTCAGCCCCCCCACATACGCAAATAACATCGACCGGTTG
>CAYQMC010000253.1:0-3910 GCA_964418285.1 uncultured Chryseobacterium sp.
TCGGAATGCTGGTGAAATTCACGTAATGCCCGAAGCAGGCATCCATATCCCATATGATGTAGCGCCAGAGTTGTCCGTCTCAGGCAGGGTTCAAACCGCGCCACCAGCCGGTGTTCCAGTTCAGCCAATCCTTGGAGACGATATAGCTGTTCAGGACGAAGTAGTCCACCAGGCTTTTCCAATTGTATTGGCTTTCCACATAGGCAAAGGCGGCAGCATCGCCCATGTCGTTGTTGTCGATGTAGGTCCTCAGTGCGTTCCAATCGTTCTCGGCTGTTCCCTGCCCGTACTCCTCCCAGGTGCCTCCCCAGGTCTTTAAGAACTGCAGGTCCTGCTCCGACTGGTCGTAGTAATGCTCGGTGAAATCGTGGTCGTCCACTTTCTCCCTGATCTCGTACACCCCCCAATATTGACCGTTCATGTAGAGCACGCATGGCTCGTAGGTGCGTTCGTCCAGCCTAAGCTCGCTTTCATGCGAGAGCGCTTGCACGAAAGCGTCGCGGATGTGCGCTCCTCCGCCCTCGAAGGGGTAATTATCACTGGCGCCAGCTTTGAGGATGAGTCTTTGGAAATGGGTGCGGTTCTTGGTACGGAACACTTCGAAATAGAGCGCATCGTTCTGGCCGAACTCATCCCGGCCGATGTAGTCGATCCCCCGCTGGTCATAAGCCCAGGAATCGTTCCCGTGCTTGTTGAATTCGCCCGTGGTCTCTCCCTTGAACACCCCGTTCTGGTCGAAGAATTCGAGCGAACCCAGAGGCTCGTTCTGGGTTCCTCCAAGAAGTGCAGGCAGTTCATCGCCAACAACGGATAGCACGTTCACGGTATGGGTGGCTCCGATGAAGTAGGTGTTCGTCTCAACGAAGCTTGGCGGCAACGCCGCATTATTGGGGATACATATGGCTCGCACCGCTGTGGTGGCATTGATGGGGATCGGGCCTCCGTAGAGCGCCGAAGCTGCCGTGGGGGTGGTGCCGTTCAAAGTATACCTGATCTGCACATCGGGATCGGGGCTGCTCAGTGCCAGGTTGATGCCGCCCGGAAAAAAACCGGCAGCCTCGCTGAAGACCGGACTCGCGGCATAGTAAGTGCGCGCATTCACGTTGGGCTGTCCCGGTGTGGGCGTTGTGAACAGGCTCCATGTGCCGGCCCCGTCTGTGGTGCGTCCCCAACTGTGGTCGGCCTTGGTCCTTTGCTCAAGTTCGAAGTTGCTTACGATGGTGCCGTCCGGCGTGGACAGCACCGCCCGCTCGCTTTGTGTCTGGTTCAGCTTGAAGCCGGTGTGGTGTATGTTGCCCACGGAAGTGTTCCTGCCGCTGCACCACACCAGCAAATGACCATTCGCGTCGATGGTCGCACCTGCAGGGAACTGGAATTTGGTGTTGTTGTTCTGGCTGTCGCTCAAGTACCAGCCGCTCAGGTCCACTGCAGCACCCGTGGTGTTGAACAGTTCGATGTAATCCTCGAATTCGCCGAAATTATCTGCCTGGTGCGCCAGGTTCGACGCACTTACTTCATTGACAAGGACTTGTGCCTGGGATGAGTACCCAAGAGCGGCCAACGAGAGTACTACGCACAAGAAACGAAGCTGTACCAACATGCAGGTTGACGTGATGAGGGGCGTGAAACTAACGTTAATTGGACGTTGCTCCGAGGCTGAACGTTGCCCGAAAGCTGTTGTTCAGGGTATTCCCAAGTCCGAAGCCGGGGTATCGAGCCGTGAGCTCGAGTGGGTAAAGCCGCTTAGCGGCGAACGAACCGGATGACCCACACTTTGTGGGAAGCCTCCACACTGTCCACGGCCTGGTGCGTGTAAAGCAGCCGGCTACGCAATTCGCGGCTTCCGTCGTCGGGCGGAGCGGCGTCCACCAGTATCAACACCGGACAGTCTTGCGATCCGGGCTCAAGTTCATAGGTGTGCAGCAGTTCCGGAGGTTCGCTCGCGAAACGGTCGGGCGCTTGCGCGAAGCGGTAGGTAAGGCGATACCATGGCGGCACCACGAGAACCGGCGCACAGGGGGCCACGGTCCGGAATTCCTCCACCTGTTGCACCACACGTTCCGGATAATGAAGGCCGCGCTGGTGCGGCTTGAAGGTGAAGGCCAGTGCCAGGGCCGAAACCAGCACCGCTAACGGAGCGGCAGGCTGTGGTAGACGGGCCAATGCGAGGCCGATGAGCAGCGCCCAACCCGGCGCCGCGAAGACCAGGTAGCGATCCAGGAATACCGGTACCCAGTAAGAAAGGATGAACATGCCGACCAGGGGAATGAAGGCCCATATGGATGCCAGCTTCAACGCGGGTGTTGCGAAGCGGTCCCTGAACACGGTGAAGATCACCAAAGCGAGGAATGCTACGGCCAATACGGGCGCATTGCTCCATCGCCAGAGCATGTTGTAGACCTCCTCCACGGCCGGGCTTTCCAACCATGTGCCTTGCACCACGCTTTCCTTTACCCGTGACAAGAAGATGTACGCATAAGGTGCGTATGCCAGCAGAAGCAGGACGACCATCATGCACCACTTGCGGAGCAAAGGCCTGAATTCCCTGATGGCCAGGATTAGCAGCAGTTGCGGCCCCACCACCAGCCAACCGAAGAAGTGGGTGTACACCAAAAGCATATCGGTCACGAGAAGCCAGGTCATGGCGCGTACACGGCCATTGGCCGCACGCAGCAGTTGCCACATCGCCGTTGCTGTGAGCAGGGTGAACAGGGCATAGGCCCTCACCTCGTGGGCAAAGCCGTAGTGGTAGCCGTTCAGCATGAACACAAGTGCGGCAGCAGTGGCTGCCAGGGTGCCTCCCAAGCGCTTGCCTATGAGGAAAAGGGGAAGTACCACGAAGGAGCTCGCTATCGCCGAGGGAATGCGCAGCCAAGCCGCTTCGAGCGGAACCACGGCTGCCCAAGCCTTCATCAATATGAAGTACAAGGGCGGGTTGTTCTCCGTGCGCAGCATGGCAAGGAAGTCCGGCCAGGCTTGAAGGGCCCAAAACACTGTGAAGGGCTCGTCGTGTGCAAGCGCGTTGGTGCCTGTCCAGAGCAGTTTCAGCACCAGGCTTGAGGCCAGAAGAGCGGAAAGCGGGTATCGGTCTTGGGTGGAAAGCATCCTTGAATACTGCATCACGATGGAGCGGCCCGGCAAGTTTACCTGTTACCCGGAAGCGCGTACCGGGCAATACCTGTTCTACGTGGTGGCAGGCTCTGTTCAGCGCGTAGCCCCGGGTCCGATCGCCCTATGCATCATAAAATGCGCGCCGATGCCGGGAATGTCGAATTCAGGTCCTTCGCGAACGAAGCCCAGACGCTCGTAGAATGGCACAGCGGCGATCCGGGCATTGCACCACAAGCGGTCCGCATTCAGAGCGATCAAATGCTCCACTGCGAAACGCATCAAGCGTGAACCTGCTCCCTGGCCTTGGAACTCGGGGTGGGTAGCCATGCCACGCAGGCGATACTGTTTCCATCCCAGAAGGTCGGGGTGCTTTTCAGGGTAGAAGGACGCGATCGCAATGCGGTGTTCTCCGATCTGTGCGGCGAGATGGAAGCCGGCCTCCAAGCGATCATTTGCCCATTGCACATCCTCTTCGGTGCCACCCGGTCGTAGCACAAGTAAACGCAGAGGATACGTATCCTCCGTACGGATGAAGCGGATGCGCATGATGGTCCAAAGCTAATTCGCTGCCGGGGCAACTGTCCGGTCCGTGCGACCTGAGGAGCGAAGTGCTACGAGCAGGTCCACAAGTTGTTGTGTGTGCGCTCTGGCGAAATACACGGCCTCGTTGCAGTCGCTTCCTTGCGGGCTGAATTTTGTACGGAATGCACAGACCCCAAAAACCACCAAAAATCAAAGGACCAGGGTCAGGGTGCGGGTCGTGCGGGAAACCATGGCGCCGAGGGCTGAACGGCCATCA
>CAYQMC010000254.1:0-3885 GCA_964418285.1 uncultured Chryseobacterium sp.
GCGAAAACGTTCCTTATCCAAGGGCACCACACCGACCTGTTCGCACACAAGGCCGCCAGCGAGGTTGGCCAGCTGGGCGATGGAGCGTGGGGGCAGGCCCTGTGCCAGTGCCAGCGCTGCCACGGCGATCACCGTGTCGCCGGCGCCGCTCACGTCGGCAATGGTGCGGCGGTGGGCGGCAATGCGCTGTTCCGTTCCGGCGCTGTGCATGTGCATGCCGTGTTCGCTCAAGGTGATCAGCGATGCTTCGTTGCCCAAGCGCTCCTCCAGGGCCACCACGGCACGGCGCACGCTTTCCGCGTCCGCAGGGTCCACATCGGTCTTCAGGCCTTCGCGCAATTCCTTCAGGTTGGGCTTGAACAGCTGAACACCGCGGTAGGCGAAGAAGTTCTTTTTCTTGGGGTCGACGGCCACGGGGATGCCCGCATTCCGGGCGGCCGAGATGATGCCCGTGATGACACGCTCGGTGAGCACGCCCTTGTCGTAGTCCTCCAGCACCACCACATTGGGCTTGTCGTTGTCCAGGACCCGTTGCACGTGTTGGAGGATGCGGTCCTCATCGCCGGTGGCCAGTTCGTCCTCCTGCTCCTCGTCCACCCGCACGATGTGCTGGTGGCCACTGATGACGCGGGTCTTCACGCTGGTGATGCGTTCGCTGGAGGGGAGGAGCCCGTCGCTGCGCAAGCCATGCCCGGCGAAGAGGCGTTGCAAGGTCCGGGCGGCATCGTCATCGCCGGTCACGGATACCACCAAGACGGTGCCACCCAAGGCCTGGATGTTCAGCGCCACATTGGCCGCGCCGCCCAACCGGGCGCTGCGCTCCGTGACCTGCACCACGGGCACCGGGGCTTCCGGGCTGATGCGTTCCACACGGCCCCAGAGGTATGCGTCCAGCATCACATCGCCTACCACAAGCACGGTGCTTTGTGCGGCGCGGTCCAGGAAGTCGGTGATGTGCCGGCCCATGATCAACCCAGTTCTGCGATGGCGGTGGCCACTCGGCCCATGGCTTCCACCAGTTTGTCATCGGAGGTGGCGTAGCTGATCCGCAGAGTGCCTTCGGCACCGAACGACCGTCCTTCGACCAAGCTCACGCTGGCCTTGTCCAGAAGGTACATGCTTAGATCCACGGAGCCTTTTATGCGGGTGCCATCGATGGAGGCGGAAACGTCGGGCATGAGGTAGAACGCCCCTTGTGGCACGTTGCAGCGCCAGCCTGGGATCTTGCTCACCTCGGCCACCACCAGGTCGCGGCGGCGGCGGAAGTCCTCGCGCATGGGGGCGAGCTGGGCAGGGTCGGCTTCCATGCAGGCCTTCGCTACGCGCTGCGCGATGCTGTTGGGCGCCGAGGTGAACTGCCCCTGCACCTTGGTGGCGGCCTGTGCGATCCAGGTAGGTGCGCCGATGTAGCCCAGGCGCCAGCCGGTAAGGGCGAAGCCTTTGCTGAGCCCGTTCACCGTGATGGTGCGCTCGGCCATGCCGGGCAAGGTGCCGAAGCTTTCGTGCTTGCCGTCGAACACGATGTGCTCATAGATCTCATCGGCCATCACGTACAGGTCCTTGTGCTGTGCCACCACTTCGGCCAATTGCTCCAGTTCGGCCCGGGTAAGCACCGATCCGCTGGGGTTGCAGGGCGAGCTGAAGAGCAGCAGGCGTGTGCGCGGTGTGATGGCCGCAGCGATGCGGTCCACGGGTGACTTCCAGTCCTCGTCCAGCGTGCTGGGAACGATCACCGGCGTACCGCCTGCGAGGCGCACCTGCTCCACGTAGCTCACCCAATAGGGCGCCGGTATCACTACTTCGTCACCAGGGCCCACCAAGGCCATGATCACGTTCATGAGCGACTGTTTGGCACCTGTGCTGATCACGATCTGGTCCGCCGTGTACTCCAGCCCATTGTCGCGCAGGAACTTGTCCGCGATGGCTTGACGTACATCCGGATAGCCGTTCACAGGGGTGTACTTGTGGTAGGGTCCGCGCAGCGCTTCGGCCGCGGCCTCCAGCGCGAAGGCGGGTGGGGCGTGGTCCGGTTCGCCCAGGCTCAGATCGATGATGTCGCGGCCTGCTGCACGCAGTTCGCGGGCCCGGCGGGCCATCAGGAGTGTGGCCGATTCGGCCATGGCTGCAACAGCAGGAGAAATGCGCATTGCTGGGGGTTCGTCCGTTTTGGAGCCTGGTGTCCGCATGAGACCAGGATACCTTGGGAGCCCGCAAAGCTATCCACCGCTTCGGAACCGGGTCCGGGTGGAGCGTGGACCATGGCCTTCGCAAGCCGGGTGATGCGGACGAGCGGGCTGAGATTACTGGAATGGTCCCCCAAAGCGGCGGGTCCAGCGATCTGCGAAAGGGCGTACCTCTGCGTTGGTCCTTACTTTCGGTCTCCATCGCGAAGAGCACGGCGGAAGGTCGTTGTTGTTCGCTCTTCATCAAGACCCACCGCGCAATGTCCGCACTACTTCGCAGCCTCTCGTTCCTCTTCTTACTCCCGGTCGCACTTTCCGTCATGGCCCAGGAGCAATCGACCGTATTGCGGAACTGGTTGCAGGAGCGCCATGCCGACCTGGGTTTGAGCGAAACGGACATTGCCGAATGGACCGTTACAAGCAGTTCCACCGACAGGAAGGGGGTGACCTATGTTTACATCAAGCAGCTGGTGAACGACCTGCCCGTGCATGGTGCGGTCGCCAACTTCGCTTTGCGCGGCGGCCAGGTGGTTGCCTTCGGGGATCGCTTGCTGCGCAATGTGGCATCCGATGCGCCTGGTCCGGTACCGGCCTTGGACGCGGTGCAAGCCGTGCGTCGTGCGGCCCGACAGTTGGATCTGCCCATCACGGCAGTGCGGGTGTTGCGCAAGGATGGGCCCACCGAACTCCTGCTCGGCCCGTCCGGAATATCGCACGACCCCATTCCGGCCCGTTTGATCTACCAGCCCGATGGAATGGGAGCGCTCCGCCTTGCCTGGGACCTCACCATCCGTTCTTCGCACAGCACGAACTGGTGGAACCTGGCAGTGGATGCCGCCACGGGAGCCATCCTCCGCACCAGCGACCACATCGTACACTGCGACCACCCGGAAGGGACCTTTGCCCGGCCGCACAACGCGCTGGACGACCTTGTGCGCGCACCTTCAGGCTTTGCCCCTATGCTGCTCGATGGATCGGGCTACCGCGTCTTCGCGATGCCGGTGGAAAGCCCCGCACACGGGCCTCACGCACTGGTGGTCGAACCTGCCGATCCGGTGGCATCGCCCTTCGGTTGGCACGATGTGGATGGGGTCGCAGGGGCTGAATTCACGATCACCCAAGGGAACAACGTGTTCGCCAGCGAGGACCTTGCGGATACCGACATCCCAGGGTACAGCCCCGATGGCGGTCCCACGTTGAACTTCGATTTCCCCTACTCCCCGCCAGAGTCACCACTGAACTACCTGGATGCGGCCATCACGAACCTGTTCTACACGTGCAACGTGCTGCACGATGTGTGGCACCACTACGGGTTCGATGAACAGAGCGGGAACTTCCAAACGAACAACTACGGCAACGGAGGGTCGGGCAACGATGAGGTCATCGCACAAGCCCAGGATGGTGGTGGTACCAACAACGCCAATTTCGGCACACCGCCCGATGGAGAGAGCGGTCGCATGCAGATGTACCTGTGGCGCACCTCGGCGGACAGCACGCTGTTCGTCAATTCGCCTGGTTCGCTCGAGGGGGTATACGGCAATGCGGTGGCTGGTTTCGGACCGCCATTGCCCCAGATCCCGATCACCGCGGACGTGGTGTTGGTGCAGGACGACACGAGCCCCTTCAACAACGGCTGCGAAGAGATCCTCAACGGTGCTGCCGTTTCCGGTCGCATCGCCCTGGTGGATCGCGGGCAGTGCAC
>CAYQMC010000255.1:0-3824 GCA_964418285.1 uncultured Chryseobacterium sp.
ATGATCCGGTGGCAGGATCGCCAGCAGGGTTTGATCGTGCCGCACGCGGGGTTTCAAGCTGACCACCGTCGTGCCGGCGGCCAGATCACCGATACGCTGCCCTTTACCGTTCACCAGCAGCACCAGAAGACCGAGTCCATAGAAATTGTCGACCACACGAAGTATCCAACGCAGCACGTATTGGCCGACCGTCGGCTGCCCGCCATCCATTCGAGCCACCTTGACCCTGCGGACACGCTTACCGATGCTCTGGCCGTCCATCGTGAGTTCACACACCAAATGGTAGAATACGTAGGGCAACAGCATGACGAAGATCAGCACGGTAGCCAACTCTCCGGAACCGCTCAACCCGGCAGAGAACAGCAGGATCACCCAGAACAGGAGCCATGCCATCTGCACCAAGGTATCGAGGATGTACGCGATGACACGGTCTCCGGCACTCGCAGGCTCGTGCTCAAGCACAACGTTCTGGGCGGTTTCGATGCCGATGTGTTCCATGCGCTGGAAAAGTAGCGCAAGTCGACCGAACGTCGCAAGGCTGTATGTTTGGACACCGGGCAAGGCCGATGCGCGAAGCTGCATTCATACACCGCAATCAGGAAAAGTGGAAGCGCTTGGAAAAGAACCTGGATCGGATGGCCGCCCTGCATGGGGATGAAGCCTCAGCACTCTATATCCAGCTGACCGACGACCTCAACTACGCCAAGACGTTCTATCCAAAGAGCAACCTGCCGGTGTACCTCAATGGCCTTGCGGTACGCCTGCACCAGCACATCTACCGCAACAAAAAAGTTCCCCGGAAGCGCTTCCTGACCTTCTGGACGGAGGAGATCCCGTTGACCATGGCGGCCGTGCGGCAGCCGCTCTTGTTGTCCTGCACCCTGTTCCTGGTGGCCATGGCCATCGGTGCCTTGAGCGCCCACCACGATGCCACCTTTCCACGCCTGATCATGGGCGATGCCTACGTGGACCAGACCTTGGACAATATCGCTGCCGGCCAACCCATGGCCGTCTATGGCTCCAAGGACCAGGGCAGCATGTTCCTGGGCATCACGATCAACAACATCCGGGTGGCATTCCTGTGTTTCGCAGCAGGTGTCCTGGCGGGTTTCGGGTCGGGGCTTCTCCTGCTGTACAACGGGATCATGGTGGGCGCCTTCCAGTATTTCTTCCACCAACACGGTGTGCTGCGCGAAAGCCTATTGACAATTTGGGTCCATGGCACTTTGGAGATATCGGCCATCATCATTGCAGGCGCGGCCGGGTTTGTACTCGGCGGTGGCTGGCTGTTCCCAGGCACCTATTCCAGGGTAGAGAGTTTTCGAAGCAAGGCGCGGTTGGGGATCAAGGTGGTGGTCGGACTGGTGCCGATCTTCATCCTGGCCGGCTTTCTGGAAGGTTTCGTCACACGCCATGCCCTGACCCTTCCGATGCCGGTCACCGTGTCGATCATTGGTGGATCGCTCGCTTTCGTCGTTTGGTACTACATCATCCTCCCCTTCCATGCAGAACACCACGCCCGTACAGCTCCGTCAAGTACGTGACCTGGGGCAGATCGTATCCACGACGTTCACCTTCCTGAAACAGAATTGGCGCCCGCTTTTCCGGGCGATCGCCTATTTGTGCATGCCCTTCGCTGTGGTGGGTGGGTTCCTTGCCGGCGGGAGCATGGTAGGCTTCCAGCAAATGGGGATGCGCGCCGAGCAGGCCCCCTTCGAGGCCATGAACCTTTTCCAGACGAGCCTGCTGGGTGTGATCCCCGGATACATCCTGCTCTTTGTCGGTTACATGCTGCTCATTGCGCTCGTGCACGAATTCCTGCGAACCTATCACCTGGGTCTGCACCAGACCATGACCAGTGGTGAACTGATCAAGGCCGCTGTCGGCCAGATCGGACCATACATGGGGGCTTCGCTCCTGACCTGGCTGCTCTGTTTCGTGGGCATGCTGCTCCTCTTCTTTCCCTTCTTCTATGCATGGACCGTGTTATCCCTGGCATTGGCCGCGCATGCCATGGAACGCACCGGAGGTGCCGAGGCCCTGACACGCTCCTACAAACTGGTGAAAGGTGACTTCTGGCCAACGCTGGGCCTGCTCTTCGTGATCGGGATCATACAATACCTGTTGATGTACGTGGTGCAGTTGCCCGTTATGATCGTCTCCGTGACCGTTGGTTTCAACACCGGGCTCGAAATGATCCAGAACGATGGCTTGTACACCGGGATGCCCGGATGGTTCGGCCTGTTCATGTCGTTCGCGACAGCGGTGCAGTGGTGTACCATGATGCTTGTATACACCGTGGTGGCAACATGCATGACCTTGAAGTACTTCAGCCGTGTGGAGGAAAAGGAAGGGTCGGGACTCAAGGAGAAGATCGCCGGCTTCGAGCAGGCTTGAACCGACATGGGGCTGATCCGCACCATCCTGGTGGTCATCTGGTGCCTGGCCCCTGTCATGGGCCTGCCGGCCGGTTATGTGGAGGTCCCCGATGATACCATAGCCCTGCGCGAATTCGATGAAGCACGCCTTGCCGACTACAAGGCCATCCCAGACCTCCAATACGAGCGTGAACTATCGAGCGAGCCCGGGCCATGGGAACGTTTCAAGGAATGGCTTGCGCATTGGCTTCAAGGAATGGTCGGAGATAGGCTGTCCGCCCTCCTATCGCGCAACGTGGTACTGGTCCTATGCATCGTACTGCTCATCCTTGCCGCGATCGTGCTCGGGCGGGGTGGCATACGCCGCATCCTTGTGGGATCACCAGCCGCACATGGCACTGTCGTCGCTGGGACCGAGGATATCCGGGAACTGGACCTGGAAGCACTCGTACTGGAAGCTGAACGCAATGGAGACTTGCGCCGGGCCATACGGTTGCACTATCTCTGGGTGCTTCGCAGGTTGGTGGACAAAGGTGTGTTGCGCTGGAGTCCGGAACATACGGACCATGACTATGCCCTGCAGATCGGCGATGCCGGCACACGGGATCGGTTCCTTCGCATCGCCTCAGCCTTCCAATGGGTGTGGTACGGTGATAGCCCGTTGACACCAGAGCGTTACGCAGAGTTGCGCACACCGTTCCTCGATTTCGAACGTACGGACAACGCATGACGCGAACGGACAAACGCATCCTGCTGGGGCTGGCGCTGCTAATCCTCGTGCTCGCAGTGCTCGAGGCCACAGCCCCGAAGCCGGTGGACTGGTCCCTTTCCTATTCGCGCTACCACCGCTCGCCTTATGGTGCCGAGCTGGTGCATGAGCGATTGATGGATCTTTTTCCTTCGGTGACCACTGTGCATGAACCCATCCAGCTCAACGGCGTATCAACGGGAAACACAGAAGGCCCTCTCTGCAATAGGATCTTCATCAATTCCCGGTTCGCCTTGGACGAAAGCAGCGTGGGCGAACTCCTCGGGCGTGTGGAAGCGGGCGACCACCTGTTCATTGCCGCGGAGACCATTTCCGGAGCACTTGCCGACACCTTGAACTTGGAAATGGACCGGCACGGTGGTGCGGGCCTCGACTATACCGATATCCGCTTTGTCGGCAGGTCGCGTATCACGAATGGTTCCTACCGCTTCGACCGGGGATTCCCGGGTAGCCACTTCGTCGGTTACGATAGCGCACGCACCCGGGTGCTGGCCGTAGATGGATCGGCCGCACCGGTACTACTGCACATTCAATGGGGTAAGGGGCGTATCGTACTGAGCAGTTCGCCACGTGCATTCACCAACTATAACCTATTGAAGGACAAGAATGCCACCTACCTGGCAGCAGCCATGAGCGTGCTTCCGAAGATGCCGGTGGTCTGGGACGAACACTTCAAA
>CAYQMC010000256.1:0-3821 GCA_964418285.1 uncultured Chryseobacterium sp.
CTTCACCAGCCCATCGGCGGTGATCTTCCAGATCTCCAGGTGGGCCTTGCTGCCGTCCTCGTCGGTGATCACGGTGCCCACGGTCTGCTTGGTGTCCACCTTCTGGCCCTTGGTAACGCTTACCTCGCGCAGGTTGCTGTACACGCTGCGGTAGGCGCCGTGGCTTAGGATAACGGCCTTGCCAGCACCGGGGATCACGATCACGCTGCTTACCTCGCCGCGGAACACGGCGCGCACGTTGGCGCCTTTCTCGGTGGTGATGTCCACCCCGTTGTTCTCGATGACGATGCCGGGCAGCACGGGGTGGTTCTGCTTGCCGAACTTGCTGGTGATGACGCCTTTTTCCACCGGCCAGGGCAGTTTGCCCTTGTTCTTCTCGAAGTCGGCGTTGAGCTCCTTGGCCTCTGGCGTAAGGGTGATGTCCAGCTTGCCGGTCTTGGCGGCGGTGGTGCCGGCCTTGGGTTTCAGGGCCTCCTCGATGGCCTTGCGGATGGCGGCATCCAGGTCCTTGCGCTGGCGTTCCTGCTTCTTCTGGGTGTCGCGCAAGCGACCCTCCTCCTTCTTCAGGCTGCTTAGTGCGCTTTGCTGGCCGTTGCGGTCGCTGCTCAGCTTCTGCCGCTCTGCCTGCTGCTGCTGCACCAGGCGGTTCTTCTCCTCGCGTTGTCCGCGCAGTTCCATCACGCGTTGTTCCATCTGCTCGCGTGTTTCGGCGATGAGGGCGGCCTGGCGGGTGCGTTGCTGGGCGATCTGGTCCAGGTAGCGGCTGCGTTTCCAAGCCTGTTGGAAGCTGCTGGCCGCGAAGAGGTAGCTCATGCGGTCGTAGGTGCTGCGGTTGCGGTAGGCGAACTGCAGCATGCGGCCGTATTCCTCCTTCAGGCTGGCGAGGTCCTCGTTCAAGGAGCTCACCATTTCCTCGTCCTCCATGATCTGCTGGTCCACCTTGCGCAGTTCGCTGTGCATGGTGCGGATGAGCTGCTCGCGGGCCTGGATCTGGCTTTCCAGGAGTTGGAGCTGTTCCTGGGTAACGCGCTGTTCCCTGCGGGCCTGGTCGATGAGGGCGGTGGTGGTGCGGATCTGCTTGTCCAGGGCCGCGCGCTTCTTCTCCAGCTCCTTGCGGCTTTGGGCGGGTGCGGAAAGGGCGAGCAGGAGGAGGAGGGGGATGCACAGGAGGTAGCGCATCCATTGTTGAGTGGAGGTTATGTTTCGGGCCTTCAGCCCTCCATGACGCTCGGACGCGACAGACCCATGGCGTTGCCATGGGCTGGTATGTGACGGGCCTTCAGCCCTAAGACGTGCTACCGATCGGGCAAGGGAGTTAGGCGAATGGCCTTCAGCCCTTTGAAACACGGGATTCGTATGCTGGTCGACCGCATTACGCGATGCGCGCACTATTGCACAGCTGGTAGTTGCCCGGCCTACGGCCAATGGTGTTGTGCCACTTGGATATCCGCCATCGGGCGAAGAGGCCTGCCGTATGTGTTCAGCGCACTGCACGGCTATTCCGTTTTCTTGGGCATTGGGGTGAACTTCTCCGGAACGCGGAAATTCATTTGCACAGGGCCGGTGAGGGTGATCTTCGAGAGCTCCAATGTAGCGCTGGCCTGTCTATCGGGTTCGCTCAGGGTAAGTTGGATCTTGGCCGGTAGGTGGGCTTCTTCGGCCGTGCCACGCTCCTCATAACGCACATCGGCGGTCTGGTCGCGTGCCAGGTCGGTGATCTGTACGCGGGTCACCCGGTAGTCGTTCGGGTCGATCCAGTACCGCAGGACGATCGCTTCGCGCTCCTCGGCCCTGCGCAGGGTGCGCTCCAGGCGCCGTTCGCCCATGTCCCGGCCGCCCAGGGTATCGGCCGGGCTGATGTCCTCCGCGGCCCTTACGAAGCGGCGTTTCTCCCTGCTGGTGAGCACATATTGCCCGTCCTCACGATCGCTGCGGTATTTCTCCAGGGGGTCCAGGCCGATCGCTTTGCCCAGCATGGCTTGTTGCAAGAGGGTCAAACTGGGTTGCATACCGAACTGGGCTTTTGCGGCCGTGGTATCGCCCACGAAGTATTGGTCGGACAGCTTGTCAAGGAATTTCAAGCTGTCGGTGGTGAGCAGTATGCGGGCCACTTCGATGCCCAGGCCAGGGATCACACTCACCCAGGCTGCACTGTCGCGCACCGAACGGATCTGGGCCTTGAAGTTCTTGCTTCCATCGGGCATTTGGAGGTTTACGCTGGCCTTGGCGGAGTAATAGCGTATGGTATCGTGCTCGGTCTCGTTGGCCAACAAACGTTCCAGCAGCCGCTCTGGCGAGCGCGCCGGTAGTTCCCCCCCGATGATCGGCAGGGGTTTGCCGCTTTTGCACCCTGCAGTGGTGAGGAGCACGAACAAAGCGGCTGTGAAGCCCCCAAAAAGACCTGGTCGGAACCACGGTGCCCGGCTGCGCGCTGGACCCTGGCAGGCATGCTTCGCTGCGGAAACAGACGCGTAGCTAAGGCTATGTTCCTGTTTTCCCATCTCGTCGGGTCGCCGGATCGTCAAGGCTCGCTTCAAGCAGGAAGGTTCCGAGCTGCCTCTGCATCATTCCAGCCAGGTGCCTTGCTCGATCTTACGGTCCAACAGTTCGCTGGTCTCGCCGAGTTCCTTGGCGCGGAGCCACTGGTCCATGGCCGCTGCGGTCTCGCCCAGTTTGTAGAGTATGTCACCGTAGTGTTCCACGATCACGCCTTGGTCCTCGCCGCCACTGGCAATGGCCTTTTCGATCCAAGTGCGTGCCTCGGTGAACTTGCCTGCCCGGAAGAGGATCCATGCGTAGGTGTCCTGGTAGGAGGGCTGGCCGGGCGCGAGTTCGTTGCTGCGCTTGCTCATGCGCTGGGCCTTGTCCAGATCCTCGTTGCGTTCGCTGAGGTAGTAGGCGTAGTTGTTCAGGGTGTTCACGTTGTCGGGGTCGATGGCCAAGGCCTTGTCATAGGCATTGTCCGACCGTTCGTGCTCCTTGTTGGCGTGGTAGGCATCGCCTAGGCTGCTCCAGAACTGGGCCAGCAGGGGCGGATTGTCCACCACCAGGTCGCGGCCTGTGATCAGGGTCTCTATCGCCTCCTCGTGCCGCTTGAGCTGCGACAATGCGATGCCGTTGAACAGGTAGTTGTCCGGCACCATGGGGAATAGGCTGATGACCTCCTCGGCATCGGAGTGCAGGCCTTCCATATCGCCGAGCTCAAGGTCCAGCTGCAGGAGTTGGTTCCAGATGGGGTAGCGTTCCTTTTCCTGGGCCAAGGCCATTCGGAATTGGTCCCGGGCTTCGGCGTAACGGCCATCGCGAAGCAGGAAATCACCATGGATGGTGTGTGGTTTACCGCTTTCGGGGTGAGCGTGCTCAAGTACATCGATCAGGGCATAGGAGCGCTCGAGGAGTTTCGGCCTGTCATCCGGGGACTCGCCTTCGAAGTTGCTCATCTCGAAGAATCCGATCAGCACCTGCATCTTGGCATCGAGGTCCATTTCGGGGTCCACGAAGGCCAGCTCGAGCTGCTCGAAGGCCAGGTCCTGCTTTTGCTGGCCGTAGTAGTGTTCGGCCAGGGCGATGCGCAGCATGCTGTTCCCCGGGTCCAGCTCCAAGGCCTTCAGGTACTGTTCGCGGGCCTTGTCGTGTTCGCCACGCTGGTCGTACAGCTCTCCCAGGAGGCCTTGGAACGAAGGTTCGTTGGGGTAGGCCTCCACGGCGCGGCGCACAAGTTTCTCCGCATCTTCGAAGCGCTGGTTGGCCGCCAACATGCCGAACTGCTGCATGATCAGCTCCTCGCTCAACCCGAAGCGCTCCTCCACGTCGTCGAATAC
>CAYQMC010000257.1:0-3801 GCA_964418285.1 uncultured Chryseobacterium sp.
TCCTTCACCACCCCGCTCCACCTCCGTTGGGCGGATATCGATGCGAATTTCCATCTGCGCCACAGCGTGTACTATGACGTGTGTGCACAGCAGCGGATGGAGGTCCTCGGCGAGGTCGGCATCACCCTGCGCACGATGCAAGAGCAGCATTTCGGGCCTGTGCTCTTCCGCGAGGAATGCACCTTTCGCCGGGAGATCAAGTTGCACGACGAGGTGATCATCGAACTGCGTCTACGGCACTTGAGCAAGGACCACTCCCGCTTCTCCTTCGCGCACACCTTCTCCAAGACCGACGGAACGTACTGCGCCACGCTGGTCATCGAGGGGGCCTGGATGGATACCCGCCTACGCAAGCTCACCGTTCCACCACCGCTGGTCGGTGAGGCCATGGACCGCCTCCCGCGTTCGGAGGATTTCGTCTGGCTTTGAAGAGGTCGTGGTACTGACCGTACTTTGGCCACAGCACTTCACGCTGCACCGCGCCCACCATGCAACACCCCGAACGCTGGCAACAGCACCGCTTCCACACCGATGCGCGCGGACGCTTCACCGGGCCCTACATGGAGCGCATCATCGGCCGGGCCTACGCACAGCTGATCCGCGCGCATGCCAGTGGGCGCTTGGTGGACCTGGGTTGCGGCACTGTGCCCTACTACATGTGGTACCGCGAAGCTGCCACGGAAACCGTTTGCGTGGACTGGGAACATACCGTGCGCGGCACCAGCCACCTGGACCATGTGGCCGACCTGAACCGGCCGATGGAGTTCCTCAAGGGTGCGAGCTTCGATACCGTGCTGTGTACCGATGTGCTCGAACACATCCACGCACCCGAAGTGCTGTTCGGCGAAATGGTGCGTATCGCGAAGCCTGGTGGCAAGCTCATCGTAGCTGTGCCCTTCCTGTATTGGATCCACGAGGCACCGCATGACCACCACCGCTACACCGAGCACAAGCTTCGCCATTGGTGCAACACACATGACCTGGAAGTGATGGAACTGCAGGCCTACGGTGGCTGGCCGGAAGTGGTGTTCGACCAGGTGTACAAAGGCGTGGATTACCTGGACCTGCCCTTGAAGCGCATCCTGTTGGCCATGTGGACCGGTGCAGGCAAGCTGCTCTCCAAGGCGCCGGCCGTGGAACGGATGTCGCAACGCTCGCGCTCCACCTTTCCGCTGGGCTACGTCCTTGTAGCCCGCAAGCGGTGAAAGGCAGTGGACAGGAACACGTGGTGGACCTGCGCTGCCCTTACCTTACACCCGCCAAGCCCTCCATCCATGCGACCATTGTACTCCCTGCTTGTTCTATTCGCCTTGACCGCCAGCACCGGGGTGCAGGCACAGCCCATCATTTCCGGCACCCTGCAGCACAATGGTGTCACGCGTGAATACCGCCTCTACGTTCCAGCCATCTACGACCCGGCCACACCGGTGCCTTTGGTCTTCAACCTGCATGGCTACGGCAGCAACATGCAACAGCAGGAGTTCTACGGCGATTTCAAGCCCATCGCCGACACGGCCAACTTCATCATCGTACATGCCAACGGGTTATTGGACGGCACCGGCACACGCTTCTGGAACACCTTCGGAAGCAGCACCACGGTGGACGACCTCGGCTTCCTTACGGCCCTGCTGGATGACATCAGCGCCAACTACTCCATCGACCAGGACAGGATATACAGCACCGGCATGAGCAACGGCGGCTTCATGAGCCATGATCTGGCCTGCTTCCGCAGTACGCGCTTCGCGGCCATCGCATCGGTGACAGGTACCATGATCGCGCCGCGCTTGGCCAACTGTGCAAGCTCGCACCCCATGCCCGTGATGCAGATCCACGGCAACGCCGATGCCACCGTGCCCTATGCCGGTGGAGGTGGTTTCGTACCCGTGGAGACCCTTGTGGAACACTGGAGGGCCTTCAACAACTGCAACCCCACCCCGACCGTGGTCCAGGTCCCGGACATCGATGCGGCCGACGGGTGCACCGTTGAACACTACGTATACGGCGGCGGTAATGCAGGAAGCACCGTGGAACTCTTCAAGGTACTGGGCGGTGGGCACACCTGGCCGGGGGCGGTCTTCAATACCGGGATCACCAACCAGGACATCAATGCCAGCGTCGAGATCTGGCGCTTCTTCAGCCGATACCGACTGAGCGACCTGCTCACCAACGTGGACGACCTGGACGCGGTGGACTTCAGCATCGGTCCCAACCCCAGCAACGAGGCCTTCCACCTGCGTTTCGCGGATGCTGCGAACAGGACGATCAGCACCGTCAACGCCATGGGACAGGAAGTGCAGGTGCTGCGCTCAAGCGCTTCGGAGGTGCTGCTCAACGTGGAGGCTCCGGGGCTGTATTGGATCACGGTGCTCGAGGGTGACAAGCGCTCCACCCTGCGCGCCGTGCGCTTGTGAGCACCTGCCAAGTGCCCACCATTGGAACATACCGGACCCGCTCGCAACGCTGCGCCGCCCCTTGGATCACTGGGAGCGGAACCACAGCATCCGTTCTTCGTCCCAGTGCCGATCACCCACCGAATGATCCGTAGGATCCTCGTGGGGTTGTCCCTGCTCCTTTCGGCCACGGCTTGGGCCGGAACCCCCACACCCTCCACCCACAAAGGCTCCTTCTTTCTGCACTGGGGGTACAACAGGGCTTGGTATGGCCGCAGCGACATCCACTTCGCAGGCACAGGCTACGACTTCACCCTTCACGATGTGGTGGCGCGCGACCGTCCGGAACCGTTCGGCAAGTACTACTTCAAGCCCGCCAACATCTGGATACCCCAGTACAACTACCGCCTCGGTTGGCACTTCCGGGAACGGTGGAGCGTTTCGTTGGGACTGGACCACATGAAGTACGTGGTCGCACAAGGCCAGGTGGTGCGTATGCAAGGCTACGCGGACAGCGAACTGTCGCACCTTGATACCGGCGTGGAGGGCTCCCGTGATGTGACCTTGCTCCGCACATTCCTGAGCTACGAACACACCGATGGGCTGAACCTCTTGAGCGTGGACCTGGACCACTACAGTACCCTATGGAGCAGCGCATCAGGAGCACAATACCTGCGCTTCCATGAAGGGGTGCATGCAGGACCGGTGATACCGCGTACCGACGTGCGGCTTTTCGGCACCGGCATCAACAACCGCTTCAACATGGCGGGTTTCGGACTCGGTGTACAAGCCGGATTCCACTTCACATTCCTAAAGCATTTCTACATCCGCAACACCTTGAAGGCCGGTTGGATCGACCTGCCCAAGGTCCTCACCACAGGAAACGATGCGGACCGCGCCGACCAGCATTTCCGGTTCCTGCAACACGCGATCGTGTTCGGGGGGCAATTCCGGTTGTACCACTAGGCTGGAAACGCAGTCAGTGCCACAGACCGGCAGCTGGGGGCGTGCCAGCAACAGCCGCGCGCGGCCGCTTCAACGGGAACCACGACCGCAACCGGGCCAGCTGCTGCGGATCCAACCAGATCGTGTAGGCCACCAGAAAGGCGAAGGCCATTTCGGGAATGTCCATCCACACCGCTGTGCCCAGGTGGAAGACGACCCCCAACACCATCCAAAGCAAACGCGTGCGTGGCCACCACACCGCGATCGGAAAGGTGAGCTGGAACAGCAGAACAGCCCAGGTGATGCCCATGGCCAACAACGGAAAGTCGGTCAAGAATAGCGGTCCGAAGGTGGGGTCGGTGGCCACGATGCCCATGGCCGTTCCATCCGGCCAGTGCGTCCCGGTGAGCTTGTGCAAGCCCGTGGCCAGGTAGGCCAGCAGGAGCTGGAGACGGATGACCCAGAA
>CAYQMC010000258.1:0-3787 GCA_964418285.1 uncultured Chryseobacterium sp.
GGTTCACGGCCTGCGACCAGCGTATCGCGCAGCGGGAAGGAATCCACGCGCTGCCCGTTGGTGTTCCGGTACACCATGGCCTTGGTGATGTCCTCGTCGCTGTATTCGTTGGAATCCGCGATCTGTGCGAACTCGAAGGCATTGCCCTCGCCCAGGAAGGCCTTGTTGATCTTCACATAGTGGATGGTGTCCCGCATGTTCAGCAGGCCATATACCACGGTGTTCTCCTTGTAGGGAGCGTTGATATCAAGATCGGTACTGCACCCGACCAAGGCAACAGCAACGGAGAGGATCAAGAGTGGACGTATCATGCTTGGTGGATTCCAAAGTGCCTTGCGCAGGGCACAAGGCGGTCAAAGGTAGCGGAATGCAAGGGCTCTCCACCATGGACCGGGAAGCGGTGGAATGCGGGGCAGGAGCGTAAGGGGGCAGCTCGCACCATCCGGCGGTGACAGCGGGTTGTTGCCACCGGTTAGCTTTGGCGTCCCCCCCGGTCGGTCCGGTGGTCCCTGAAGCCATGAGTACCAGCCTGAAGAACGTCAAGCGCGTTACCACGCACACACTACTGGAAATGAAGGCCGGTGGTGTACCGATCGCCATGCTTACTGCCTACGATTACTCCTTGGCACAGCTGGTGGACGGCGCCGGTGTGGATGTGATCCTGGTGGGCGATAGTGCAAGCAACGTGATGGCCGGCCATGAGACCACCTTGCCGATCACGCTTGACCAGATGATCTACCATGCCAGCAGCGTGGTGCGTGGGGTCCAGCGGGCCTTGGTGGTGGTGGACCTGCCGTTCGGTACCTATCAGGGCAACACCAAGGGTGCGCTCAACTCGGCCATCCGGATCATGAAGGAGAGCGGGGCCCATGCCGTGAAGCTCGAAGGTGGTCGCGAAGTGTTGGGCTCCATCGAGCGGATCCTTACGGCCGGTATTCCTGTCATGGGTCACCTGGGGCTTACCCCGCAGAGCATCTATAAGTTCGGTACCTACGTCGTTCGCGCCAAGGAGGAGGAGGAGGCGATACGCCTTCGTGAGGACGCCAAGTTGCTTGAGGCGGCCGGTTGCTTCGCCTTGGTGCTGGAAAAGATCCCGGCGGCGCTCGCGGCCGAGGTCGCAGCCAGCGTCCAGATCCCGGTCATTGGCATCGGAGCGGGTGGAGGAGTGGATGGTCAGGTGCTGGTATTGCACGACATGTTGGGGATCAACCAGGAATTCAATCCGCGTTTCCTGCGCCGCTATGCGGACCTGCATGGGATCATCAATGGCGCAGTGGCCAGCTACATCGCCGACGTCCGTTCGCGCGATTTCCCCAGTGCGGATGAGCAGTACTGAGCCGGTCGCCTTGGTCCGGCTCCTTCATCTGGACGAGTACCTCTGCGTGGCTTGGAAACCCGGTGGTATGCCCGTGCAGCCCGATACCACGGGCGACCCCAGCTTGCTCGAGCTCGTGGCCGCGCACCTCGGTACCAAGGAACTCGGGTTGGTGCATCGGCTCGATCGGCCGGTGAGCGGGGCCGTAGTACTATCCCGCGATGCTGAAGTGCTGCGCGAGCTCAACGCGCAGTTCCGCAAGCGGGAAGTCCAGAAGCGCTATTGGGCCATTGTGGAAGGGGGTGACAAGCTTGGTGCCGTTGGTGATCGACAGGAATTGGAGGACTTCATCATCCGGGACGGGTTTGGAAAGCGGGCGCGGATGGTCGCGCCTGGCACAGGCCCTGCCGGGTCCTTGGCGCGGCTGCGCTACACCGTGCTCGCAAAGGGCGAACGGCTGTCCATGGTGGAAGTGGTACCCGAAGGTGGCGCGTTCCACCAGATCAGGGCGCAGTTGTCCAAAGCGGGTCTTCCCATCCGTGGCGATGTGAAATACGGTGCGCGGCGCGGCGAGCGGGACCGGACCATTGCCTTGCATGCCCGTTGCCTCTCCTTTGTCCATCCGATAGGCGGAAAGCCGATGTACGTGGAGGCGCCCGCGCCGGAAACACCCGTGTGGCAGGCCATGCAGCGACTCTTGTCCGCCGATCCAAGCGCCGGCCCAACGCGGTAGGAACGCCGCAGTGATCCTTCCTCCCGGTATCTCCCCTCGGTTGTTTCGGCCCAGGCTTGCACGGTGTGTCCTATGCTTCTATTTTCACCGGTGCTTTTCCATATCCCATCACGAACGAACCGATCGAACCCATGAGAAACATTTACACTGCGTTGTTCGTCCTAACTCTGTCGGTACCTGCGCTCCGGGCACAGGTACTGGTCAGCGATTCACTGCTCGAATCCTACACGGTACAAGAACTCGTCGATCTTGGTGTCGGCAACGCCGAGTACGACGTCGAGGTCCATAAGGTGGTCTACAATACTGTGGATCCCTTCGGCGCTCCTACCATCGCGAGCGGTGCCTTGGTGTTGCCGATCACACCCAATTGCTTCCATCCCTTGGCGGCCTACATGCATGGTACCGTGCTGGAACGTGAGGGGGTGCCTTCCCGCTTGAGCGGTGAGATCATCGTAGGCTACTTCCTGGGTGGAACCGGTTATGTCACCGTTCTTCCCGATTACCTTGGACTGGGCGACAGCCCCGGCCCACACCCCTACATGCACGCGGCCTCTGAGGCCAGCGTAAGCATAGACATGCTGCGTGCCGCCCGGGAATTCTGCGCCGATAGGGGCGTGGAACTGAACGGTCAGCTCTTCCTGACCGGTTATTCGCAGGGCGGACATTCCTGTATGGCCACACACAAGGTGATCCAGGAGCAGTTTCCCGATGAATTCACGGTGACCGCCAGCGCTCCGTGCAGTGGGCCTTATGATGTGAGCGGTGTGCAGGCCGAGGTGATCACATCCCCCGATCCCTATCCGGCTCCGTACTACCTGCCCTATGTGGTGTTCTCGTACAACTACGTCTACGACCTGGTGGATGACCTGAGCGAGGTGCTTCAGGATCCTTATGACGTCATACTGCCTCCCTTGTTCGAGGGGAACAATGGATCCGGTGCGGTGGATGCGGTGATGCCCGAGGTGCCAAGCTTGATCATGGACGAGCAGGTACTCCAGGATTTCACGGATGATCCGAACCACTTTTTCCGTGTTGCGCTTCGCGATAATGACCTCTACGAATGGGTGCCCACCTCACCCGTTCGCATGGCCTACTGCGAAAGTGATAGCCACGTTTCCTACCAGAACAGCATCGTGTGCCGCGATGCGATGTTGGCCTTGGGGGCCACACAGGTACAAGCGGTAAGTGCCGGCTCCGGCTTCGATCACAACGAGTGTGCATTCCCGGCACTGTTGGGCTCGAAGAACTGGTTCGACACCCAGAAGTTCCCCTGTGAGTTCAACGGCATCGACGAGCGGCCTTCCACCGTATGGAGCGTGTATCCGAATCCGGCACGGGACAACATCCGCCTGACCGCATCGGATGGTCTGGGCCACAACATGCTTTGGGCCTTGCACAGTGCCGATGGCCGCCTGGTGGCCGAAGGCAACCTGGCCGTGTCCTACGGCGAGGGCTTCCTGCAATTGCCCGAAGCACCGGCGGGGCTGTACGTCCTGAATTTGACCGGCGATGCTGGCAGCAGTGCCTTGCGTGTGGTGTTGGAGTGACTCCGCTCTTCCCTCGATCCTTTGTACGAAGGCCTTCCCACGAACGTGTGGGGAGGCCTTCGCACTTTGCAGCCCGCACAGGCCATGGGCATCACTGGGGATCCACGTCCGTGACAAGCTGTACCGGTGCATGCTGCTTGTCGCCGAAGACCCGATCGATGGTGTCGCGCACGAAGGCTTTCTCGCTGGCGT
>CAYQMC010000259.1:0-3741 GCA_964418285.1 uncultured Chryseobacterium sp.
GGGCCTGGGCCTCGGCCACGGGCAACGCCGATGCGAACGCCAGCACGAAGAGGCTTCTGATAAAGGGGGAGGCAGGGGCCTTATCGACCATTGGGATCCGCTCGCACACAGGCTTTCCGAACGACTGTGCGAAGTTCTGAAGCGCTCCTTATCGCTCTGTCACGAGCCTGTCATGCGTGGGCCGCTTCCCGCTCCAGGTCGGTAACCAGCGCTCGCCAGCTTTCCAACTCCGGTATACCCGGCTTGCGCTTGCCGAAGAGCTGGATGAGTTGATCCCCTGCCGCGTTGTAACATTCAATGGCCGTGACCATGCCATCCGCGGTCGGCTTGCGCACAACCCACGCATTGGCGACGGCGGCTTCGCGTACGTGCAGGTTGAAGTCCGGGTCGATCACGTTGAACCATCCCGGGATGTCCATCAAACGCTCTACCGTTCCTGTATGGATCTGGAGCATTCCACGGTCGCCTACGAATACCATGATGGGTACCTGTTGCGCAGCGGCAGCTGTAATGACCTTGCGAAGGCTGTCCGTTGGAACGGGAATGGCGTACCCTTCAGGCGCCAGCCGCAAGGCCTGCGTGCGCGAAAGGCGGTTGCGATGCACCAGCATGTGGAAGTCGTGAGTGTCCTTCAGTGCGAGCCAGGCAGCACGGAAGGCGGGCACATCCACTTCCGCATCGGGGCGCTCAGCGGGCGCAGGTGGGAAAGGAGCCACCAGGATGGCCCGGTGCTGGTCCTCGTCGCGGAACCGTTCCACCAGCTCGTGATATGCTCCTGCATCGCTTTCCGGCAGGAGGTGGAATTTGTGGATCGCGCTTCCGTCCTTGGCGAAGAACTGTAAACTGGAACGCGGCCCATCCTTGCCCTCCTCGTGAACGGCGAACCCGAAGGACCATGCGTTCCAGAAGATCCGCAGATCGATATCAGCCCCCACGAACAGTCCCACCGGGCCTTTGTCCAGTGACGCGTTCAGGTAGGTGCCTTTGCGCTCATGCACCACATCCTCGTTGCGTGTCAGGGCCATAACGCGACCCAACCTGACCACTTCGCCGAGGATGGCCGGGAATTCGGAACGCAGACGGATGACACCATCGCCAATGCGGGTGGCCAGCAATTCCACCTCACTGACACCAAGTGCCTTCGCAGCATTCCTGATGCGCAGCTTCGGATCGATGGCAAGGAGTTCGTTCCAGCGTTGCTTCAGGCTGTTCGTCGGGTTTTCCATGGTGCTTAAGTGCTTCATCATTGGTGGTACAAAGCACGAGGCATGTCGATCCTGACGCAATACTGCGATCGCGGTATATCCTCCCCGGAACGCAACGACCCCGACCGCTCAAGGCGATCGGGGTCGTTGAATACCTTGCCCGGATCACTGGACCACCAGACGGGCATTGGCCACCAGGCCCTCTCCCTGCAACCGCACCGTATACAGTCCTGAACGCAGCCCACTGACATCGATGCTGCGCACTTCCAGCCCACCCAGGCCACTGATACGATCGGAGATCACGATACGACCATTCGCATCGTACACCACCATGTCCACAGCCGATACAGGGGCATCGAGCACGAGTTGAACACGACCATCGCTCACCGGATTGGGATACACCACGAAGGTGTTGGCTTCGGCAAGTTCGCCTACGGACGTGGCGCTTATCAACTCCTGGGTGAAGGTCATATCGCCGGTGGCAGCACCACCATATTCGATGAACACCAATTTCCAAATGTTGCCTTCACGGTCCTTGGCGAAGTGCACCCGATCCGTAGCGTATTGCCACTGGAAGGTCTGTTGGTCGAAGGATTTCCAATCGAAGCCGATGCCATTGATGTCGGCACTGAAGGTGCCAGCGGACCAGTTGCTGAAGGACGGATCGACCCCATCCACGCGCTGCACTTCAATATCGTGGTTCTGCAACACACCTGCCACGGGATACATGGAAGGCACTGGAAAGGGCACAAAGGCCATGTAACGCGTAAAGAGAAGGTCCCAGGTGTTGGTGGCTGGTTCACGACCGAAAACGCTGTTCTCCTCCATTGACACGTAACCGAAGTTGCGGCCTGCGAAAGTGGCGCGGTTGAAGGTGTTGCTTTGCTCGTTGCCACCATCGAGGTCGGACCAGGTGAAGGTGAAGTTGTCAGTGGCGCTTGCGTAACCATCCACGCGGAACTTCTTGAAGCTCCCATTGGCCAGTTTGATCACAAAGGCACTATCGCCGGTGATGTTGTGGCTCACCACGTTGTAAACACCCCAACCCAGATCGAAGGGGTTGCTGGTGAGACCTTGGTTGAAGGCTCCAGAACTCCAGTCCGTTTCACTGTTGTGCTGCTGTGCCCAACCGCTTGCCAGGCCCGTTGTGTCGATGGATGCCCACTGTGCCAAGGAGAACGGCGCCTTGTATACTTCTATGCCTTTGGCGGTATTGGCTTGGATACTGCCGGTGATACCGGTGATCTCGAAGGCCAGGTCCCATTCGGCCAAGGGACGGGTCTCCACAACACCATCCTGGAAGCTGTACCAGGTCTGTTGGGCATTTGAAGGAGCAGTGGTCACGGTAACGGTCTCCTGGGCGAGAAGGGTTCCGGAGGTGAATGCGAAAGCGAGCAGTGTACTGAGTCTCATTGGAGCTGATTTTCGTTGGGAGTGCAAAGCAACATCGATAGAACACCGCAGACCAATACCCGGATCACGGTATCCACCCCTATTGCGTCATGGAACTGCAACACGTGACCCTTGGAACGGGCAAGGCCCGGGATCGTCGGCTTTCGCCTCCGCTCCCGGGCCCTGCATCGACCTAACGACCCATCGATACGGGTCGATCAACTCGCTTAGTGCATCTTCACGAAGCGTTCGGTGACCACGTTCTCGCCCACCAAGGCACGCAGGTAGTAGGTTCCAGCGGGGAGCGCGTTCACGTCGATCGTCATCAAGCTCATCCCTGCACCTGGCTGCATTGCACGTGGTGCGATGGCGACCTGGCCCAAGGCGTTCAGCACAGTGAACTCCACCTGGACATCCACATCAAGCGCCACCTCGATGTTCAGGATGTCGCGCACTGGATTCGGATAGATGTTCTTCACGGCGAGCACGGCGTCACGCTCGATCGCCATCAACAGGGCATTGTCCACTGTGGCACCATCCGCTGCGGTGAGCGTGCTTGGGTCCACTGGCTGGATGCCGAAGATCTGGTCGAGGAGGAAGCACAGCACTGGGCCCACCACAAGGTGCGGTGAACCGGCGACGTCGAGGCTGGCGCAGATGCTACCACCGCCCTGGATGAGCAGGCCGTTCACATCGAAGCCGGAGGTGACGCCGAACTGCACGATGGAGAGGTCCAGCGTCGACGGATCGTACACCAGGGTGTGGATGCGGAAAAGTCCAAGCTGCGTCACGGTGAACGAAGGCGTTGTGCTCACCTGCTCTATGGTGAGTCCCTGGCCACGTGTGAGCACGTACAAGGTCTCATAACCTGCGGGCACCACCGCATTACCGGCAGGGATACCGGTAACGGTGGCCGATCCGCCAACACGGCAGACCAGGAACTCTTCGGGAGTGATGCCACCCGCTGAAGCGGTGCATTCCCCCTCACAGCTCACCACCGCGAATGCTGCACCGGCAACATCCAGGCTGGCGCATACTCCACCGCCGCCCTGCACCAGCAGCCCGTTCACGTCGAAGCCCGTGGTAACGCCAGGAACCACGATGCTCAGATCGAGGTCCTCGGGGAACACGAAGCTGTGGATGG
>CAYQMC010000260.1:0-3728 GCA_964418285.1 uncultured Chryseobacterium sp.
ATCTGTGGAAGGAAAGCTTTCTTTGCATTGGACTCGATCCACAGCCGTATCGGCAACCCGTTGCACGAGAGGGCTGTTGGGAAATCGCATACCGAAGGACCGTATCGAGCGTTATTGAAACCAAACAGCCCACCATGGAACGGCTTCTATCCTCCTTTGTCATCCTTATTCCGATGCTGGCCTTGTCGACCAAGGCCACAGCGCAAGGCTGCAGCGATGCTGGCGTCTGTACAGCTGGTCCGATCGGCGAATTATACGTGGGTACGGACAGCGTTGCCACGACCGTGGAGCCCCGTCATATGGTCCGTCTCTCGTATTCCTACGCCTTGGGCGAACGCGGTGTCATGATCCAACAGGTGGTCCCGGAACTGGCCTGGGGTATAACCAAGCGATTGGGCGTGCAGGTGAAAGTGCCCTACATGAGCGCCTCGGGTAACCTGGGGAGCAACAGTGGCGTTGGGGACCCTACGATAACGACCTCCTATGCCTTCATCGCGGAACAGGAACGCAGGTTGCAGGCCGTGGCAGGTGTGAAGATCCCCTCAGGCGATGCCAATGCCTTATCGGACCAAGGCCCCCCATCACAGGTGGCCCGGTCACTTCCCATGCCGTACCAGACCAGCCTGGGAACCACCGATCTGCTCATGGGCTTGGCCTACAGGCACAAGCGTATCACCACAACAGTGGCCTACCAGCATGTGTTGGCGAACAACAACCGGAACGGGTTCAGGCACAATGTCTGGATGGATGATATGGACGCCTTGGGCTATTTCGAGAGCTGGGAACTGGTGCGCGCCAACGATGCTGTGGCCCGTATCCAGTATGCCTTACCCTTGGGCAAACTGGCCATACAGCCCGGTTTGCTGGCCATCTACCATACCGCGAAGGACCAGCGGTTGGAGCAGGAGCCCATGACGGCGTCGATCCAGTCGGAGCCGCGTTTGGTGGACGTTGACGGATCGGAGGGTACCACGCTCAACCTCACCGTCGATGCGCGTTACCGGATCAACACCAACTGGGCCGTGGAACTGGCTTACGGTTCCCCTTTGTTGGTGCGCAGCGAACGGCCGGATGGACTTACACGGAGCATGGTATTGAGCCTCGGCTTGGCCTACCGCTTCGGGCAGTGACCCTACCTTCGCCTCGATGAAGAAACGTCCACCCAGCGGCATGGGAGGATTGGTCTACAGCACCAACCCCAGGACCAACACGGCCCAAAACCCCTCCACGCTCCCGCCCCAACAGCAGTCCTTGCGCATCCACCTGGACCGCATGAAAGGCAACAAGGAGGTGACGCGGATCGCGGGTTTTGTGGGCAAGGAAGCCGACCTGGATGATCTGGGCCGCACGCTGAAGAACAAGTGTGGTGTTGGCGGCAACACCAAGGATGGCGTTATCCTACTGCAAGGGGACCACCGCGACAAGGTGCTTGCCTTCCTGGCGGAGAAAGGCTACAAGGCGAAGAAGGCAGGCGGGTGAAGCAACACGCGCAGCGATGTCATCCGACCCATGGCCGCGAAAAAGTCCACCCCGAAGACCTACCGCTTCACCGCTCCGATGGAGCGACAGAAGACGGACTACACGTGGTACTACGTGGAATTCCCCCATGACGTGGAGCAGGAATTCGGTACCAAAAGCCGGGTGCGGATAAAGGGCCTGATCAACGGAGTGGCGGTGGATCGCGCCTTGATGCCGACCAAGAGCGGTTATCACATCATCATCCTGGGTGGCGACATCCGTCGGGCGCCAAAAATCAAAGCGGTGGGCGACCTCGTGTCCGTGGAGCTATGGCTGGACCCCGAGCCGGACCGGATCGACATACCGGAAGACCTGGCGGAAACCTTGGACTTCATCCCGGAAATGAAGGCTGCTTGGGAAAAGTTGACACCCGGCATGCGGCGAAGCATGTGCTTCTGGGTGGACAGCGGAAAGACCGAAGCCACCCGCGCCAAGCGCATAGCAGAACTACTACGACGGTTCGAGTCGGGTGCCTTTCAAGTCGGCAAAGGCAGGTAGATCGACCCGCCCCCTTAATGAAGCGCACGTGTTCATCGGAGGAAAGGAACGACCGTCAGGAACTTTATGGCAGACCGCACCAGTACTCGGCCTTGTCAGGCTCACATACCGCGAAGAGCGGAAGCTCCATGCCAGGCTTGATAAGGAGCAACTCCCAGGGATCGGCCACATGCAGGTAAGCCGATCCGGATTCCGTCACCTCAAGATGTAGTGCCCGTTCATGTGGGCGTTCTACCCGGGCTCGTACAAGCTCCAACCGCAGCAATGCACCCTCACCAACACCGGTCCGTTTGGTGAACGAACGCAATTCCATGAACCCTTCCAGAAGGAGCTTGCGCAATTCATCCGCTCGCTGCACCCGCCAAAGATCAGTGCCGGCCTGTTCGCGCATGTGGGCCATGAGCTCCATCTGCTCCGCAGTAGGTTCGGCATACGTGGCCTTGAACGGGGCCTTCGGCGCGGGATCGTTCTGCAGGGCCAGATAGAGGGAAGCACTCTTCTCTGGACGGACCAGGATCAGTTCCTTCTCCGGGATGAACAACAGGAAGTCTTCTCCGGCCCGTGTGGGTATATAGCCATGGTAGCGCTGGAATTCGGTATTCTCCTCACGGCGACGCATCAACCCAAGACGCACAAGTGGGCCCAAACCCGCCTTGCGTCCCAAGAAATCCCCCAATTCTTCGTACCCCTGCTCCCTTGAGCGGAGGATGCGGTTGTACCGCGCCTCGAACACCGCTGCTGCCATGGTGCCAAGGTCCGAAGGCTTGGGGGGCTTGACAGGGGGTCGGCCACAGGGATTACCAATACCCCGTTGTTGATCACCCCGAAAGGACCCGGTTCCAAGTCTGGCTGAACTACTGACCTCCCTCCCGCACGATCCGCACCACCTGGTTCTTCCGCAACGAGGTGCTTACCAGCAATTGCTGCTTCCCCCGGCCGGCCTTCACCACCACACTGGCGGTGTTGGGCGACACACGGCCCTCATTGTGGGCCACTACCAGCAATACGTTCTCGCCGGGTACCAGGTCCACCTTCAGCTTGTGACGCTTGCGGCCCAACTCATGACCCACCAGTACCGGACGGCCGTTCAGTAGTACGCTCAAGGTGTCACCATCGTACTCGGCATTGTCCCACATCCATAGGGTGATACGCTCCTTGCTCGCCGCCAGCTTGGTGAGCGTATCGGTACTACGGTCCGCGTATTCTACCATAGGCGGCGGTAGGACTGGCACCGCGGGCCGCTTGAACCCGAAATGGAAGCGGATGACCAGTCCCAAATGATCATGGGTGGCAGTGGCCAGACTGGTGTCCCCTTCCACGACCAGTGTAGTGGAGAATGCAGGCTCGCGTTGCAGGTGGCGCACGTAGCGCAGTCCCAACTCCATGCGGTGGCGGCCGACCTCCTTCAATATGCTTACCTCGGGAGCCAGGTAAGGGCGCCTGGCAGCCAAGGCGATACTCTCGGTCCTCAGGGGCCCGCGACTCGACTCGAGGAAGGCATCATCATGCTGGGCGATGCCCACACCCAGGCCGACCCTGAGCATGGTACCCAGGCTCGGGTCCAGCGGTTTCTGCCAAAACGGGCGCAATTCCAGACGACTGGTCAAATGGTACACGTCATAGTCGACGGTCTCCTTGGCGTAGTCATAGCCGTTGATGGCCAGCACACCCAAGGCCACCAAGCCAACCTTCTCGCGGTAGGTCCACGATGC
>CAYQMC010000261.1:0-3702 GCA_964418285.1 uncultured Chryseobacterium sp.
TGCAGCTTGGTGTACTTGAACATGTTGTTCTGCGCCGTCAGCGTCTCGATGGCTTCGACGATCCCACCCAGTCCGTCCTTGATCTGAGGGTTGTGCTGGGCGTAGCCGTCGGCGCTGATGTATTCGGTGATCTTGGACGGATCCCTGCCCATAAGGACGTCTTCGATAAGCGAAACCGCCAAGGCCTTGTTCGCCTCGGTCCTGTCCAGGTCTTCAACGCTGGTAGGCCCATCGGTCTGAGATCTTCCGCTGGCGGTCTCATTCACCACTGTGGTCATGGCGTCCCAGTGTTCGGCCACTTTGCCGTGGCCATCCACCCGTATGATGTCGAAGGCCACCATCTCATCGGCCCCGAACGGCTTGGCGTTCTTCCAGATGTTGTGCATGAACACATGGTCGCCGTCCTCGAACATGCGCACGTTCACGGCATGGGTGCCGTTCTCCTTCAGAACCGGCAGGAGTTGGATGAACGGCTCAAGCCCCGTCGGAACGAAGGGATTGTGCTGGATGTAATCGGCATTGGCCAGGGCGCGCATGGTCGTTGTGTCCTGCTTGGCGACAGCACCCAGGAAGGTGCCCACGGTCTCTTTCTTTTTCATGGTCGTGTTTGTTGTTGATGGATGATCGACCTCTTGACCGACCTGATCGGTGGTGGCGCTGGTGGTACAGGCAGAGATCGAACCCGTGACCAGAAGAATTGCAATGACTTGCTTCATGACCGAAAGTCTTTTACTTTTGTTTCGCAAGCAAATCTATGCGATCACTTGCTCATCGCAAGCGATATTTGAAAATACTTTCCATTCGCAAGCACTATTTAATGACCAGTTAACATGGGACCAGAGTTCAGATGCGACTGCCCCATCACGTCGGCCCTTGACATCATCGGGGACCGTTGGATGCTGGTCATCGTGAAGCAGATGTTGATCGAGGACAAGCGCACGTTCAAGGACTTCGTGGAAAGCGACGAGGCCGTAGCAACGAACATCCTCTCAGCCAAGCTCAAGTGTCTGGAGAACCATGGTCTTATCTCGAAGACCAAGCATCCTTCCAACAAGAAGACGAACCTCTACTTCCTCACGGAAAAGGGTTTGACCCTGGCCCCCCTCATCGTTGAGCTGGCACTGTGGAGCGATGCCAACTTGCGCGACATACATCCTAGCATGCGTAACCCGACCGGGCAGCTCGCATCGATGCGCAAAGACAAGAAAGGATATGCGCAGAAGCTGCAACGGCATCATCGGGAAGCGTTGGAGGCAGCGCGAAACCTTTGATCGGTCCCAGCGAAGTACGCTATCGTTCTTGGCTTCCCGACAATGAAGAAGGCGGCCCATCCGGACCGCCTTCTTGATATGCTGATGTCCGCAGCGCTTACTTCACATCGAAGCGATCCAGGTCCATCACCTTGGTCCAAGCTTTCACGAAGTCCTTCACGAACTTTTCCTTGGCATCGTTCTGGGCATAGACCTCGCTGATGGCGCGCAACTGCGAGTTGCTGCCGAAGACGAGGTCCACACGGGTGCCGGTCCATTTGCGGTCGCCGGTCTTGCGGTCGTGGCTGCCGTAGATGCCCTCCTGGCCACTCTTCGGGGCCCAAGCGGTGCGCATATCGAGCAGGTTCACGAAGAAGTCGTTCGATAACTGGCCAACGCGGTCGGTGAAGACGCCGTGGGTGCTGCCTCCGGTGTTGGCGCCCAGCACACGCAGTCCGCCCACGAGTACCGTCATCTCCGGTGCGCTGAGGGTGAGCAGTTGGGCCCTGTCCAGCAGCATGTCCTCGGCGGACACGGTATAGGCCGCCTTCTGGTAGTTGCGGAAGCCGTCGGCCTCAGGCTCCATCTCCGCGAAGGCGTCCACGTCGGTCTGCTCCTGGTTGGCGTCCATGCGGCCCGGGGTGAAGGGCACGGTGATGCTGTGCCCGGCATCCTTGGCAGCCTTTTCCACGGCGGCGCTGCCACCGAGCACGATCAGATCGGCGAGGGAGACCTTCTTTCCATCCTTGGCGGAGGCGTTGAAGTCCTTCTGGATGCCTTCCAGCACGCCGAGCACGTTGTTGATCCGTGCAGGCTCGTTCGCTGCCCACGACTTCTGCGGGGCGAGGCGGATGCGGGCTCCGTTGGCACCACCGCGCTTGTCGCTACCCCGGAAGGTGCTGGCCGAGGACCATGCGGTGAATACCAGGTCGGAAACGCTGACACCGGAGGCGAGGAGCTTCGCTTTCAGATCGGCGATGTCCTTGGCGTCGATCAGGGTGTGGTCCACAGCAGGGATCGGATCCTGCCAGATGAGGTCCTCCTTCGGCACTTCGGGTCCGAGGTAGAGGGCCTTGGGCCCCATGTCGCGGTGGGTGAGCTTGAACCATGCACGAGCGAAGGCATCGGCGAAGGCCGCTGGGTCCTTGTGGAAGCGGCGGGAGATCTTCTCGTAGATCGGATCGAAGCGCATGGACAGATCCGCCGTGGTCATCATCGGCGCGTGCTTCTTGCTCGGGTCGTGCGCGTCGGGGATCATGTGTTCCGGCTTGCAATCCTTGGCACGCCACTGATGCGCACCGGCAGGGCTCTTCACCAATTCCCACTCATAGGTGAAGAGCATGTCGAAGTAGCCGTTGTCCCAGGTGGTCGGGTTCGGCTTCCACGCGCCTTCCAGGCCGCTGGTGGTGGTGTCGCCACCCTTGCCCGTGCCGAACTTGTTCATCCAGCCGAAGCCTTGCTCCTCGATGGGCGCACCTTCGGGAGCAGGTCCCACCAGTGCGGGATCACCAGCGCCGTGCATCTTGCCGAAGGTGTGTCCGCCGGCGGTGAGCGCCACGGTCTCCTCATCGTTCATGGCCATGCGTTTGAAGGTCTCGCGGACATCGCGGCCGCTGGCCACGGGATCCGGGTTACCGTCCGGCCCTTCAGGGTTCACGTAGATCAAGCCCATCTGCACAGCGGCCAGCGGGTTCTCCAATTCGCGGTCGCCGGAGTAGCGGCTGTTGGTCTTGTCGCTGGTGGCAAGCCACTCGTTCTCCGAACCCCAGTAGATGTCCTCCTCGGGCTGGTAGATGTCCGTGCGACCACCACCGAAACCGAAGGTCTTGAAGCCCATGCTCTCCATGGCGACGTTGCCAGCGAGGATGTACAGGTCGGCCCAGGATATGCTGTTGCCGTACTTCTGCTTGATGGGCCACAGGAGGCGACGCGCCTTGTCGAGGTTACCGTTGTCGGGCCAGCTGTTGATGGGTGCGAAACGCTGGTTGCCGGTGCCGGCGCCACCGCGACCGTCAGCGGTGCGGTAGGTGCCTGCCGCGTGCCACGCCATGCGGATCATGAGGCCGCCGTAGTGTCCCCAGTCGGCTGGCCACCACTCCTGCGAGTCGGTCATCAGGGTGGTGAGGTCGGCTTTCAGGGCTTTGAAGTCGAGCTTCTTGAAGGCCTCAGCGTAGTTGAAGTCGGGGTCCATGGGATTGGACACCGGTTGATGCTGGTGCAGGATGTTGAGGTTCAATTGGTCGGGCCACCATTGCCGGTTGCCCATGCCGCGGCCGGCCACCGGCTGGCGCATGGCGCCATGCATGACGGGGCACTTGCCGTTGCTGCTGTTCATTTCGCTCACTGCAGCGCCGTGCGCGTTTTCGGGTCGGGTTTCGTTTGCCATAGGTGTCGTTCTGATTCGAATTCGACGTCAAAACTATGATACGGTCCATTTATAGGAATTATCGTT
>CAYQMC010000262.1:0-3693 GCA_964418285.1 uncultured Chryseobacterium sp.
GACCTTGCTGATCAGCGTGAAGGATGTGAAGAACCCCGCCAAATGCGCGGGGCAGGTCGTGCAGGGGGCGCAGGTGTCGTAGGAGCCGGTCATTGGAGCAGCCTTGCTACTAACGCCACGCGATAGTATATTTGCCCTAGCATGATCAGGTCGTTCGGGTCTAAGGAGACAGAAGGGATATGGAACGGCAACGTCGTGCTCAAACTGCCTTCCTCGATCCAGGAAACCGCCAGGCGAAAACTACGCATGTTGAACAACTCCCAGGACATCGCCGACCTGCGCATACCACCGGCGAACCGGCTGGAGAAGCTGGCCGGTAAATTGAAGGACTATCACAGCATCCGCATCAACGACCAGTGGCGCATCATCTTCAAATGGCAGAGCGGCAACGCCTACGAGGTCGAGATCGTTGACTACCACTGAGCAAGCAACCATGAAAAAGCTCCCGAACATCCACCCAGGCACCGTGCTCGCAGAGGAGTTCCTGGTGCCCATGGGCATCAGTGCCTACCGACTCGCCAAGGACATCAGCATCCCACAAACGCGTGTGTCGCAGATCGTAAAAGGTGAGCGCCGTGTGACCGCGGATACCGCCCTGCGCCTCGCGAAGTACTTTGGCAATTCGGCCAAATTCTGGTTGGGCTTGCAGGACGATTTCGACCTGGAAGAAGAGCGCAAGGGAAAGGAGAAGGAATTGGCGAACATACCGTCTGCGCAGAGCTTGGCAGCATAGGTGCCGCCAGCATTGTACCGAGGTGATCGCTGATCTGATGCGCCACGGTCCGCGTTAGGGATCGGACCGGAAAGCCCGGAGCCTTCTTAGGCGAGGACTTGAAGGGGAAAGCCCGACGGCGCTGCATTTGAGCGCCGGAACGCCCCGACCCTATTGATCCGTCCACCGCCCCTTACTTTCGATCCGCAAGAGAATGCCATGAACGAGATCATCTGCCCCCATTGCGGCAAAGCCTTCAAGATCGATGAAGCCGGTTACGCGGACATCCTGAAGCAAGTGCGCGACCACGAGTTCGAGAAGACGATCCACGAGCGGCTGCAGATCGCCGAGAAGGAGAAGCGAACGGCCATCGAGCTTGCAGAAGCGAAGGTCACCGGACAGCTGCAGCAAGAAGCGGCGAAGAAGGACACGGAGATCGAGCGTTTGAAGTCCAGCTTGCACGCTGCCGAGGCGGCCAAGCAGTTGGCGCTGAAGGAGGCATTGGGCGCTGTGGAGAAGGAGCGTGATGGGCTCGCGAACGAGCTGCAGCAGATGCGACACGCCAACAAGGCCGAAGCACAACTGGCCGAGCAGAAGCTGCTGAACGAACTGCAGAAAGCGGCAGCGACGAAGGAGGCGCAGATCCAGGAGCTGAAGGCGAAGCTCGACGCGATCGAGGTGGAGAAGACCCTCGCGATCACACAGGCGGTGAACGCGGTGGAGAAGGAACGCGATGAGCTGAAGAACGGGCTGAAGCATGTGGAGCTGGAGAAGAAGCTGGCGGAGACGGCGCTGAAGGACAAGTACGAAACGCAGCTCAAGGACCGGGACGATGCGATCGAACGCCTGAAGGACATGAAGGCGAAGCTGTCCACGAAGATGGTGGGCGAAACGCTGGAGCAGCACTGCGAGATCGAGTTCGAGAAGATGCGTGCCACGGCTTTCCCGAAGGCCTTCTTCGAGAAGGACAACGACGCCAAGTCCGGCAGTAAAGGCGATTTCATCTTCCGCGATACGGACGAGAGCGGGATCGAGGTGGTGTCGATCATGTTCGAGATGAAGAACGAGAACGACGGTACCGCCACGAAGAAGAAGAACGAGGACTTCCTGAAGGAACTGGACAAGGACCGCAACGAGAAGGGCTGCGAATACGCGGTGCTGGTGTCGCTGCTGGAGCCCGACAACGAGCTGTACAACGGCGGCATCGTGGATGTGTCGCACCGCTTCCCGAAGATGTACGTGGTGCGCCCGCAGTTCTTCATCCCAATCATCACCCTGTTGCGCAACGCCGCGCAGAATTCGCTGAAGTTCAAGACGGAGCTGGCGCTGGTGAAGGCGCAGAACGTGGACATCACGAGTTTCGAGAGCGAACTGGAAGCCTTCAAGACCGCCTTCGGCAGGAACTACGACCTGGCCTCGCGCCACTTCCAAAAGGCCGTTGAGGAGATCGACAAATCGATCGATCACCTGCAGAAGACGAAGGACGCACTGCTCGGCACCGACCGCAACCTGCGCCTCGCGAACGACAAGGCACAGGACGTGACGATCAAGAAGCTGACGCGCAAGAACCCGACGATGGCGGCGAAATTCGCGGAGCTGAAAAGGACCGAGAACGATCCGCTTGAAGGAGATCCTCCAACCGGCTGAACTTCATGCGGATCGAGTTATTCGAAGAATTCGAACAACTGCTGCGCCCCCAACTATTCGAAATTCTCGAATAGTTCACCCCCTCGGCCAGCTGCTCCAACTGTCCGGAATTCCCGAACACTTCACCAAGCATGATCCAGTTGTCCGGAAATCCCGGACAACTGCCCGCCCCTTCACCGCACCCCCAACAACTCCTCCTCCCGCTTGTAAGGCTTGAAGAAGCGCTCCTCCCGTGTGGCCGTTCCTTCTGGATCGTAGTCCACGCGAACGCCGATGAGCTGGCCTTGGGGATCGAGCCGGGCGATCTGTTTGATCGCTGGAATCAGCTCCATGTCATTCCAACGCCCACCCCTGCCATGCATGACCAAGCGCTGGAACGATGGGTGATAGGTGAACTGGAGGTGGTCCTGCTTTTCGGTCGCGTAGCCATAGAAGTCCACCAGGCGATCATCGGTGTACACCACGCGCATGGAGTCGTAACTGGCCCTTAGCTCCAGGTGGTCGTATCGCGCGATCTTGGCGTGAAGCTCCGGGCCGAAGTGCTTGTATCCGTTGGAGAAGCGCTGCTCAGCACTGGCGGCCGTGCCAGCGGGCCACGGCGTGCTCAGGTAGTCCTTGTAGTAGGTCCACGCGCCTTCCTTCCTGTATTGCACCAAGGTGTGCGAACCGGGGATCTGTTGCATGGACTGTTCCACTGGAAAAAACCGCGACTGTCGCACAAAGACACCATCCTCCGGACGTGGTGCACCATCGCGGGCCGTGATGGCGAAGGTGTTGAGCGCAGTGAGCTCGATGTTCTGGAACCACTGTAGTCCCTCGGGATTGTAGATGCGCTCCTTCCCTGCTGCGATCAACGAACCTTCTTCGGTGAAGACCTCGGTGTAGACCATTGTGGAATCCAGCGGGGTGCGCACATGGCGCAGGGCCTTCTCGTGATCGATGTTGGTCTTGGTGACGGCCTGTCCGTTCTTGAAGAGGATGGTCTCGATCACCCGTCCATCGCGGTCGTAACGCGTGCGGATGCCGTTGAGCTTGTCGTCGCGCCAGTGCTCGGTGCGGCAGAGTTTGTCGGTGCCCTTGTAGTACTCCTTCCAACGACCCGCACGTTTACCATGCTCGAAGTAGCCCACGATCCATGGCAGTGTACTTGAATAGTTCTGGATCCATTGACCGTGCAGTTCGTTGAGCGTCCCCTCGCCGTAGCACCACACCTTCTCCTTGTCTTCTCCTTCGAAGTAGCGTACGATCCGCTCGGGTTTCTGCGGCACTTCGTATTTGTTGGGCAGCAGGAAGGCATCGGGCATGTAGTAGTCGTAGGCGCCCTGGATCAACTT
>CAYQMC010000263.1:0-3664 GCA_964418285.1 uncultured Chryseobacterium sp.
ATGGTCTCCCCGTAGATGCTGTCCCCGCCCGCGAAGGCCGGCGTCCAGTCCATCTCGCCGCCCCAGCGGTCCTCGTACACGTAGCGCGCCGCCAGGCTCGCCGCCCGCTTTTCCGGGCGTAACACAGCCAGCTTCTGGAAAACGCTCAGGCGCTTTTGCAAGGTGAGGTCGGTGAAGCCGTCGCCGTTCTCATCGCGCGGACTGTCGTAGCGGAAGGAATTGATACCCGTAAGGCCCCGCAGCTTCTTCTTCCCCGTTCGTATGCCCAGGTCCAGGTTGTACTCCTCCCAGCTGGTGGCCATGGCATCCACGCTCACCAGCGGTGCCAGCACGGGGTCCTTGGTGATCACGTTGATGATGCCGCCCATGGCCTCGCTGCCGTACAGCGCCGAGCCGGGCCCCTTCACGATCTCCACCCGCTCCACCAGGCCCAGGGGGATGCCGCTCAAGCCGTACACGGTACTCAGTCCGCTCACGATGGGCATGCCGTCTATCAGCACCATGGTGTAGGGCCCTTCCATGCCGTTTATGTGGATGTCGCCCGTGGCGCACACCCCGCAGTTGATCTGGGGCCGCACACCGTTCACCATGCCCACGGCATCGAACAGCGCCGGACCGGGATTGCGCTGGAACAGCTTCGGGGTGATCACCTCCACCGGCACCGGACTCGCCGAACGGCTCACCTCGCGCATGGTTCCCGTTACCACGAATTCCTCCAATTCCAGGTGCTCGGGCTCCAAGCGGATGTCCCCCAGCACAAGCTCCTGGCCAGCCGCCAACCGAAGTGCGTTCCGGTAGGGCTTGTAGCCCACGAAACGCACCTCAAGGCTGTGCTCGCCGGGGGCAATGGTCTCGATCCGGAAGCGCCCCTCAACATCCGTGGTGGCTCCTTGGGCACTACCCGCAAGTGCCACATTGACATAGGGCAAGGGCCCCTCCGGAGCCAACACCCGGCCACTTACCGTGGCCGGCTGCGCCCATCCCAGTTGGGCAAGGCCGAATGCTAAAGCGCTGAGGAACAGGGGTAGGCGGTAGCGCATGGCGTTGTGCTGGCAAAGCTAATCACATTTTTAGAGTAGACTAAACTTTTCCTTACATTTGCCGAACCATTGCCTGCAAGCCCCATGTACAGCAGCACGGAAGAGAATTACATCAAGGCCATCTTCAGCATCAGCGAGCAAACAGGCAAAGGTGCCAGTACGACAGCCATTGCCCAACGCTTGGAGACCAAGGCCAGCTCGGTCACGGACATGGTGAAGAAGCTGAACGAGAAGGCCCTGGCGGACCACCGGCCCTACCACGGGGTAAGCCTCACCGACGAGGGCCGCCAGATCGCCACGGCCATCATCCGCAAGCACCGCCTGTGGGAGACCTTTTTGGTGAACCACCTCAACTACCGCTGGGACGAGGTACACGATCTGGCCGAGCAGCTGGAGCACATCCACTCCCCCGACCTCATAGACCGCCTGGACCGCTTCATGGGCCACCCCAAGTTCGACCCCCACGGCGACCCCATTCCGGACTGCGAGGGCAACATGGTGGACGTGGCCGGCGCCCAGCCCTTGAGTGAAGTGCCCAAGGGTGTGCTGGTGCACATCGTGGGGGTGCGCGACAGCAGCCCTGCCTTCCTGAAACTGCTCGATGGCCTGGGCCTCAAGCTCGGAACACAGCTTACAGTAGACCGTAAATTCGAGTACGATAACTCCTTGGAGGTCAGTAGTCGTATGCGTAACGGTTTATTGCTGAATGAAAGCGTGTGCAACAACCTCACCGTGAAGATCCTTTAAGCGATGGAAAGTAGGGTTGGACGCAACGCAGAGGGCCGAGGCGCCGAGTACGCAGAGGTCAATTCCCTTAGGCATCAAATCAGCCGAGCATTGGCTGCCTCCACTTCTCTGCGCCCCGGTGAGCGTATACCCCCTCTGCGCCCTTTGCGCCTCCCGCCCTCTGCGTTGCGCTTTCCCTTTCTCTTCACAGCACGCTAGCGAATGGACTCCATTATCGCCTACTTCGAGCGCATCGATCCCGTCTGGGCCGCCCTCCTGGCCACCACCTTCACTTGGTTGGTCACGGCCGCGGGATCCTCCTTCGTCTTCTTCTTCAAGACCATGCACCGGCGCCTGCTGGACGGCATGCTCGGCTTCACCGGCGGCGTCATGGTGGCCGCCAGCTTCTGGAGCCTCCTGGCCCCCAGCATCGCCAGGAGCCAGGACCTCCCCGTTCCCGAATGGTTCCCAGCCGCCGCGGGCTTCCTCATGGGCGCATTCTTCCTCTTCGCCTTGGACAAGGTGCTGCCCCACCTGCACATCAACTTCGATCCCTCGCAGAAGGAGGGCGTGGAGACCAAGTGGCACCGCACTACCCTGCTCGTGCTTGCCATCACCCTGCACAACATCCCCGAGGGCCTCGCCGTGGGCGTGCTCTTCGGCGGCGTGGCGGCGGGCATCCCCGAGGCTACCATCGGTGGGGCCGTTGCCCTGGCCATCGGCATCGGCCTGCAGAACTTCCCCGAAGGGGTGGCCGTCAGTATGCCCCTGCGGCGCATGGGCCTCAGCCGCCGCCGCAGCTTCTTCTACGGCCAGCTTAGCGCCATCGTGGAACCCATCGCCGGCGTCATCGGCGCCGTGGCCGTGGTGTACATGAACCCCATCCTCCCCTACGCCCTGGCCTTCGCCGCCGGTGCCATGATCTACGTGGTTGTGGAAGAGGTGATCCCCGAGACCCAGCAGAGCGGCCACAGCGATGTGCCCATCCTGGGCTTCATCGGCGGCTTTGTGGTGATGATGGTGCTGGATGTGGCCTTGGGGTGAGTTGCCGTCCTATGTACCTTGAAGCCCCAATGATGAAGGCTCCCTACCTGTTCCGGATCCCCATGGCACTGCTGACCTTGGCCTGTGCGCTCAGCGGATACGCCCAGTCGCCACCCGATGGCCTCTACATGGTGCCCGCTTTCGCGGCGGACAGTAACCGGACGGAGCCTGCACCGGAGGGCACCATGGCAGTGCCGTTCCACAGCTTGTTCCTTGAAGCCGACGAGCGCGGGCTCCAAGTGTTGATCGATACCACCGCCTTCGTGCCTTTGCAACTGGAAACGTCTCCAAAGGCCGAACAACAAACCGAGGAAAAACAACGCCTGCTACTGAGCCTGACACCCGCAGCCTCGGAGCTGCTGAAGAACTTCACCGCGGAGCGCGTGGGCGAGAGCGTTGCCATCGTGGTGGATGGGCAGGTGGTGACCCGCCACCGCGTGCGCACGGCCCTTACCAGTGGCCAGCTGCAGATCTCGTGGTGTGGACCTGATGCCTGTGAGCAGCTGAGGAGCAAGCTCGTGGACAACGTGCGATAAGGTCTGGCACCGATGAGAATTTGGTACTGGTGCAGGACTGGCAGCTTTCACCAGCGTCCGGGGACATCAAGGACGGAACGAAACACTCCGACCAAGGCCGATCGATCAGGGCCTCAATACATCCGCCCGGTGCGGGCCGGGTCCTTCAGGTCCACCCAGAAGATGTGGAGCGGCTCCACATCCTCCACCCTGCCGTTGCCGTTCTCGTCCAGCTTGGCGGATACGAACATGAAGTCGTTGCCGGGATCGTAGTCGGAGCGCAGCACCGAATAGTCCTTGGGCACCAGGGGCGCCTGCACAATGCCGTCCGTATCGAAC
>CAYQMC010000264.1:0-3661 GCA_964418285.1 uncultured Chryseobacterium sp.
GCCATCACCGTGAACCCGAACCAATTGAGCGACGATCTGAAGCGCAATGGGGGGTTCATTCCCGGTGTTAAGCCAGGCAAGCAGACCACGAACCACATCGACGAGCTGCTGTCCCGGATCACACTGCCCGGGGCTTTCTTCCTGGGTTTGGTGGCCATCCTACCGGCATTCGCCATGATGTTCGGCATCAAGCAGGGTTTCGCGCAATTCTTCGGCGGTACGTCGCTGCTGATCATGGTCGGTGTGTTGTTGGATACCCTTCAACAGATCGAAAGCCACTTGTTGATGAGACATTACGACGGCCTGATGAAATCAGGGCGTATCAAAGGAAGATCCGGTGGTGCCGCATTCGGCATGGCCGGCTAGAGGATGAGCAAGGCAGTGGTCGATCTCAGCGATGAGGAAATCGCACTGTTGAAGGAGAGTTCTTTGCTTGTTGGAAAGACCTTGGCCAAAGTGGCCGAACGCATTGCACCCGGGGTCACTACGGGCGAACTGGACCGCTTGGCGGAAGAGTTCATCCGAGACAACGGAGCGGTGCCTGGGTTCAAGGGCCTGTATGGCTGTCCGAGCACACTATTGATCAGTGTGAACGAGCAGGTCGTGCACGGTCTTCCGGGCGACCGCGAGCTACGCGATGGCGACATCGCGAGCATCGATTGCGGCGTGCTGATGAACGGGTTGTACGGCGATAGCGCGTACACCTTCGTGATCGGTGATGTGAGCGACGATGTGCGACGCCTGTTGCGTGTGACCCAGGAGTGCCTGGAGCGTGGCATTGCTGCAGCGATAGAAGGCAACAGAACGGGCGATATCGGTTACGCGATACAACAGCACGCCGAAGCCAATGGCTACGGTGTGGTGCGCGAACTGGTGGGGCACGGCTTGGGCCGTAAGCTGCACGAAGCGCCCGAAGTCCCCAACTACGGGCGGCGGGGGCACGGTGTCAAGCTGCGCACAGGCATGGTGCTGGCCATCGAACCCATGATCAACATGGGAACGAAGGACGTGAAACAGATGGGGGATGGCTGGACCATCTCCACGCGTGACGGCAAACCCAGTGCCCACTTCGAACACGATGTGGCGGTCCGGAAGGACAAAGCCGAGGTCTTATCAACGTTCAGTTACATCACCGATGTGCTGAAGAGAAAAGGGGAATACGTGGACTGAACCGGAGACGATCCGTACGGAACACATACGATACGAATGCATCGGTACACCACGGTGTACCTGGAAAGGAAAAACAAGGACAAGGAAGGAATGAGCAAAGCAGGGACCATAGAGCAGGACGGCGTGATCAAGGAAGCGCTGAGCAATGCCATGTTCCGCGTGGAATTGGAGAACGGTCACGTGATCGTTGCCCACATTTCGGGCAAGATGCGTATGCACTACATCCGGATATTGCCCGGCGACAAGGTGAAGGTGGAGATGAGCCCGTACGATCTGAGCAAAGGCCGCATCACCTTCCGATACAAAAGCTAAGACACCAGACAACCATGAAGGTCAGGGCCTCCCTCAAACCACGCTCCGCGGATTGCAAGATCGTCCGTCGCAAGGGGCGTCTGTACATCATCAACAAGAAGAACCCCAAGTTCAAGCAGCGTCAAGGCTGATAACCGAACGAGCATGGCACGTATCGCAGGCATAGACCTACCCAAGAGCAAGCGGGGCTGCATTGGCCTCACGTACATCTACGGCATCGGCCGCAGCATGGCACTGGAGATCCTCCAGGCCGCTGAAGTGGATCCCGACACCAAGGTGGACGATTGGACCGATGATGAACAGGCACGGATCCGTCAGTACATCAACGAACAGGTGAAGACCGAAGGTGCACTCCGCAGTGAGGTGCAGCTGAGCATCAAGCGCCTGATGGACATCGGTGCCTATCGGGGTCTGCGTCACCGCGCCGGCCTGCCGGTGCGCGGACAACGCACACGCACCAACAGCCGCACCCGCAAGGGTAAGCGGAAGACGGTGGCGAACAAGAAGAAAGCGACCAAGTAAGCCCTGAACACCATGGCAAAGCAAGAACAGAAAGGCGGCAAGAAGAAGAAGAAGAACGTTGTCGTGGAGGCTTACGGCCAAGCCCACATCCGTGCTTCGTTCAACAACCTCATCATCTCCCTGACGAACAACAAGGGCGAGGTGATCTCTTGGTCGTCCTCGGGAAAGCAGGGCTTCCGCGGAAGCAAGAAGAACACTCCGTACGCTGGACAGGTGAGCGCCGAAGAGGCCGCACGCGAAGCGCACGAATTGGGCCTGCGCAAGGTGAAGGTGTACGTGAAGGGTCCGGGTTCGGGCCGTGAAAGCGCCATTCGGGCCCTGCACAACAACGGTGTCGAAGTCACCGAGATCATCGACATCACCCCGATGCCCCACAACGGCTGCCGTCCACCCAAAAAGCGCCGCGTTTAATAACCCGTAGGAGCGCATGGACGTGCGCTCCGTTGTTGGTGCGATGCACGCACCCAAAAGAAAAGAAGAATGGCACGTTACACAGGACCCAAGACCCGGATCGCCCGGAAGTTCAAGGAGGCGATCTACGGCCCGGACAAGTGGATGGAGCGCAAGCCCCACAGCCCCGGTCAGCACGGACCCAATGCCCGCCGCCGCAAGAAGGAGAGCGAATACGCTGTCCAGCTGCGCGAAAAGCAGAAGGCCAAATACACCTACGGTGTGCTCGAGCGCCAGTTCGAGAAGATGTACCACATCGCTTCCAGCAAGCGCGGTATCACCGGTGAGGTGCTCCTGCAGCTCTGCGAAGCGCGTCTGGACAACACCGTGTTCCGCCTGGGCATCGCCCCAACGCGTCGTGGTGCCCGCCAATTGGTGAGCCACGGCCACATCACAGTGGACGGCCAGGTGGTGAACGTGCCCAGCTACAGCCTGCGTGCCGGCCAAACGGTCGCCGTGCGTGAGAAGAGCCGCAGCCTGGAGGCCATCACCAACAGCATATCGGTGAGCAGCCGTCGTTTCGACTGGCTCGACTGGAACCCTTCGGCAATGAGCGGCAAGATGCTGACCCTGCCCGAGCGCGCCCAGATCCCGGAGAACATCCGCGAGCAGCTCATCGTGGAATTGTACTCGAAGTAAGAACCTAACCCGTCGAAGACCAATGCCCATCCTTGAATTCCAGCGGCCTGACAAGGTCACGATGATCGAATCCGACGACAAGCGCGGCTCTTTCGAGTTCCGTCCCCTCGAGCCGGGTTATGGCATCACCATCGGCAACTCGCTGCGCCGCATCCTGCTCTCCTCCTTGGAGGGCTTCGCCATCACTTCGCTGCGCATCGACGGCGTGGACCACGAATTCTCCACCATCAAGGGAGTGATCGAGGACATGACCGAGATCGTCCTGAACCTGAAGCAAGTGCGTTTCCGCCGCCAACTCGATGATGTGAGCACGGAAAAGGTCTCCTTCACCCTCACCGGCAAGGACGGCTTTACCGCTGGCGACATCGGCAAGCACACCACTGGTTTCCAGGTGTTGAACCCCGAGTTGTTGATCGCCACCATGGACAGCAGTGTGAAGCTGCATGTGGAACTCACCATCGGCAAGGGACGTGGTTACGTACCCGCCGACGAGAACAAGGTGGAGGGTGCTGCCATCGGCACCATCTTCGTGGACTCCATCTACACGCCCATCAAGAACGTGAAGTAC
>CAYQMC010000265.1:0-3646 GCA_964418285.1 uncultured Chryseobacterium sp.
AGGGCGTCAAGATCGAAGAGCTGCGCCAGGCGCTGAACACCTTCGTGCCATCACCGGCCCAAACACCCGGTCGCCTCAACCTCTTCCAGTTCAAGAACTTCCAGGTGGTGGTGGACTACGCCCACAACCCCCACGGCTTCGAGGCCCTTGGCCGTTTCGTGGACAAGGTGCCCGACAGCCCCAAGATCGGCGTCATCGCCGGCGTCGGCGACCGTCGCGACGAGGACACCGTGAACCTCGGCAAGCTCAGCGCCCGCATGTTCGACGAGATCATCATCCGCCAGGACCGTAACATGCGCGGCAAGACCGACGACGCCATCATCGCGCTGCTCGTGCAAGGCATCAAGGAGGTGGACCCCAACAAGAAGTACACGATCATCAAAAAGGAGGAGGAAGCCATCCGCCACGCCATCGGTACCGCACCCAAAGGCGCCTTCGTGGTGCTATGCAGCGACGTGGTGCCCGACGCCCTCGCCTTGGTTATGAAGCTGAAGGAGGAGGATGAGCAGGTCGCTTTCAGCAAGGACGATATCCCGAACCGGAACAAGGAGTTGGTGGGGAAGGCCGATGCGGTGGTGGAGGAGCATGGGCAGTGAGGGGAAGGAAACGGCAGGATGCTTCCAAATGCGTGGGATCCTAAGGTGGTTTGAAGAGGATGCATGAAGCGCTTCGGCTACATCATTGCGAGCAACCATGTCGCTCTCGATGACCAGCGCGGATGATCCCTTATCGGGGAGTATTTCCGGCAGATGCTATGTTTTCCCCTATTGGAACAAGAACGGCGGCCTAAGTAGGCCGCCGTTCTTGTTCCAACTTCAGGTCTTAAAGCCTTACGCGGCCTTCGCCTTCGCGGTGTACCCGCTGCCGATGTGTTGGTCAAGGAATTTGTCCATGGCCTTGTAGAACTCGAAGCGGTTCTCCTCGTTGCGGAAACCGTGGCCTTCGTTGTCCTTCACCAGGTATTGTACCTCCACACCGCGGGCCTTCAGGGCTTCCACCACCTGGTCGCTTTCGTCCTTGTTCACGCGTGGGTCGGTTGCGCCTTGGGCAATGAATAGTGGCACCTTGATCTTGTCCACATGGAACACCGGTGAGGCTTCGCGCATCATCAGGCTGTCCTTCACGGGGTCGCCCACCATCTCGTACATCTGTGCGCGCCATGCTTCCCAATACGGAGGCACGGTGTTCATGAAGGTGAAGAGGTTGCTCACACCCACATAGTCCACACCGCAGGCATACAGGTCGGGCGTGAAGGTGAGGCCGGCCAGCGTGGCATAGCCACCGTAGCTGCCGCCGTAGATGGCGATGCGCTCCGGATCGGCAACACCCTTGTCGATGAGCCACTGCACACCGTCGGTGATGTCGTCCTGCATGGTCTTGCCCCACTGTTTGAAGCTCGCTTCCCAGAACTTGCGGCCGTAGCCGGTGCTTCCGCGGAAGTTCATCTGCAACACGGCATAGCCGCGGTTGGCGAGCATCTGCGCTTCGGAGTTGAAGCCCCACTGGTCGCGGGCCCAGGGGCCGCCATGCGGGTTCACCACCACGGGCAGGTTCTTCGCTTCGCGCCCTTTGGGCAGGGTGAGGTAGCCGTGGATGGTGAGGCCGTCGCGGCTGGTGTAGCTGATGGGTTCCATCTCGGCCATCTGGCTCGGGTCGATCCAAGGGCGCAGGGTGGCCAGTTTCTCCAGTGCATCGGTTTTGGCATCGTAGAAGTAGTAGCTGCCCGGATCGCGGTCGCTGCCGGCCCACACCATGAACTTGCTCTCGCTGTCGTCCTCACCGTAGATCCAGTATTCCAGCCCTTCGAATTTGCCTGCGAGCTTGTCGTACATCCCTTTGGTCTGCTCGTCCAGGAAGTGGCGCTCCTCCTTTGCTCCGGTCCAGCTCACCATGGTCAACACCTGGCGCTTCTTGCTGTAGTCCAGGTTGCTCACGTCGTAGTCGTCGTTCTCGAAGATGAGCTTCTTTTCCTGCTTGCCCGCCAGGTCCCATTCCACAATGGCGTTCTTGTCGCGACCGTTCAGGTTGTGGCTCACGTACAGGTCCTTGTTGTCGAAGGTGAAGAGCACTGGATACCAGCTGTCCTTGTAGCCGGTGCGCATGTATTCGGTGAAGGGTTCCGAGGCGCTTGCCCGGTAATAGAACACGTTATCGGTACCATCCGTGCGGGTCGCGAATCGGATCACCCCGGCGTGGTCGGTTATCCAACCCTCGTAGTTCTCCTTGCTGTTGTCGAACAAGGGCTTCAGTTCGCCGGTTGCGATGTCGCAGAGGTAGGGGTCGAAGACCTGCGGATTGCGCTGGTTCATCTGCACCATCACTTTCTGTTCCATGCCGGGAATGTTGTGGAGGTCGTCCATCACACCGGCGCGCACACCTTGCTCCGGGGTCAAGGCCTTCACATCGCTGCCGTCCATGCTGGCGCTGAAGACGATGTAGTTCTCATCGCCGTTCACGTCGCGGCTGTACACCAATCGATCGCCCTTCCAGAAGTAGCCGCCGATGTCGCGCACCGTGTCGCGGGTGGCTTGCACGGCTTCACCGCCGGCAACAGGCTGCACGAAGATGTTCATGCGGCTCTTCCACGGTGCCCGGTAACTGACGTACTGCCCGTCGGGACTGATCCGGAAACTGGCCTTTTCGGGGTTCTTGAAGAAGTCCTCCATCGCGATGGTCGGAGGTGGAGCTTCCGCCATGGGTTGCTGTTCCGCTTCCCCGCTTCCGCAGGAGGAGAGGTGGATGACAGCGACAACGGCTATCGGTATTGGCCAGAGGCGAACTGAGGATATCGGCTTCATGGTGTGGTTCTTTGTGCCAACAAAGATGGTACGCCTCGAATGGCTCTAGCGCAGGGATCCACGAACGGCGCAAGCCCGTGATGGGTACGCGTATTTCCTCAGGCGATGAGTACTCCGGGGACAAGCGCAATAGATCCATGGTAAACCTGACCGGGAAATGGTCCCAGTAGCCCTCGTGCAAGAGAAATGTACCGGCTCTCAGAATGGGAAGTACAGCGGTATCACCACCATGGCCGCGATCCACACCAGGATGTTCAGCGGAGTGCCTACCTTGAGGTAATCGTTGAAGCGGTAATTACCAGGGACATAGATCATGCTGTTCGTCTGGTAGCTCATGGGGGTCATGAAGGCCAGCGAGGCAGCGAACATCACCCCCACAATGAAAGGGCGCTCGCTCACGCCCATGGCGCCGGCAAGTTGCAGGGCGATCGGTGTCATCAGTGCCGCAGTGGCGTTGTTGCTCATGATGTTCGTGCTCATGAAGGTGATGCCGAAGACGACCGAAAGTGCGAGTAGGGGAGAGCTACCACCAAGCATGTTGTTCAGTCCGTTGGCGATCAGTTGGTCCCCCCCTGTCTTCTGCAGGGCAGCACCCATGGACAGTACTCCGGCCAGCAGGAAGATCACTTTCCATTCCACCGAAGCGTAGGCTTCTTCGGGCGTGATGACCCGCAATACCAATAAAGCCAGCACACCGATGATCGCGGTAAGCACAATGGGGGCCCAACCCATGGTGGCGCCGCCGATCACGCCCACGAGGACCAAAGTGGCCGTCAGGGCCTTGCGTACATCCACCCCCTTGATCTCGAATTCATCGATAACGGTGAGGTCGCCCTCTCTGATCAAGT